>JABFXP010000447.1 GCA_013361685.1 Catenulispora sp.
GCAGTTCGGCAGTGGTTCGGCGGTGCTTCGACGGCGGTGCGCCGGCCTCAGTACCGCAGCACCGCCGCGATGCCGCCGGTGGTCGCCAGCGTCCCGTCCGGGACGAACAACACCCGCGCCCCGGCCTCGAGCGAATCTTCGACCAGCTGGTCGATGATGTCGGAGTGGACGCCCGGCTTGGGCCGCTCCAGGTCCTCCTTCGGCTGCGGCAGCGTCACCGGCGCCGGGAACGGCATGATCGTCAGCTCCCGTCCGTCGCTGCTCACCTTGCCCGCGACCAGCAGCCCTTCCTCCAGGACCAGCCGGTACACGCGCTTGTCGGCCACGGCGGTCCAGACCTCGGCGGGGCCGCCGGCGTACTTGTTCTGCGACCGGGCGTCCTCCAGCTCCTTCACCGCCGCCGACACCTGCTCGGCCCGGTGCTTCGCGATCTCGGGCGCGACCCGCTTGGCCAGCCCGGCCGGGGAGTCCTTGTCCATCCCGGTCAGCGGCAGGGTGCCCACGATCAGGTCGCGGTAGGCGGTGAGCTCCAGGAACGCCGCCAGGATCTTCTCGCCGCCGATCGCCAGC
Organism: Catenulispora sp.; assembly: GCA_013361685.1. GTDB lineage: Bacteria > Actinomycetota > Actinomycetes > Streptomycetales > Catenulisporaceae > Catenulispora. The sequence continues at coordinate 571 of JABFXP010000447.1, forward strand.
AGCGGCAGGCCGTCGTGCCGCTTGAGCACGTGCCCGAGATGGGTGTCGACCGCGCGCAGGTACTGCTTGACGTACTCCTCGTGCGCCTCGTACGGCTCGGCGCGGGGGATCGGCCCGGGCACCGCGTCCTCCGGCGAGGGGATGGCGGGCGCATAGGGGAAGCCCAGCTCCTTCACCTCGCGCAGCTGGTCGGCCGAGCCCCGGTACAGCCGGCACATCTCCTGGTCCAGCACGAGGACCAGGTACGGCCACGAACGCTGCTCGGCCGCGACGAGGTACCGCGTCAGATAGGTGTCCGCCAGCTCCACCCGCGGCGTGGCGTCGGCGCCGTTCGGCACCTGCCACAGCCGGGTCGGCTCGGTGGCGCTGATGTACACGACGACCTCCCCGGACGGCGCGCTCGGGTCGATCAGCCCGATGATCGCCTCCGGGTCGAGCTTCTCGTCCCGCAGCTTCAGCCGGGCGTCCCGCTCCACGTCCTGGTCCTCGGCCAGCCGTCGCTGCGCCTCGGTGCACAGCCCCCGCAGCGTGATGCGGGCCTTCTCCCCGAAGGGCTCCTTCGGATCCGCCGGCATGACCAGCGTGACGGCCGGATACGGACGCGGCGCGCGCAGGTCCGCGAGGAGTTCGGGGGTCAGTTCGGAGATGTCCACACGCTAACGATCACACCGATGCCGGGGCGGGGACCGCCGGGCGAATCCATTCGAGTGGCTCGCCGGACAGGGCGTGCTCAGTGGCCTCAGTGACCTCAGTCGGTGCCGGTCGGTCGGCGGTGCGGCGGCGGGGGCCTTGCTCCGGAGCAGCCGTCGAACCCTGCGGCGGAAGCGGCCGATGCCCTCCCGGTCCGGTGCCATAAGGTCGGTCTGCGCCCGCTCCGGCACCGCCTCGGCGGCGGCGCGGATCAGGGCTGTGTCCCGGAGACGCGCGGCCGGACGTCCGGCGTACTCGTCTTGGTCACGCGGAGCATCGCCATCGGGAGGAACGCATGGACGTCCGGGCGCAGACCCTTGAGCGCCGAGCCCGGCGGGGGCACCCGGATGGCTCAGGAGAGGTATCAGCGCGGCACCCCGGGAGATCCAACCGGGAAGGATCACCGCTATGGCGCTCGCACCGGGACAGGGGGCCGCGATGAGGCAGCTCGACCTGCGCTCCGGCTGGCGTCGCGAGGCGCTGCGCACCAGCCTGTGGTGGGTCCCGACGCTCGAGGTGATCAGCGCCGGACTGCTGTTCTGGGCCGGCAACGCGCTGGACCGCGCCGCCTACCGCGGCGAGATCACGCTGCCGACCTGGGTGATCAGCGGCACCGCCGACGCCTCCCGGCAGATCCTCACCGCGCTGGCCGCCGCCCTGATCACCGTCGTCGGCGTGGTGTTCTCGGTGATCCTGGTGGCCCTGACCCTGGCCGGGAACCAGCTCGGCCCGCGCATGCTGCGCAACTTCATGCGCGACCGCGGCACCCAGTGGACCCTGGGCACCTTCGTCGCCACCTTCACCTACGCCATCCTGGTCCTGATCTCCATCGGCCCGGGTGAGCGCGGCGACTTCGTGCCGCACGCCTCGATCAGCCTGGTGCTGGCGCTGGCCCTGCTCGACGTGCTGGTGCTGATCTACTTCATCCACCACATCGCGATCCAGATCCAGCTCCCCTACGTCATCGCCTCGATCGCCGCCGACGTCGCCAAGGCCATCGCCGAGGAGAACACCCCGCAGCCCGGCGGTCCCCAGGCCGGACCGGCCCCGCAGGAGCTCCTGCGGGCCATGGCCGCCGACCACGGCGTGGTGACCTCCTCGGAGAGCGGCTACCTGCAGTACGTCTCCCACCGGACGCTGATGCGCATCGCCACCGAGGCCGACGCGGTGATCCACCTGCTCTACCGCCCCGGCCACTTCGTGGTGGCCGGCCGCACCCTGGCCACGGTCACCCCGCCGCGGGCCGCGCCCCAGGTCGCCGAGGCGCTGCGGCGCGCGCACCTGAGCGGCCCCTACCGGTCGATCACGCAGGACATCTCGTTCGGCATCGACCAGCTCGTGGAGATCGCCACCCGCGCCCTGTCCGCCGCGATCAACGACACCTTCACCGCCCTGACCTGCATCGACTGGATCGGCGACTGCCTGCGCCAGGTCGCCCTGAGCTGGCACCCGCAGGTCGTGCACCGGGACAAGGACGGCTACGTGCGCCTGATCCGGACCCAGGCCACCTACGACCGGCTGGTGCAGCGCGGCTTCGAGAAGGTCCGCCAGTCCAGCCTGGGCATGCCCTCGGTGATGATCCGCGAACTCCAGGCCCTGGCCGACATCATGGCGCAGGCACCGCGCCCGGAGCAGTACGCGGTGCTGCGTCAGCAGGCCGACATGATCCGCCGGGCCGCCGAGCAGTCCATCACCGAGCCCGGCGACCTGGCCGACGTGCTCAACCGCTACGACGCGCTGGTGGAGCTGCACGAGCGGCTGCTGCGCGAGAAGCTCGGGCCGCACGGCAAGCAGGGTTCGTAGGCGGGCGGCGCGGGCCGGACCGCGGCGGCTGTACCGGCCCTGCCTACCCGCCCTACCCGCCCTGCCCGCTCTACTTGTTCTGCGTGCCCTACTCGCTCTGCCAGGTGAAGGTGGCCTTGTCGAACCGCCGCGCCTCCAGGTCCGCGCGCCGGATGAGCCAGTACAGGCGGCCGGTGTCGCCCCACTCCATGGCCGCGCGCGAGTCGCTGTCGATCTGGATCAGCATCACCAGGTCGCCGAGCAGTTCGCGGCGGGCCTGCCGGGCCGCGTCGTCGTCGCCGGGGAAGACCGCGTGCGCGGCCTCCTTCTCCACCGACCCGGCCTTGGGCAGCGAGTACCCGCCGACGCGGTGGTGCGGGGAGTGGTCGCGGCGGAACGTGGTCAGCGCGTCGTAGAAGCCGTCGCCGTCGGAGTCGCCGACCGTCGGGTACTCGGTGAAGTCGTCGTCGGCCGTCGGGTCCTCGCCCGGCTCGCCGAACGCCGCGACCAGCGCCGCGTTCTCGTTGTCCGGCGCGGTCGCTATCAACTCGCCGGTGAGCATGACGCGCGGGAACGCCTCCAGGCCCTCCGGGGCCTTGCGCGGGGCCACGTCGTCGGCGGTCTCGGGCACGTAGATCACCCGGGTCCCGCCGGCGATGCTCTCCGGGTCCAGGTACTGCACCGCGTCCTCGCCGACGCCGTTGAAGTAGAAGAACAGGAGCATCCCGGCCTCCGGCAGGGCGATGTCCAGCTGCCCCGGCGGCACCTCCTCGCAGTCGAAGGCCGCGATGAACGACAGCGGCCCGTGACCCTCCCACACCGGCCACTCCACGTCGGCCGGGAGCATCGGATCGCCGCCCAGGTAGGCGACCAGCGGCTCGCCCTCCTTCTGCTTGCGCAGGTGGTATCCGGGGCGCAGCAGGCTGATCCAGGTCTTCGCGTTCTCGGGGCTGAAGAAACGACGGCCGGCTTCGGCCAATGGCGACTCACTGATGTCCATGGGCCGTATGCTTTCAGCCCGCCGCCGGGAACGACAGCGGTTGCGCCGGTTTTATCGCCCCGGCGCCTATGCGTTCGGTCGCACGCCACTGCGGCTCAACGCTCAGATCCATCCGCGTTCGCGCGCCGCGACCCCGGCCTGGAAGCGGGTCGTCGCCCCGAACTCCCGCATCAGGGCCTGCATACGCCGCTGCGTGGTGCGGAAACTCCAGCCCAGGGCGCGGGAGATGCCCTCGTCGGTGAGGCCGGAGGCGAGCAGCACCAGCAGGCGGCGGGTGGTGGCGTCGGGCGTTGAGGTTCCGGCCGGCGCCGCCGGCGACGCGCTCCGGGAGCCGGCGGACTCCAGGCCGTGGAGCGTGTCCAGCGGCAGCGCGCGATCCCATTCGGCCTCGAACAAGGCGATGAGCGCGTCGAGCAGCGAGGAGGGGTGGATGACGTACGCGGACTCCACCGCCTGCTCCGCCGCGGCCATCGGGATCACGGCCTGCCGGCGGTCGGCGACCAGCAGCTTCATCGGCACCTCGGGCCGGACCCGGGCCAGCTCGCCGAGGGCGACCGCCGAGCGGATGTCGTTCTCCAGCCGGCCCGGCCAGGCCACGGCCTCGCGGGAGTAGATCACCTGGTAGGTGATGCCTTTGCGCAGCTGCCGCTCGGCCAGCGCTTCGTTGCTGCCCGGCGGCTCCACGTACGGCGGCCGGTCGAAGCCGTAGATCCGCTCCCGCGCCGCGGACTGCAACTGGGCCACCCGGCGGCCGATCTCCTCCCGGCCCAGCACCACTTCCACCGCCAGCGCCGGATGCGTGCGCTGCGACGTCTCGCGGTAGGTCGCCATCAGCGCGAACATCGCCGTGCGCGCGGCGCGCAGCTCGTCCTCGCGCTGCCCGATCAGCGAGCCGATCGCGGCGTCCGGCGCCGAGGCCAGGTAGCGCGGGGGATGGCCGGGCGTGCGGCCCGCCATCCCGGAGCGGACCAGCCGGGTCAGCGCGGTGCCGGCGGCCGCGCGCGGGATGCCGCAGGCCTCGGCCAGCTCCGTGGTGGTCGCGTGCGGCGCGGCCACGAGCGCGGCGTAGACCTCGCCGCAGGGATCCGGCAGGCCGAGTGCTTCGAGCATGGAGCCCTCCCGACTGCTTGCCTGGCGCATTGACGCCTGCTGGCGAGTTTTCCGACCGTCGGCTATCTTGCGCCTTTTGGCAGGAGGCTGCCACTTCCGATCCGGACTCCGGCGCCGCCAAGACACCTCGGCACTTGGCAGACTGGTCAGGTGACCATTTACCACATCGCGTTCCGGGCCGACTGGGTTCAGGCCGAGGCCGCGGGGGAGTACCGCGTCTCCACTCGCGGACGCACCCTGGAGCAGCAGGGCTTCATCCACGCCGCCACGGCGAACCAGGTCGACGGCGTCGCCGGCGCCTTCTACGCGGACGTGGACGCCGCGGAACTGGTCGTCTTGGAGATCGATCCGGACCGGCTCACCGCTCCGCTGCGGTACGAGGAGGTGCCCGGCGCCGCCGACCCGTTCCCGCACATCTACGGGCCGCTCAACACCGACGCCGTGGTCGGCACGTCGGCTCTGCCTGTCGGCGGGAAGTCAGATGACGGTTAGGCGTCCTCTGACTTAGCCTCGCCGCCATGACCTCAGATGTGATCACCTATGTCGCGGAGGACTTCGGCATCCGGCTGACCGCGGTCGACACGGTCGATGGCGGGGTGGACCGGGCGGCCCGGAACTTCCGGGGGCGCGCGGCCGGCCGAACCTATGCGATCAAGTGGTCGTCGGGCGGCTCGGCGGCCGGCCTGGTGGTGCCCGCGGCTCTGGCCGAGCGTGGGGCGCGCGCGGTCGCCGCGCCGCTGCGCACCCTGGACGGCCGGCTGTGGTCCGAGCGGGAGGGACGCCGACTGTCGGTGGTGCCGTGGGTCGGCGAGCGACAGGGCGTCGACGGCGGGCTGGACGCCGGGCAGTGGCGCGCCTTCGGCGAGGTCCTGGCCGCCGCGCATGCGCTGCCGGCCACCGGTGACCTCGCGGCCGTGCTCCCCGTCGCCGGCCACCACGGCGACCTGGCCGAGGCCCGCCGCGTGGACACGCTGCTGCGCTCGGCCGTCCCCGCCGACGCGACCGCCGCCGAGGCCCGGCGTCTGTGGCTGGCGCACACCGACCAGATCGAGGCGGCCGCCGCCCACGTCGAGAAGCTGGCACCGGCGGTGCGGCCCGCCACCGTCTGCCACACCGATCCGCACCTGGGCAACGTCCTGGCTGCACCGGGACGCCTCTGGCTGATCGACTGGGACGACGCCGCCCTGTCCACCCCCGAACAGGACCTGATGTTCGTCCTCGGCGGCGCCTACGGCGACGAGCACATCGGCGACCGGGAGCGCGCCTGGTTCTTCCAGGGCTACGGCACCCCGTCGCCCGACCCGCTGCCCCTGTCCTACTGGCGCGCCTCCCGCGGCCTCGTCGACATCGCCTTCCTGGCCGAGGAGGCTTTCACCGCGGGCGGCCCCGACGCCGCGTGGCGGGCCAAGGCCGTGCGGATGCTCGCCGCTCAGCTCTCGCCGACCGGCTTCATCGCGCTCGCACTGGGCGGATGAGCACAGCACCCCTGCTCAACTCAGAACCCTTGCTCAACACGCGGCGGCAGCGGCGCGCGCCGTCAGCGCCTCGACCGCCTGCGCCACCGCCGCCGGATGCGAGATGAACGACAGGTGGTGCGCTCCGTCGATCACCGTCGGCGCCGGTGCCCCGATCCGCGCCGCGACAGTGGCCGCCGCGTTGTCTGGGAACACATCGTCCTGTTTCCCGAAGACCACCGCCTTCGGCACGCAGGCGGACGCCAGCTGGCCCACCCGCGTCGCCGGCAGCCCCGGCCCGCCGACCGAGTCGACCATCTTCCACAGCCCCTGCTCGGCGCCGGCCACCTGGTAGGGCCGCCGGAACCGGTCCACCCCGGCGGCGTCCAGGCGCGGACAGGCCGGGCCGCACTGCGCCGAGTAGATCGTGCGGATCAGCCAGTCCGAGCGCAACGCCAGGCGCAGGACCGAGGTGCGGAACGGGCCGAGCGCCCACGACGCCCCGAAGTGCGCGATGGGCAGCGCGTCGCCGTCGAGGAACATCAGGCCGCTGTAGGCGTGCGGGGACTCCAGCACCGCCTCGGCGGCCACCGCCGCGCCGCTGGAGTGCGCGACCAGCACCGGCCGGTCCAGGCCCAGCGCCGTCGCCAGGCCGGTGAGCTGCGCGGCCAGGTGCGCGGTGGTGTACGGGCCGACGCGGGCGCTGTAGCCGGAGCCGGTCAGGTCCAGCGCGTACACCCGGTGGTCGCGGGCCAGCAGCGCGGCCAGCGGCTGCCAGGTGTCGGAGTCCTCGAAGGCGCCGTGGACCAGCAGGACCGGGGAGCCGGCGGTGCCCCACTGCTCGTAGCGGGTGCGGATACCGTCCGCGGTCACATAGGTCAGTCCCGGTGGCGGATCGGCGCGCCCGGCCGTGTACGCGTTGTAAGGGACTGACGACATCGTCAGTACCACGAAGCCGATTGCCGCCCACCGTCCGGCAGAACGTAGGATCCTGCGATACCAGCGGCGGGCCGGCAGGGGTCCGGCCGGGATATCGGGGAATGGCACGGGTGACGGATCGGCGACGCTGTGCGGGGGCGACGGGCCGTCGTCCGCCGCGGCGTGTGTCGGCTCGGTCACTGATCCATCCCTTCACCCGTCAGGAGAACTCCGGTTCGCCCGCGTGCACTATGATCCGACGATTCACCACCTCGGAAGGCGGCACCACGTGTACTCGATCATCCTGGCAGGCGGGAGCGGAACCCGGCTCTGGCCCCTGTCCCGGGCAGCGAGTCCGAAGTTCCTGCACCGCCTCGGCGGCACCGACCAGTCGCTGCTGCAGGCCACGGCCGCGCGCGTGGCCGGCCTGTCGGACCCCGACCAGGTCTACGTGGTCACCGGGGTCGCGCACGCCGTCGCCGTGGCCCGCCAGCTGCCGCACGTCCCCGAGCGCAACATCCTCGTCGAACCCGAGCCCCGGGACTCGCTGGCCGCGGTCGCCCTGGCCGCCGCGGTGGTGGCGAACCGCGACCCGGAGGCGGTGATGGCGATCTACTCCGCCGACCACCTGATCGGCAGCCAGTCCCGGTTCGAGGAGATCATCGGCATCGCGGCGCGCGCCGCCGAGTCCGGGGCCCTGGTGACCGTCGGCATCCGGCCCACCCGCCCGGAGACCGGTTTCGGCTATTTGCACCTGGCCGAGGAGATATCGGCCGGTGTGCACCGGATAGTCGAGTTCCGCGAGAAGCCGGACGCCGAGACCGCCACCGCGTATCTGGCCACCGGCGAGTACCTGTGGAACGCGGGCATGTTCGTCTTCCGGGCCGCCGCCTTCCTGGCCGAACTGGAGCGTCAGCGTCCCGAGCTGCGCGCCGGCATCGCCACCATCGCCGCCGCCTGGGACGGCCCGGACCAGGAGACGGTGTTCGGCGCCACCTGGCCCACGCTGGAGAAGATCTCGGTGGACTACGGCGTCATGGAGGGCGCGGCCGCCGCCGGCCTGGTCGCCACCGTGCCCGCCGACTTCCCCTGGAGCGACATCGGCGACTTCCACTCCCTGGGCGAGTCCCTGGACGGCGACGCCGCCGGGAACGTCGTGCTCACCGACGCCGCGGTGGCCACGCTGCGCTCGGTCGAGGACTCGGTGGTGGTCTCCACGACCGGCCGGGTGGTCGCCGTGGTCGGTCTGAGCGATGTGGTGGTCGTGGACACCGAGGACGCGCTGCTGGTGTGCCCGCGTTCGCGCGCGCATGAGGTGAAGCAGGTCGTGGACGCGCTGAAGGAGCAGGGGCACTCCGCGCACGTGTGAGTCGAAGCCTGGAACGGTGCCCGGCGCGGGGGATGCGCTTCTCCTGCGCAGACTCCGCGGCCGGGCCCGGGTTTGCTCAGACTTCCTCGCCCAGGGCGTACAGGTCTTCCGGCACCAAGGTGGCGTTGCGCAGCAGGGCCCTGATCAGGTTGTCGTTCAGCGTGTTGCCGAGCGGTTCGACCATGTCCGGCTCCTTCACGATCCCGCGGATCGCGCCGGGGCCGGTGGACAGCCGGGCCCGCAGTTCGGAGATCCGGCGCTCCACCGCCTTGGCGGTCCAGGGGTGCAGCGGGTTCGGCGCGGCGGCGTTCAGGTCGTCGGCGGCCTGCTTCCAGGTCACCGGCGCCGGATACGGCTCGCGGCGCAGGTAGCGCTGGGCGAGCGCGATCAGCATCAGGCGCTCCACCGGGGCCAGGTCGGTCACGTCGGAGGTGAGCGTGCGGGAGTGGGCCACGCCGCCGGCGGCGTGCCGCTGGCTGCCGACCAGGTGCACCTCCAGCAGGTGGGTGCGCCGGTTCGGGGTCTCGATGGTCATCGGGGTGTAGCCGGCGTTCACCGACACCTCGTGGTGCCGCAGGATCGGCTCCATGCCCGGCATCAGGATCGGGCGGCGGCCCTCGTTGCGCAGCCACCACTGATCGCCGTCGCAGGTGAAGATCCCGGCCAGCCGGCTGACGAACTCGTCGTCGCCGCCGATCACCACGTGCACGTCGGCCTCGGCGCGGCCGAAGTGCAGCGTGAACTTGCGCGGCGGGACCGCGAAGCCGCTGGGCCCGGCCTTGACGAAGATGGTGCCCGGCGGTGCCGGGGGCACGCCGCCGGCCAGGCTCGGCAGGTTCTGCGGCAGGACTTGCGGGATGAAGTCCCGTATCTGCATGGGGTGGCCCTTTTCCCTCGTTCTCGGTGGTCGCCGGGCGGTTCCGCGGTGTGGGCACAGCGGTACAGCCCGACATGCAGCGTACGTCTTTCCGGCGGGGAGGGGGCCCGGCGGCTGCGTGCTCCCATATGACTCATGGTGAACACCGACTACGCCGAGGGCGACCACGACAGCACCACCGACGCCAGCGATGGCCCTGGTCCCGGACGCGGCGTCCACGCCGCCGCCTCCGATGACCGTGTAAGCATCCACCGACGACACCGATGACGTGCCGTGCCCGGCCCGCTTCGACCCGGCCGGGCACGGCACCCGGAAAAGGACCGACCGTTCGCCCGGCCGCGGGGGGCTGGACGAACGGTCGGTTGTGCAGCACGGGCCCCGTGGGCTCCGTCCGCCGGAGGGGACGGACGGAATCCGGGGCCCGCTGCCGTGCGGTTGTTCGAGCACGTTGTTCGGGCGTCGTTCGAAGACATTGTTCGAAGGCGCTGTTCGAGTACGTGTCCGAACACGAACGCCGCAGGTCAGTTCCCTCATCACTGCGCCGATCGGGTGCGAGCAGGCGTACGGAGCCCCCGGGAGCGGTAGAACGATCTTCGGATCATCGCAGGAACCTGTCCTGTGCCGAACCGAGGAAGTGATGGGATGGAATGTCATAAACGTGAGCACCGTGCTTCCGCACGGTGCGTATCCGCTCTGCTGGCAGCCGGCGCGCTGCTGGCGACCGCCGCCGGCCAGTTCGGCGAGTTCGGCGGGTTCGGCGGGTCCAGCGGGCCGATGGCAGGCCGCTCGCCGTTCGAACCGGCCGCCGTGGGGATCCCCCAGGCTCCGCCACCGGCTCCGTCTCCGGTCCCGGCCTCGGCGGCCGAAAAGGCTCCGGACGGCACCCCGGTGTTGAATCCACAGCCCAGGAAGACGGCGAAGCGTCCGGTCGCGGCCAAGAAGGCCACGCCGAAGAAGGCCCCGCCGAAGAAGGCCGTGACGAGGAAGGCCCCGCCGAAGAAGAGCCCGGCGAACAAGCCACCGGCGAAGCACACCAAGCCGATCCACAGCAGCCCCCTCTCCCACCTGCCCGCCGCCGCCAACCCCAAGGCGGCCAAGGCGGTCCGCGAGGCGCTGTCCCTGATCGGCGTGCCCTACCGCTGGGGCGGCACCACCCGCGCGGGCTTCGACTGCTCCGGTTTCACCCAGCACGTCTGGGCGGCGGCCGGCGTCAAGATCCCCCGCACCGTCACGCAACAGGCCGCCGCCGGGACCCCGGTGCCGCTGTCCCGGGCCCAGCCCGGCGACCTGGTGGTCTTCTACCCCAGCCGGCACCACGTCGGCGTCTACATCGGCAACGGCCTGGTCGTGGACTCGCCCCACTCGGGCAGCCACGTCCGCACCGACCCGGTCCGCTCCATGCCGGTCTCGATCGTGGTGCGCCCGCACACCTGAAGGACTTTCGGAGCCTTCCTGCGCCCGCCGCCCCGGCGGCGGGCGCAGGGCCACAATGGCGGGCATGCGATCAGCCGTCGAACGTGAGTACCGCACTCTGAGTCCCCTGGACGTCAGGATCCAGACCCACCGCCGCTACAGCGAGGCCGCCCACGACGTCGAGGCCGACGTCATCGCGGCGGCCGCCGTGACGTCCGGCGACCGGCTCCTGGACGTCGGCCCCGGAACCGGCACCTTCCTGGCGCGCCTTGCCGCCGACCACACGGCCCCGCTCACGGCCCTGGACTTCTCCGCCGAATCCGCCGCCGCCTGTGCCGCCCTCCCCGGGGTGCGGGCTCTGCGCGGCGACGCCCACCACCTGCCCTTCGCCGCCGGCTCCTTCGACGTCGTCACCGCCCGCCACATGCTCTACCACCTCGACGACCCGGTGCCGGCCGTCGCCGAGGCCGGCCGCGTGCTGCGGCCCGGCGGCCGGTTCGCCGCCGTCGTCAACCGCCGAGCGCCCTACCCGCGCATGACGGCGCTCCTGAACGACGTCCTGACCCGCCACGACGTCGTCTCCCCGCCCTCGCCCGATGAGCGCGTGCACGGCGGCAACCTGCCGGGGATCGTCGCCGAAGGACTCGGCCTCGGCCCCGACTCCGACCGCATCACCATCCTGCGACGCGACGACGCGCTCGTGTTCCCCGACGCCGCCCCGGTCGTGGCCTACCTGGTCTCCATCCTCACCCTGCACGGCGTGCCCGACGACAGCCCGCTGCGCGCGCCGGTCACCGCCGCCCTGGACGCCGCCGTCCGCGCCGCCTTCCGCACCCTGCCCGGCGGCGTCTGGCGCGACCCGAAGGGCTACGTCATCGTGACCGCTTCCCCCTGATCCGCCCCTCGGGCCTGGCCGGCCCCTCCAGCGGCACCGCCGCCTCGGCGGTGTAGGGCAGGAACGTGAACGACTGCTGGAAGTACAGCCGCACCTTGTCCGCGGTGTGCGACTCGTAGCCGATCGACAGGTCCTGCCCCAGCTGCAGCTGGTAGTCGCCGCCCCGGCCGGACAGCAGCACGCCGCCGGTGATGGCCGGCGCCCAGATCACGTCGCCGTCGATGAGCCGGGCGACGTGCGCGGCCACCGGGTAGCCGTGGTCCACCGCGTCGGACAGCGCCTGGTAGGCGTCGGCACCCAGCACCAGGTGGTAGGGCCCTTCGACACCGGCCAGCCGCAGCTGCGTGGCCATCCGCGCCACCAGCGCCGGCAGGTCGGCCGGGTCGGCCGGCAGGGTCACGGCGGCGTTGCTGGAGAACGGCCGAAGGCCGGTGATCCCGGCCGCGGCGTACCCGTCGGCGATGGCCCGGTCCTCGGTGAAGGCCGCGATCTTCGCCGCGTCCTTCACCGGCTGCCAGTCGCTGTCCTGGGCGCCGCGCTCGGCGTCGTCCACGGCCTGCCGGTCCAGCTCGAACGGGATCCGGATCTCCACCAGCGGCCTGGCGCCGCGGATCCGGGCCTGGACGCCGTCGCCGGGGGCGCCGACCGGCGAGGTGTGGCCGTCGCCGACCGCGCCCAGCGTGGTCCCGTCCGGGCCGGCCACGTCCACCACGCGCCGGAACGCCAGATAGCGCAGCACGGTGCGGCGGGCCTCCTCCTCGATCTGCTCCCAGGCGGTGTCGCTGACCGGGGCGAGGTCGCGGTGCAGGTTGTCCATGAAGGTCAGCTCCGTTTCAGGCTTCCGATGCCCAGGGATCCGTCGGCCGGGCGGGGGTTGGCGGGCGCGGGCGGCTCGGTCTGCGCCGGCGGCACGGGGTGCGGCGGCGCCGGCCGGGAGGTCTGCGCGTCCGGGCCGGGGTCCGGCGCGGGCGGCGGGTCGTCCAGGAACCCGGTCGGCGGCACGAAGAACAGCCCGCCGGTGACCGCCGTGGAGAAGTCCAGGATGCGGTCCCGGTTGCCGTTCTCGTCGCCGAGGAACATGTTCCGCAGCATTTCCTCGGTGACCGTGGGCGTGGCGCAGTACCCGATGAAATAGGTGCCGAACTCGCCGTCCTTGAACGAGCCGAACGGCATGTTGGCGCGCAGGATGTCCTGCTCCTCGCCGTCCGGGCCGACGATGGTGTTGCGGTCCACGTGCGAGGTCTTCGGCAGCGCGTCGTCCGGCAGCTGCACGTTCCCGGCCTTGGTGCGGCCGATGACCAGTTCCTGCTCCCGGTCCGACAGCGCGTTCCAGGCGGTCATGTCGTGCAGGTATTTCTGCACGATCACATAGCTGCCGCCGACGAACTCCGGGTCGCGTTCGGCGTCCACCAGGGCCGCGTCCACCGCCTCCACGCCCTCGGGGTTCTCGGTGCCGTCGACGAAGCCCAGCAGGTCGCGCACGTCCTTGTAGCGCCAGCCGTGCACCTCGTCCACGATCCGCACCGCGCCGCCCAGGCGGGTCAGGACGTTGTCGGCGAAGTCGTAACAGGCGTCCAGGGTCTCCGAGCGCAGGTGCAGCAGGATGTCGCCGGGGGTCGAGGGCGCCGAGTGCTGCGGGCCGTCGAGCGGGATGAACGGATGCAGCTCGGCCGGCCGGGGACCGGCGAACAACCGGTCCCACACGGCCGACCCGAACCCGGTCACACAGGCCAGCTCCGCGTCCGGCCGCCCGAACCCCACGGCGCGCGCATAAGCGCTCAGGTCCGGCACCAGATCGCGGACCGCGGACTCGCCCCCGTCCTCGACGGTCAGCACCAGGAACATCGCCACGGTCGACAGGGGATTGAGGATCGGCTGCGCGGCTTCGGCGGGCGCAAGCTTGGCGGTGGGCATCGGGCGGGGCACCTTCCGGCTCGGCGGTCCCCACCATCCTCACCGCATTCCGGGCCGAGCCCCGCCGGGAGACGGCCGGGCCTGGTCCGGATGGGTGACACCCGTTGGCCCGGCCGCTCCGCGCCGCTCCCGCCGTCCCCGCCGTCCCGCCGTCAGTAGAGCGCGGTCTGCTGGTCGGTGACCCAGTAGGTCACCACCGCCGAATCGTCCACGTACTGCGAGCCCTTGGGCATCGGCACCGTCGACGGCGACCCCGGCTCGGAGCCGCCGTCGACGGCCGCCAGCTGGAGCTCGATCGTCGGCCGGTCCTTGCCGAACTTGCCCGACCCGTCGGCGGCGGAGGTCATCATGCCCGCGTAGGCCGAGGCGCCGGGCGCCAGCACGACGGCCGTGGCCGGCTTGGTCGCGTCAGCCGGCGGGACCGGCGCCTGCTGGTCCGGGTCGTACCTCAGATACGGGTAGGAGTTCATGCGGCAGCGGCTCTGCGAGGTGTTGGTCGCGGTGATGAGCACGTGGTTGATCGGCTCGCGCACCGGCGCCACCGAGAGCTTCAGCATGGCCGCGGTGCAGTCGGCCGGACGGCCCGAACCGGTGGCCGGGGCGGTGCTCGTGGGCGACTTCTGCGGGGAGGAGCTCGATACGGCCGACGCGGACGACGAGGCCGCAGTCTGCGACGTGGAGCTGGAGGACGGCGAGCCCGACCCCGTCACCGAGGAGGAGACGGACGGAGTCGACGCGCCCGAGGCCGCCTCGGTCCCCTTCGACGAGGAGCTGCCGCACCCGGCCACCGTCGCCAGGCCCAGCAAAGCGGCCGCCGCGACGGCGCCCCGTATCCGAATCGGACGGCTCGAATAAGAGTTCTTCACTCGCCGCAGCATGCCATGATCGGCCAGAGCGCATCGAATCGCACAACGATCCCGCCCGAATCTTTGTCGGCTGCCCGGTGATCATCCTCAAGCGGCGCGCGCCACGATGGAGAGCATGACTTCGACCCCTGCGATCCCGGCCCCGGGCGCCCACACCGAGCTCGACGCCCTGTTGTCCGCCCTGGTCGGCGGCGCGCTCGAGCGCCGCACCCCCACCCGCGAGCAGGCCCTGGCCCTGCTGGCCACCGGCGACGACGCGCTGCTCGACGTCGTGGCCGCCGCCGGCCGGGTCCGCCGCGCCTTCTTCGGCCGCCGCGTGAAGCTGAACTACCTGGTCAACATGAAGTCGGGACTGTGCCCGGAGGACTGCTTCTACTGCTCCCAGCGGCTGGGCAGCCAGGCCGAGATCCTGAAGTACTCCTGGATCGCCCCCGAGCAGGCCTGCGCCCTGGCCGCCAAGGCCGTCGGCGCGGGCGCCAAGCGCGTGTGCCTGGTCGCCTCCGGCCGCGGACCCTCCGACCGCGACGTCACCCGGGTCGCCGAGACCGTCGCCGCGATCAAGGACGGCACCCCCGACGTCGAAGTCTGCGTCTGCCTGGGCCTGCTCCAGGACGGCCAGGCCGCCCGCCTCGCCGCCGCCGGAGCCGACGCCTACAGCCACAACCTGAACACGGCCGAGGAGAAGTACGCCGACATCTGCACCACCCACACCTTCGCCGACCGCGTCGACACCCTCCACACCGCCACCGCCGCGGGCCTGTCCCCGTGCTCCGGCGCCATCTTCGGCATGGGCGAAAGCGACGAGGACGTGGTCTCCGTCGCCTACGCCCTGCGCGAGCTGGACCCGGACTCGGTCCCGGTCAACTTCCTCATCCCGTTCGAAGGCACCCCCCTCGGCGACCGCTGGGACCTCACCCCCGCCCGCTGCCTGCGCATCCTGGCCCTGTTCCGCTTCCTGTTCCCGGACGTCGAAGTCCGCCTGGCCGGCGGCCGCGAGATCCACCTGCGCACCCTGCAACCCCTCGCCCTGCACCTGGCCAACGCCGTCTTCCTCGGCGACTACCTCACCAGCGAAGGCGCCCCCGGCGCCGCCGACCTGGCGATGATCACCGACGCCGGCTTCACCGTCGAGGGCCGCGCCGAGACCACCCTGCCCCCGGCGCGCGCCGAACAGGTGGCCCTGCGCCGCCGGGGCGCCGGGACGGACCTGCCCGCGAACACCTGAGACGCCCGAGTGCCGCCGCCGCCGAGGTCACCTACGGTGGACATATGACCACCAAAGCGGGCATAACCGCACTCGTCGTCGGCGGCTACACCATCGCGCTCGGCATCGGCGGCGTCAACGCCACCTCCGGCGGCACCCAGTGGCTGTTCTCGATCATCCTGGTGCTGGGCGTGGTGCTCGCCGGATGGGCGGTCGTGCTGCCGTGGGACGGCGGCCCGGAGCGGGCCGAGGCGCAGGGCCGGCCGGGCGGCGCCGAGCGTCCCTGAGGCGGTTGTCGGCCCGATCCAGCACGCCGACGTCCTCCCGCCTCTCAGCCTGCTGCGCCAGGCGATGCCCCGACCCGTCCGGCGTTCGCCGGTCGGGCACGTCTATCAGGGGTCAGTGGCCGCGCTGGTAGGCGCCGACGCCTGACCGGCCGCGATCTCCGCCGGGTCCAGCGGACGCGTGAGCCGCCGCGCGATGGCCGGACCGGTCTCCGGCGACGCCGGACCGGCGACGTCGACGTGCAGCTTGCCGGCCAGATCGGCCACGTGCAGATCGACCGCGGTGTCGATGAGGTCGGCCAGCACCGCCGCCGCGGCATGCGACCGCACCACCGCGGTCCCGCCGACGACGGCGCCGAGCAGCGCGGCAGGCCACCACAGGACGGCCAGCGCCGCGTACATCAACCCCCACGCCGCCAGACGCGCGGCTGCGGTATAGGCGTCGCGGGCGGCGCCGATGTCGGCACGCAAGGTGTCGGGAAGGATGGTCCACAGCCGGGGCCAGCTCAGATCGAGGTTCAAGCCGTACAGCGTGTGGGCGCGCGTCGTGGTCGCGTCGAAGCGTTCAGCGACGCGAGTCGGGCGCTGCGGAACCGGTCGGAGCGCGGCAAGGTGGCGGCGCCGGGCCTGCCGTTCGGCCGCCTGCGCCCGCACCAGCTCTCTGCCGGTCAGATCTGGGTCCTGAGCGTCGGCGATGGCCTGCCGGGCCGCGGCCCGCAGCGCCGGCTCCTGATCGGTGAGGTCGGCCCACCGGTTCTGGCGGATCCGCAGAAGCCAGGACATCGGCGGCCGGGTCCCCGTCGCGGCCCACAGCCGTTGCAGAGCGGTTCCCAGACCTCCGGCCGCGAGACCGGCCGCGGCCGAGGCCGACAGCACGACGGTGGCGGCCAGGATCACGGTCGAGCCGTGGCTCGCCGCCGAGGTCGTGGTGAGCCGGTCCAGCCACGCGGCCAGGGGCCGCGTGTCCAGCGGATGCGCCTGGCCCACGTGGTAGGCGCAGACCGCGGTGGCGGTGAACAGCAACCCGGGCAGCACCAGCAGCGCGAGCCACTTGTCGGCCAAGCCCTTGCCCAGCTGAGCGAGGAAACCGGCCATCACAAGACCCGCTTCGTCACCATCGGCACGTTCCCGCCCGCGGCGCACAACGGGGCGGTCGTGCTCTCGTCGTCGAAGACGACGCGGGCGCAGCGCTGGAGCGGACAGACCCAGACCGGCGGTTCGCTGTGACCGCCGCCGATGCCGGGGACCAGCGGTGCGTAGCGGTTCAGGAGGGGCTGGGAGGTGAGGTGCTTGGAGCCGGACGTGACTCCGACCACCCCGTGGCGGGCGCAGGCGTCGTCGATCTCCTCCAGCAGAGTCGTCAGACGCGCCGGATCCGGTCCGGCACCGGTGTCGCGAACCGCGCTGAGCAGTTCGTCGAGCTGCGCCCCCACGCCGGCGTCACGGATGATCTGGTCCATGTCGGCGTGCCGGGTGATCTGTTCGCACAACACCGCCAGGCGTGCACGAAGCGCGCTCATCGATCAGCTCCTTCGGGACAGACGGTTGGGACAGACGGTCAGATGCCGGTGTGAGTGTGAGCAGCCCAATAGGTGGGCGTGGCCGGATACCTGGCGCGTTCCCGGCGGACGGCGTGGTGCAGGGCCTCCGCGCACAGCTCCGTAGCGGGCGGCCTGGTGCCGTCGGCGGTGAGCCGCGTGTAGAAGTCGTCGACGATACGCGTGGCGGCCTGATCGTCGACCGGCCACAGCGTGCCGACCACGTTCCGGTAACCGGCCAGGTGGAAGGCGCCGCTCAAGTGCGGGGCCTCGTCCAGCAGACGCGGGCTGGCGGTGGCGGTGTCGCACGCTGACAGGTACGCCAGCGACCCGGTCATGTGCAGCTTGTTGATATCGCCGACGGTCAGCGGCTGGTCCTGATGGTCGTGCAGGATCAGACAACTCGCCGCCGCATCGTCCCAGTCGACGACGCCGTGGCAGGAGAAATGCGCCACCGCGTGCGCGGGCAGCAGGTCGAGCACTTCGGCGCGCACGGGATGGCCCGGCCGCACGGCGCCGGGTATCAGCCGCGCGATGATGTCGGCTTCGGCCAGAGCGCCCGGCAAGATCTGCGTGTCCGGAGCGTCCGGGACCGCGACGATCAGGGCGGCGTCGTTCGGAGCGGACGGTTCGGGCTGCGCGCGAGCGTAACGCAGAGCTCGAACAGTCGGGATATAGGACGAGATCACTCGGTCCAGGACCGTCCGCGCCACGGTCGCCTTCCCCTGATCCTGGCCGGGCACGTCCCGGTGATGGCCGGCGGCATGGATCGGCAGATAACCCAGGACCCCGACCGGGCACCACCAGACCCGAGGCCAGAGCTCGTCGTCCGTCGGCGTTGTCGTGTGGTCCAAAGCGGTCAGAACCGGCTCGGCGACCGTGGTCCACAACCACTCCAGGACATCGAAGATCGACTGCTGGGCGGCTCTGCGCGCCGTCGGCGACTCGGCGCCGTCGGAAGCGACGCGGCTCGCGCTCACCAGCAGCTCGGCGCGCGCCAACGCCTCGCGCCGGGTGAGCCCTTTCAGCTCGACGGGCCGCACGCGACGCGCGGGATCGGCAGACAAGATGAGCGCGTAGCCGGCGAACACGTACACGATCGGGCCCTGGTTGGCGTGCGCGGCGAGCTCGGCGATCTTCGGCGGGGCCAGAAACTGCGAGTGACCGTCGACCGCCCGGATCCGGTCGAGCAACGCGTCCCAGTCGCGCTGGGCTTGCAAGCGGGCCTGTGTCAGGTCCTGCGCGACCTGGTTCTCGTCGGCGTTCTGATTCTGCCCGCCGAAGCTGACGACCGTTCCCGGCTCCGTCCGCTCCAGAACTTCTCGACGTTCCCGCAGGTCCTCGAACTCTTGAGCCAGCGAGGACTGGTCCGCGTGCAGTCGGGCAAGGTCGCTGCTGCGAGCGTCGATCGTGTCGGCGACCAGTCGGCCGCGCGTCGCCTCCAGCAGTTCGACGGCCCGCTCCGGATCCCCGGCGGCCAACGCCGCGGACGCTGCGACCTCCGCCAGTCCGATGAACGTGCCCACCCGGTGCTCACGATCGCTGCGAGCCAGCGTACGTGGGCTGATCTGCGGCAACAGCGCCACGGTCGCCTCCATGGCCGCCAACGCCTCCTTGGCGCGATCCGGCTCGACGAGGGCCAGCATGGCGAACTGGCCGAGGGCTTGAACACGGATGAGCGGCGGGGCGGAGAGCACTTGCGAGGCACCATGGAAGCAGTCCATCGCCTCACGCAGCGCAGCCTTGTCAGCACTGCCCCTCGCCGACCGTTGCAGCACCAGACCCGCATTGACGAGCCGCTCGGCCCGCTCGGTGTCGTCCTCGGGCGTCAACTCGCTCGCCCGGCGTATGCAGGAAAGCGACTCGGCCAGCGTCGCGGGATCCGCGGTCTGTTCGGAGAGCAGCAACAACGCCGTGCCGAGATTGCCCATGGTGCCGGCGAACTCCCGATGGTCCTCCGGCGTGGCCTGGACAGCTTGGCGCAGGACGTGCACGGCCTCGGTCAGCAGGCTGGTGTCTCCGTTGAGTTCGAACAGGGCTCGCAAGGCGACACCCAAGTTGCTCGAATGCGCCCCGTACCGGACGTGGCCCTCAGGAGTGGCCCGGACCGCCTCGCGCCGGACTGCGACCGCTTCGACCAGCCACGACACCTCCCTGGTCCGCTCAAAGGCCATCCGCAGCGCCAGGCCGAGATTGTTCAGGTTCGCGGCACCATCGGGGTGGCCCTCGGGGAGCGCGTCGAGAGCTCGGCGGCCGACCTGAACGGCCTCGGTGAGCACAGCCGTGTCCCCGGTCTGTATGAACAGCTCCTGGAGGACGAGCCCGAGATTGGACAGACAGCCGCCATGGTCGGGATGGCCTTCGGGAGCGGCCTCGACAGCGCGGCGGCTCATCTCCACGGCCTCGGCCAGCAAGGCTGCTTCCCCGGTGCGGGTGAACAGTTGCAGCAGCATGCTGCCGCAGTTGCTCAATGACCCGGCAAGGTCGCGGTGGCCCGGCGGCGTGGCCGCGACGGCCTGACGACTGAGCTGCAGGGCCTCGGTCAGCAGCGCCAGATCGTCGGTCTGGTTGTACAGCGACCGCAGAGCGACGCTGGTGTTGTTCAAGCAGAGAACATGCAAAGACTGGTAGTCGCGAGAGGCAGCCAAAGCCCGGCGGTAGACCTCGACAGCTTCGGTCAGCAGTGCCGGGTCCCCGGTTCGCGCGAACACCGATTGCAGGGCGAAGCCGGTGTTGATCAGGCGGGTGATGAGTTCAGGATCGTCGTCCGCAGTGGCCGCCACGGCCTCCCGGCCCGCCTCCAGAGCCTCTGTGAGCGGCGTCATGTCGCCGTTCTGCTCGGACAACGCCAGCAACGCGGTAGTGAGTTCGCTCAAGCCTTCGGCACGATCGGGGCGCTCGCCGACGGCGGCCACTATCAGGCGCGCGACGTGTACGCGTTCGACCAGCAGTTCGGTGTCGCCGGTCCGCGCGTACGACCTTCGCAGCGCGACGCCGAGATTGCGCAGACACGACTCGTGAAAATCCTCGTTGCCGAAGGCTACGACGACCGCTTGCCGTGCGACCTGGACGGCTTCGGAGAACAGAGCGACGTCGTCATTCTGTTCAGCCAGTGTCAGCAAGGCTTCGCCGAGCTTGCTCAGGTATTCGACACGATCGGGGTCGTCTTCGGCGGACGTTCGCACAAGGTCACGAAGCCAGCTGACAACCTGGTTCAGAAACGGCAGATACCCGCTGTCTTGGTAGGCCTCGAACAGTTTGGACGCCAGGTCGTTCAGTTCGGCCGGGCTGGCGTCGGCCGCGTGGTCGGCGAACAGGCCGATCACCTGTTCATCGGCCGCGGCGTTGGCGAACGACCTGGCCAACTGATCCGGAACGCCTTGGGGATCCACGCGGTACACCGGCTCCAGGAAGCGTGCCGCGGCCTCGTATTCGGGCCCGTCGTCCGGCGGGGTCAAGGCCAGGTAGCGGCACCAGTGGTACATCCCCAGTACGAAGGCGGCCTCCAGGTCCTCACCGAAGTCGTCCGTCGTCTGCGCGAGCACGGCGGCTTCGTGGGAGGCCTCGTCGGTCAGGAGCCACGCCACGTCCTGCGTGTCGTCGGCGTGCTGGAGCCGAGCTTGGAGTGCGCTCAGCGCGGCTTCGCGCATATCCATGCTCAGAGCATATGTTCCGGACCGTCGGGACGTCTCAGGGTTCCGCGATGGTCGAGGTGCTCAAGGGTTGTCGCGCAACCCGCGTGAGAGCGGCTCGACCCCGTGCGGCGAGATCGAGCCGACCTGCTGTTCCCGCACTGCGCCTACGGATGATCGGCGATGTCGTTCGCGGCCACGTATCCGAACGTCATCGCCGGTCCGATCGTCGACCCGGCGCCGGCGTAGCTGTGCCCCATCACCGCGACCGAAGCGTTGCCCGCCGCGTACAGCCCGGGGATCACGCTGCCGTCCGGCCGCAGCGCCCGCGCGCGTTCGTCGGTCTGGATGCCGCCCTTGGTGCCGAGGTCGCCCGGGACGATGCGCAGCGCGTAGAACGGCGCCTCCCACAGCACGCCGAGGCAGGAGTTCGGGGTGACCGCGGGGTCGGTGTAGTAGTGGTCGTAGACGCTGTCACCGCGGTGGAAGTCGGGGTCCTTGCCGTTCCAGGCCTCTTCGTTGAACCGGGTGACCGAGTTGATCAGGGCCTGGGAGGGGACGCCGATCTGCCCGGCCAGCGCCGACAGGCTCCAGGCCTTGTAGACCGAGCCGTTCTGGTACCACGCGTCGGGGAACGCCAACGTCGGGGCGATGTCGCGGAACAAATAGCGGTTGCGGTAGTTCTGGTCGACGATCAGCCAGGCGGGGATGTCCGCCGCCGACGGGTTCTTCGCGTACATCACATGCACGACGTCGCTGTACGGCGCCGCCTCGTTCACGAAGCGCTGGCCGGCCTGGTTCACCATCAGCCCGCCGGGCAGGGTGCGCTCGGCCAGGCAGAAGTAGGGGGTGCCGGGGATCGGGATGGCCGGGCCCCACCAGGCGTCGTCCAGCAGGCCGAGGGCGGCGCCGGCACGCTGGCCGGCCAGGATGCCGTCGCCGGTGTTCTCCTTCGCGCCGACGCTCCACTGGCCGACCGGCGCCTGCTGGTACTGCGCGCGCATCGGCAGGTTGTGTTCGAAGCCGCCCGAGCCGACGATCACCCCGCGGGAGGCGGTGATCAGCGCCGGGCTGCCGTTGACGGTCACATAAACGCCGGCCGCGCGGCCGCCGGACATGTAGATGTCGGTCAGCGGCGTGTTCAGCAGCACCGGCACGTTCGCCTGCTGCAACCCGGCCCGCAGGCCCGCCGCCAGGGACTGGCCCATCGTCAGCGGCTTCTGCCCGGCCAGCGCCGCCGCCGTGCCGCGGGCCAGACAGGCCGCCGCCACGTCGGCGCCGTGGAGGTTGACCGCGGCGATGTTCAGCCACTTGTAGTCCGCGCTGAACACCACCATCCCCGCCGGCACGGCCAGATACGACGGGTTCAGATTCGCCAGCTCCGCACCGAGGATGTTGCCGTCCAACTGGTCCGGTTCGAGCGAGCGGCCGTTCGGCATCCCGCCGGGCAGCTCCGGATAGTAGTCCGAGTAGCCCGCCATGAACCGGAACCGCAGCGGGCTGTTGGCCAGCACGAACGCGATCATCTTCGGGCCGTTCTCCAGGAACGCGCTCTGCCGGGCCGCCGGAACCTCCGGGCCCACCACCGCGGCCAGGTACTCCGCCGCCAGGGCCGGGGTGTCCGGCACGCCGGCGGCCAGGATCACCGGGTTGTTGGGGATCCAGATCCCGGCGCCGCTGCGAGCCGCCGAGCCGCCGAAGGTCGGGGCCTTCTCCACCACGACTGTGCGCAGTCCGCGCTTGGCGGCGGTCAGGGCGGCGGTCATGCCGGAGGCGCCGGAGCCGACGACGACCACGTCGTAGTCGCCGACGATCGGTACGGAGGTGGAGGTGGACGCTGCGGATGCGGACCTCGTCGTCGCGGCGTGCGCGCTTCCGGCGGTGGCCGCGGTGAGGGCGGCGGTGGCCGTCGCGGCGCCGGCGAGGACGGTGCGGCGGGTCGGGGCTCCTCCGGGCGAGCTCGGGTGGGCCGGGAGGCTCGGATGGGCCGGCTGTATCGCGGGGTCTGCGTTCCTGGATCTCGCAGGGTTCTCAGGCATGGCGGCTCCTTCGTCACGGTGCGCGGATGACGGGTGATCGCGCGCCGCGTTCGCAGGGACGCGCGGTCACACAAGCGGGGGAGCCGGGCCCGGACCTCAGAAGTCTGACACTGCGTCAGGGAATGTCGCGTGCGGATCTTGAGATGTCAAGGACCGTCGGCCGGTAACGTTCGTCGCAGACCGCGGCGCTCGCGCCCGCGTGCCCCCACTCGGCCCTGTCCACAGGAGCGTTCGATGGAAATCGGCCTGCACATCGCGAACTTCACCTACCCCTCGGGCCCGGCGGGCCTGGCCGACGACCTGACCAGGATCGCCGCCACCGCCGAAGAGGCCGGCTTCGCCCGGCTCAGCGTGATGGACCACGTCTGGCAGATCGGCGTCGTCGGACCGCCCGAACTGGCCATGCTCGAGGCCTACACCACCCTGGGCTACCTGGCCGCCCGCACCTCGAGGATGCAGCTGCTGGCCTGGGTCACCGCCGCCACCTACCGCGAGCCCGGCATGCTGGCCAAGATCGTCTCCACCCTGGACGTCCTGTCCCAGGGCCGCGCCTGGCTCGGCCTCGGCGCCGGCTGGAACTTCCACGAGGCCGCCGGCCTGGGCCTGCCCTTCCCCGCCACCGCCGAACGCTTCGAACGCCTGGAGGAGACGCTGCAGATCTGCAACCAGATGTGGAGCGGCCACGAGGGCCCCTACGAAGGCCGCCACTACCAGCTGACCCGCACCCTGAACTCCCCCCAGCCCTTGCGCACCCCGCCCATCCTGATCGGCGGCGGCGGCGAGCGTAAGACCCTCCGCCTGGTCGCACGCTACGCCCGCGCCTGCAACCTGTTCCCCAGCCCGGAGCTGGAGCACAAGCTCGACGTGCTGCGCGGCCACTGCGAGGCCGAGGGCCGCGACTACGCCGACGTCGAGAAGACGGTCATGATGCCGCTCGACATCGGCGACAAGGGCGAGAACATCCCGTCGGTCCTGGAGCAGCTGCGGCGCCTGGCCGCGTTGGAGGTCGGCGAGGTGCACGTGACGGTGCCGCGGCATTGGGAGACGGAGCGGCTGGAGCTGATCGGGCGGGAGGTAATTCCGGTGGCGGCTGAGTTGTAGGGGAGTAGCTCGTCGCGGTGGGCGGCGCGCCTGGTGACGGCGTGGCGTGCGGCCCGCCGTGTAGCGAGTGGCACCGCCTCCCTGATTTGGATAACAGGCCCCATGAGCTCTGATAAGCGGAGACTGATCGGGGGAGTGGCTACGGGTCGGGCCAGCTCGTCGCCGATGCACTGCTTGTCAGCGCGGACTGGCACGATACGGCCGTCGCCAGCCGGTGGCGATCGTCGCGGAACGGAAGCTCATGACCACGAAGACACCGCTTGATGCCCGTGGCCTCCTGGCCGATGTGAATGTTGTCGGATCCCTGGCCGACGGGCGCGAGGTCTTGGCGGTTCGAATACCGAAGGGCACTGCGTTCCAGGCGTGGCACGCGTTCAAGGAGCTCTACGACGAGACCGGGCTGTGGCCGTTCCTGACCGATCCGGAACGCGACGACCGTCGCCCCACGGTCTGGGCAGCCTTTGCAGCGAACCGCCAGATCGCGACGAGCGAGCCTCCAGGCGTCACCGCAGCCGAGCTGTTCGCACGCTGGCGTGCGGAATACCTCGAAGAAGACGAGGACGACCAAGACGTCGACGAGGAGGAGTTGGCGGAGATCGCGGCTGAATACAGCTGCGGGCCACTTGACCTCCCGGCGGCTCCCGCAACCGGCAAGTCCTGGGCTGCGAACACGGAGGAGATCGGCCTATGCCCGGCCGGCCCTGGTGGCATCGACATCCCCAGGCTGATCGAGTGGAGCGGAGCCTGCAACTACGCCATCACCGGCGCGCAGCACGAAGCCGTCTTGTCCTACTGGCACCGTCAGTACGGCGCTGAACTCCTGACCCTCGCCTTCGACGTGATCGAGCTGGCCGTCCCCGATCCGCCGACCGACCCCGCGACCGTCGCCCGCGTCGCCGAGGAGCAGGTCGCCTACTGCCCGGACATCGTCACCCAGGGCGTCGGCACGACGACCGCTCTGGCGCAGGAGCAGGTCCACAGCCACTCCTGGTTCTTCTGGTGGGACTGACTGCGGCCCACCAAGGCGCCGACCGAGAGGATGCAGACGATGGGCCCCGTGATCCCCGCCCCGTTCCGTGGCTCGTGGTGTGCCTCCGGCCTCGGAGATTATCGGCCGTGCAGCCATACCTACGAACGCTTCCCGATCGAGTCGGTACCACCGTTGGACGCGACATCGTTCACGGGCGACTTCGCCTGGCGCGGCGACCTCGGGGAGGTCCTGGACGGGCAGAAGGCTGCGATGGACGGTCTGGCAGCCGACCTGGCCGGGACCGGACTGAGCCTGCCAATCGACTTCGTGACGTATATGACCCGGTCGAACCTGTACCGCTGCTTGGACGAGGTGTCAGGAACCTGCTGCTGGACGAGCTTGTCCACGCCGCTGCCCAGCCCTGTCGAACCCGACGCGCGCATGGTGCGGTTCTTCGGTGACCAGCAGGACTGCGTGCAGTGGTACCTGTA
>JABFXP010000585.1 GCA_013361685.1 Catenulispora sp.
TTCCCGATCCAGGCCGCGACCATCCCGGACGCGCTGGCCGGCCGGCACGTGCTGGGCAAGGCCCGCACCGGCTCCGGCAAGACGCTGGCCTTCGGGCTGGCGGCGCTGGCGAACCTGCAGGGCAAGCGGGCCCGCAAGGGCAAGCCGCTGGCTCTGGTGCTGGTCCCGACCCGGGAGCTGGCGATGCAGGTCAGCGACGCGTTGCAGCCGTACGGCTACGCCGTGGGCGCCGACATCGCCGCCGTGTACGGCGGGGCGCCGATGTACAAGCAGGTCTTCGCGCTGCGGCGCGGCGTGGAGGTGCTGGTCGCCACGCCCGGCCGGCTCACCGACCTGATCGAGCAGGAGGAGTGCGACCTGTCCGAGGTGGCGATCGCGATCCTCGACGAGGCCGACCAGATGGCCGACATGGGCTTCATGCCGATCGTCTCGGAGCTGCTGTCGCAGACCGACCCGCAGGGGCAGCGGCTGCTGTTCTCGGCGACGCTGGACGGCGCGGTGGACGAGCTGGTCCGCCAGTACATGACCGACCCGGTGCTGCACTCGGTCACCCCGGACGACGACGAGCCGGCCCGGATGGACCACCACCTGCTGATCGTCGAGCCCGCCGACAAGGCCCTGGTCACCGCTGAGATCGCGGCCCGGCACACCCCCGGTGACGACGCCCGCCGCACCATCCTGTTCGCCCGCACCAAGCTCGGCGCCGACCGTATCGCGGAGAAGATCCGCGAGCACGGTGTCTCGGCCCTGGCCCTGCACGGCGGCATGACCCAGCGGGCCCGCACCAAGACGCTGGCCGACTTCAAGGACGGCCGGGTGCCGGTGCTGGTCGCCACCGACGTGGCGGCCCGCGGCATCCACGTCGACGGCATCGACCTGGTGCTGCACGTGGACCCGGCCGGCGACCCGAAGGACTACCTGCACCGTGCCGGCCGCACCGCCCGCGCGGGCGAGAGCGGCACCGTGGTGACGCTGGTGCTGCCCAAGCAGCGCAAGAGCACGCAGCGGCTGCTGGAGCAGGCCGGCGTCGAGGCGGAGCTGACGAAGGTCGCCCCGAGCTCGGAGACGCTGCGCGAGCTGACCGGCGGCCGTCCGGTGGCGGAGTACGTCGCCGAGGCCGACGCCTACCACTCGGCGCGGCGCGCCGCGCGAGAGGCGCGGATGAACGAGGAGGGTCGCGGCGGGTACGGCCGTGACGGTCGCGATGGCCGGGACGGGCACGGGCGGGACGGGTTCCGGCGCGACCGGGGCTTCGACCGCGACCGCGGCGGCTTCGGCGGCGACCGGGGCGGCTTCGACCGGAACCGTGGCGGATTCGGCGGCGACCGGAACCGTGGCGGGCACGGCGGCGAGCGTCGTGACCGTGAGGGCTTCGGTGCCGATCGGCGGTTCGACCGCAACGCCTCCGGTTCGCAGGACCGTGGGTTCGGCGGCGAGCGGAGCCGGGACTTCGGCGGCGAGCGTCGTTCGTTCGGGGACCGGGACCGCAACGGCAGCGGCGACCGGGGCGGCTTCGGCGGCGACCGCCGTCCGTACAACAACGACCGCAACGGCTCCCAGGACCGCGGCTTCAACCGTGACCGCAACGGCGGTGGCGACCGCGAGCGTTCGCAGGGCCGCGACTTCGGTGGCGACCGCCGCTCGTTCGGCGACCGCGACCGCAACGGCGGCGGCGACCGGGGCGGCTTCGGCGGCGACCGCCGTCCGTACAACAACGACCGCAACGGCTCGCAGGACCGCGGCTTCAACCGCGACCGCAACGCGGGCAGCGACCGCCGCTCGTTCGGCGACCGCGACCGCACCGGTGGCGGCGACCGCCGTCCGTACAACAACGACCGCAACGGCTCGCAGGACCGCGGCTTCAACCGTGACCGCAACGCGGGAGGCGACCGCCGCTCGTTCAGCGACCGCGACCGCGCCACCAGCGGCCGGGGCGGCTTCAACAGCGACCGCGGCGAGCGCCGTCCGTACGGCGACCGCGACCGCAGCGGCTCGCAGGACCGCGGCTTCGACCGCAACCGCGGCGACAACCGCACCGGCTCGGGCGACCGCCGAAGCTACGGCGACCGCGACAACGCCCAGAGCCGTCCGCAGCGCACCGCGTTCGGTCGCCCGCGCGGCGGCTACAGCGCCAACGACAGCCGGCCGCCGCGCGACCGCCGCTGGTAATTCGCGCTGAGATCAAGCCCGAAGGGGACCGCACAATGGTGTGCGGTCCCCTTCGTCATGCGGTCATCGTTTCCGAGACACGGCCGGTTCCATCCGCTCGTCATGCGGTCATCGTTTCCGAGTCACGGCCGGTCCCACCCGCCGCCCGTCCCGCCGCCCCCGCACTCCCCCGAAAAGCCACAAGGGCCCCGCCCGAAGGCGAGACCCCTGCAACGTGTGACAGCAACCTGCAAGCACTACCCCACCTCAGTGGTGCCCGTGCCCGGCCTCGAGCTCCTTGTACTCCTCCACCGTCGTCTCGACGTGGTCGGAGAACATCGCCTTCGAAGCCTTCGCCCGCAGCCGCAGCCCGCGCCCGCCCGGACGCGGAACGCCGTTCTCGTCCGTGGCCGGACCGAGCTCCAGCGGCTTCTGCACCTCGTGGGCCGTCAGCCGGTAGCGTTCGCCGGCCGAGAGCGGCTCGTGGACTTCGGAGAACTCGCCGTCCAGGGACACCTTGATGATGCCGGTCTCGCGGCCGTGCAGGATCTTGTCCTTGTCACGGCGTTGCAAGCCCAGGGCGATGCGCTTGGTGCACCAGAAGGCGATGACCGGGCCCACGAAGACCAGGACGCGGAAGGTCCAGGTCAGCGCCTCCACCGAGAGGTGGAAGTGGGTCGCGATCAGGTCGTTGCCGCCGCCGAGCCACAGGACGCCGTAGAAGGTGATGCCGGCGACGCCGATGGCGGTGCGGGTGGGGCGGTTGCGCGGGCGGTCCAGGATGTGGTGCTCGCGCTTGTCGCCGGTGACCCACTGCTCGAAGAACGGCCACAGGGCGTAGCCGGTGAACAGGATGCCGGGGACGACCAGGGAGGGGATCAGCACGTTGAACGAGATCGTGTGGCCCCACAGGTTCCACTCCCAGTTCGGCATCATGCGAAGAGAGCCTTCGAGGAAGCCGATATACCAGTCTGGTTGGGAACCCGCGCTGATCTGGTCCGGTGTGTACGGCCCGTAGACCCAGATCGGGTTGATCTGCACCAGGCCCGCCAGCAGGAAGACCACGCCGAAGATGACGAACATGAAGCCGCCGGCCTTGGCCATGTAGACCGGCATGAACGGCAGGCCGACCACGTTCTCGTTGGTCTTGCCCGGGCCGGCCCACTGGGTGTGCTTCTGCACGAACACCAGGATCAGGTGCGCGGTGACCAGGCCGACGATCAGGGCCGGGACCAGGAGCACGTGGATGGTGAACAGGCGCGGGATGAAGTCGTGGCCGGGGAAGTCGCCGCCGAACAGGAAGTACGACAGGTACGTGCCGACGATCGGGATGGCCAGCACCACGCCGGAGGCGATGCGCAGGCCCGTTCCCGACAGCAGGTCGTCCGGGAGCGAGTAGCCGGCGAAGCCTTCCAGCAGGCCCAGGATCATCAGCGTGAAGCCGATGAGCCAGTTGATCTCGCGCGGCTTGCGGAACGCGCCGGTGAAGAAGATGCGCAGCGAGTGCACCATGATCGCCATGATGAAGATCAGGGCGGCCCAGTGGTGGACCTGGCGCATCAGCAGTCCGGCCCGGACGTCGAAGGAGATGTTCAACGTCGAGGCGAAGGCCTCGGACATCGACACGCCGTTCAACGGGTAGTACGAGCCGTGGTACTCGACCTCGGTCATGCTCGGCTTGAACCACAGGGTCAGGAACACGCCCGACAGCAGGATCAAGATGAACGAGAACAGCGCGATCTCGCCGAGCAGGAAGCTCCAGTGGTCCGGGAACACCTTGCGGATCAGGGACTTGGTGCCCTTGTAGAGCCCGAGGCGTTCGTCGGCCCAGCGCGAGACCGGGTCGGTCTTGGTCTCGGTGGCTTCGTTGTCCTTGTCCCCGGTCAGCGGGGCCGTCGTGGCGCTCATCCGCGCTCCCAGAAGCTCGGGCCGACCGGCTGGCGGAAGTCGCTGACGGCGACCAGCTCACCGTTGGCGTTGACGGTGATCGGCAGCTGCGGCAGCGAGCGGGCCGCCGGGCCGAAGATCACGCGACCGTTGTCCGACAGGTCGAAGGTCGACTGGTGGCACGGGCACAGCATGTGGTGCGTCTGCTGCTCGTACAGCGCCACCGGGCAGCCGACGTGGGTGCAGATCTTGGAGAACGCCATGATGCCGTCCACCGACCAGTCCCACTGCTGCTTCTTCTGTTCCTCCGAGCCCTTGAGCGCGTTCTGCGGCAGGCGCACGACCAGCACCGCGGCCTTGGCCAGCTGGTCGACGAACTCCTCCTTCTGCTCCGGGGAGTAGATCTGCTCGGGGTTCGCCAGCGCCAGCGTGCCGACCGTGATGTCCTCGGCCCGCAGCGGCTGCTTGGTGTTCGGGTTGATCAGCTTCTGGTCCTTGGCCCACAGCGTGTGGCGCAGCCGGTCCTTGGGCATCGGGCCCAGGTCGCGCAGCAGCCACACCGCCGGCAGCGGCAGCACCAGCATCGCGGTCAGCAGCGAGCGGCGGATCAGCGGGTACTTGGTGAACCCGGAGTCGGCCACACCCTGCTTCCACTCCGAGACCGCCTCGGCGGTGGCCTCGGGGTCGGACTTCATCTCGTGCCGGTACTGGACCAGGTCCACGTCGGTCATCAGGGTGCGGGCCCAGTGGATGGCCCCGCTGCCCATCGCCAGGAACGCGAAGCCCAGACACAGGCCCAGCGCCAGGTTGTTGGCGTTCACGGTGCCCAGGCCGGTGACCCGGACGACCGCGGTGTTGGAGATGAAGGTGTAGCAGAACAGCGAGCCGACCAGGCCGGCGATGGAGATCAGGAACAGCAGGGCGACCTGGCGCTCGGCGCGCTTGGCGGCCTTCGGGTCCAGATCGGTGACCCGGGGCCGGTACTCCGGCAGGCCCGGGTCCTTGAAGGGGTCGTCCGCCGCGGCGTCCTTCGTCAAGGTGCCGTGGCCCGCCCCGCCGACGCTTTCAGGCAGGTGGTCCGTTGACATGTCCCGATCACTCATTGTTCGTCGCGTCCTTCCCGGTGGTCGCCTCGAAGTGGGCGACGCGGGCACGGGACGCCTTGGTGGTGTGCGCGCCGATCCAGCAGGCGATCACGATCAGCAGGCCGAGCACGATGGTCCAGACGAACAGGCCCTCGGACACCGGGCCGATCGAGCCCAGGTCCAGACCGCCGGGGCTGCCGGCCTCGGTGCGGCTGTGCATCAGGTAGGCGATGATGTCCCGCTTGTTCTGCGGGGACATCACGCTGTTGCCGAAGATCGGCATGTTCTGCGGGCCGGTGAGCATGGCCTCGTAGATGTGCTTCTCGGAGGTCTGACGCAGCGGCGGGGCGAACTTGCCGTCGGTCAGCGCACCCCCGGCGCCCACGATGTTGTGGCACTGCGAGCAGTTGCTGCGGAACAGCACACCGCCGTTGGCGACCGAGCCCTGATCGCTCAGGTCGGGGGTGTAGACGTCCGCGGCCGGCACGTCCGGGCCGGCGCCGAGGGAGGAGATGTACGCCGCCATGGCGTCGATCTGCTCCTGGGTGTAGACCGGCGGCTTGGCCTGGACCTGCGGTCCGATCTGCATCGCCGGCATCCGGCCGGTGCCGACCTGGAAGTCGACGGCGGCGGCGCCGACTCCGATCAGCGACGGGCCCGAGCCCTGCACGCCCTGTGCCTGCAGGCCGTGGCAGGACGAGCAGGCGGACTGGAAGAGTTTCTGGCCCTCCGCGAGCTGCTCGGGCGTGGCGGCGGCGGACGAGGCCGCCTTCGCCTTGGCCGAGCCCAGGGTGGCGTAGGTCGCGCCGATCAAACCCAGCGCGAGGAAGAGGACGACGAACGCGGCCAGCGGATGGCGTCGTCGTGCCGAGAGCGTGTTCACGACAGAGGATTCCTTACCGATTCCACTGGTCCGGGTCATTTCATGATGTAGATGACGAAGAACAGGCCGATCCACACCACGTCGACGAAGTGCCAGTAGTACGACACCACGATCGCGGAGGTGGCCTGGTCGTGGGTGAAGCGCTTGGCCAGGTAGGTCCGGCCCAGCACCAGCAGGAACGCGAGCAGACCGCCGGTCACGTGCATGCCGTGGAAGCCGGTGGTGAGGTAGAACACGGACGTCCAGGCGTTCGCCGAGATCGTCAGGTTCTCCTTCACCAGGGCCGAGTACTCCCAGACCTGCCCGGCGACGAAGACCGCCCCCATGATGAACGTGAGGATGAACCAGCTGCGCAGCTTCCGCACGTCCCCACGCTCGGCCGCGAACACGCCCATCTGGCAGGTCACCGAGGACAGCACCAGGATCGTGGTGTTCGGGACGGCCAGGGACATGTTCAGGTGCTTGGCCTGGTCCACGAAGTACTGAGACCCGTGCACCGAGCGGATCGTGAAGTACATCGCGAACAGCGCCGCGAAGAACATCAGTTCCGAGCTCAGCCAGACGATCGTCCCGACGCTGACCAGGTTCGGCCGGTTGGGCAGGCGGTGGGCCTGCCCCGCTTGAGTAGTTGCAGTTGCTGTCGCCACGGGCGCCATTATGTCGTCACCCCAAGGCGGGCACACGCCGGGGGTGGGTGTTAAGGAACCAGTGTCCTGTGCGTATGGGGCCGATCGAGTTAACGACCCAGCGGATCCCCCGGTTCCCGGCGCCGGCCGGCCACGCTCAGTGTTCTGGCACGTCGCCCTGCGGTACCACCGGGCCGGGCGAGGCGGACATGTCGGACCTGGGTGAAGATCCCGGGGACCGGCGTCCTACTCTGGACGGGTGAGCCCGCTACCCGCACACCTGCTCGCCGCCTCCGGCGGCGACGTCCCGCCCGCCCTGACCGTCGGGCGCATCTTCACCGCCTGGACGGTGGACCCGTGGCTGGCGGCGGTGATCGTCGCGATCGGCGGGCTGTACCTCTACGGGGTGTCGACGCTCACCCGCCGGGGTGACAAGTGGCCGATCGGCCGGACCGCCGCCTTCGTCGGCGGCGGTCTGGGCACGATGACCATCGCGACCATGTCGTGTCTGGGGACGTACGACGACACGCTGATGAGCGTGCACATGATCCAGCACATGATCCTGTCGATGGTCACCCCGGTGTTCCTGTGCCTGGGCGCCCCGGTGACGCTGGCGCTGCGGACGCTGCCGAAGCGGGGGCGCAAGGTGCTGGTGGCGCTGCTGCACTCGCGGTTCGCGAAGGTGCTGTCGTTCCCGCTGGTGGCCGGGATCCTGTTCGTGGCCACGCCGTTCGCCCTGTACTTCACCGGGTGGTACCAGGCGACGCTGGAGAACTCCTACCTGCACGAGGTGACGCACCTGCACTTCGTGCTGATCGGCTCGCTGTGGTTCTGGCCGCTGCTGGGCGTGGACCCGGTGCCGAACCGGCTGCCGTACCCGTTCCGGCTGCTGGCGATCTTCGCGACGCTGCCGTTCCACGCGATCCTGGGCCTGACGATCATGCAGGACAACGATCTGATCGCCGCGTCGTACTACACGCCGCTGGCGATGCTGCGCACGTGGGGCTCGGACCCGCTGACCGACCAGCACGCGGCCGGCGGGATCCTGTGGGGGTCCGGCGACCTGGTCGGATTCTTCGTGTTCCTCGCGCTGGGCATCCAGTGGGCGCAGCATTCCAAGCGGGAGGCCGAGCGGGAAGATCGACGGCTCGACCGTCTGGAAGCCGAAGAGGCACGCCGAGTAAGCTCCACCGCATGAACGCTCCATCTGCAGGCCGACAATTGGGGCAGGCGTCCGCTGGCAGCGCCAGCGAGCAGCCCGCGGTGAAGGTCCTCATCTACAGCGACGACTCGACGACGCGGGAGAAGGTCGTGCTGGCGCTGGGGCGCCGGGTGGCCCCCGACCTGCCGCCGATCAAGACCTCCGAGTTCGCGACGCCGGCCGCCGTGGTCGCCGCCGTGGACGAGGGCGGGTTCGACATCCTGATCCTGGACGGGGAGGCCACCCCGGCCGGCGGGATGGGCGTGTGCCGCCAGCTCAAGGACGAGATCTACCAGTGCCCGCCGGTCCTGGTGCTGACCGGGCGGCCGCAGGACGGCTGGCTGGCCACCTGGTCGCGGGCCGAGGCGTGGACGCCGCACCCGATCGACCCGGTCGCGCTGGCAGACTCGGTCGCGGAGTTGGTCCGGGCGCGGCTGGCGAAGCGCGTCGCGGCGTAAGGTTCGCTGTAGGCCGATAGAGGCGGTCTATATGGATCGCCTCCACGCTCGACGGGTACCCCGGCGTCCCCGGGGTTCTCCGGCTGTTCCGAGCC
>JABFXP010000285.1 GCA_013361685.1 Catenulispora sp.
CCTCGATGATGGTCACGTCGGTGCCGAAGGACTTCCACACCGAGGCGAACTCGCAGCCGATGACGCCGCCGCCGAGGATGATCGCCGAGGCCGGGACGTAGTCCAGCTTCAGGGCGTGGTCGCTGGAGATGACGCGGTTGCCGTCGATCTCCAGGCCCGGCAGCGACTTGGGCACCGAGCCGGTCGCCAGCACCACGTTCTTGCCGGTGACGTTCTGGCCGTTGACCTGGACGGTGTTGGAGGACACCAGGCGGCCCTCGCCGGCGATGAACTCGATCTTGCGGGCCTTCACAATGCCCTGCAGGCCCTTGTACAGCTGGCCGACCACGCCGTCCTTGTACGCGTTGACGGCGGCCATGTCGATGCCCTGGAAGGTGGCCGCGACCCCGAACTGGGCCGCCTCCCGGGTGTTGTCGGCGATCTCGCCGGCGTGCAGCAGCGCCTTGGTGGGGATGCAGCCGCGGTGCAGACAGGTCCCGCCCACCTCGGCCTTCTCGATCAGCGCCACGCGCATCCCGAGGTCCGCCGCTCGGAAGGCGCAGGCGTAGCCGCCCGAGCCGCCGCCGAGGATGACCAAGTCGAACTGGTTGTCGCCTGCCACGTGCGTTCCTCTTCTCGCTGCCTGTCGCGCTATCCGGTTGTCGCCAGGGGCGCTGTATCCAAGTGCGCTGTATCCAATTGAAAAACCGCGTTCCGGGCGCCCCCACACTGACACACTGCTATAGAAGGGTCAGTGAACGGACGGCCGCGAAGTCGCGGGTAGCGCATCCGCGACCGGGACGAGTCTAGTCCGCGTGCGGACCCGGTTCTTGCCGAGCCCTCCGGCCCGGCTCGAGGACGCAACGATCTTCCGGGAGTGGATATGCCCTTCTTCCGTCGCCGCCGGTCCGCCACGCCGGTCCCGGCGCCGGGATCGCCGCCGCCACCGGCCAGCAGGAGATCCACTGAGGAACTGGCCGCGGCCGAGGCGCACTTGAGTGAGTTCGCCCGCACACGCCTCGGCGTCGAGGCCTATATAGAGCCCCGTACCGCTGTGACCGACACCACAGTGGTCTTCGTCGCCACGTCCGGGGAGTGGACGCGCCGCCGGGTCCGCAGTCCGCAACAGGCGCACGCGCTGGCGCGGGCGCTCGGCGTCCCGGCTTACGACGCGGGAGTGGTCGGTTACCCGCAGCGCATGCGGGAGTGGACGCGCAAACGCGCCGAGGAGGACAAGCGGCGGCTGGACGGAGGCTGAGAGCCTCGATCCGGCTGGACGGAGGCTGAGACTCGCAGAGACCCTCAGCCCAGGATCAGGTCGAAGCGCTGCTCGACCAGCTCGACGCCCCACTGCCGGCCCGGCGTCGCGCCGGTGAGCTCGAACCCGGCTTTGCGATAGAGGTGGTGGGCCGGATTCAGGCCGGCGACGGTCAGCAGGAACACGCGGTCGGCGTCCTGGGCGCGGCAATAGTCCAGCGCGGTGTCGAGCAGCCGGCGGCCCAGGCCCTGCCCGCGCTGAGAAGCGTCGAGGATGAACCAGCGGAGCTGGAGGGTGCGCGCGTCGGCGCGGGTGATGCCGATCGAGCCGACGATCCCGTCCGCGGCGCTCTCGGCGACCCAGCATTCGCCGGCGGCCGCGCCGTCGCGGAAGCGCGCCTCCACGAACGCGGCGAGCCCGGCCGCGATGTACGCCTCGACGGTCTGGTCCATGCCGCATGCGGCGGCGTAGTGGCGCCCGTGCAGAGTCGTGATGATCCCGATGTCGCCCGGCTGGTCCGCCGGGCGGATGGACACGGTCATGCGGCCTCCCGGATTCACTGAAACGACTGTTTCAGTCACTGGTGTTTGGCAGGATAGCCCGCATGTCGGCACGGCGTCAGGAGCTTCTTCGCAAAACCCTGCTCTACGCGGCGGAACACAGCGTCTCCGAACTGTCGCTGCGACCGCTGGCGGCGGCGATCGGCTCCAGCCCGCGGGTCCTGCTGTATCTGTTCGGCTCCAAGGAGAACCTGCTGCGCGAGGTCTCGGCCTTCGAGCGCGCCCAGGAACTGGAGATGTTCCGGGCCGCGGTGGCCGAAGGCGAGAGCCGGGCCGCGCTCGAGCGGCTCTGGGTGTGGATCACCGCCCCGGACCGCGGCCAGTTGTCGCGGCTCTTTTATGAGAACTACGTCCGCTCGCTCGACGGCGCGGCCGGGCTCGAAGGCGCCGCCGAGGAGTCGGTCCGGGCCTGGCTGGAGCCGCTCGCCGGGCTGCTGGGCGACGAGGCGCACGCCCGGCTGGCGCTGGCCGTGATGCGCGGCCTGATCCTGGACCTGCTGGCGACCGGGGAACGGGAGCGGGTGGACGCGGCGTGGGAGGTGTTCCTGGACGCGACCGTCCCGGTGCCGGACGGGCAGCACATCGCTTAGTTCTTCCAGGGCACTCAGCGAAGCCGGATATGGCCTGCGTGCTGCTCTGTGCCTAGTCCACGGCCCCGATGAACGTCCCCACCACGTAGGTGATCCCCATCGCGAGCGCCCCGCCGATCACGTTCCGCAGGATCGCGCGGCCCGGCGCCGCCCGGCCCAGCCGCGCGCTGACGTGGCCGGTCACCACCAGCGCGATCAGCACGCTGACCACCGTCACCGGCACCCGCCAGCCCGACGGCGGCAGCACGATCGCCAGCAGCGGCAGCAGCGCGCCGACGCTGAACGCCACGAAGCTCGCCAGCGCCGCGCTCCACGGGTTCGCCAGGGCTTCGGGGTTGATGCCGAGCTCGGTCTTGGCGTGCGCGGCGAGCGCGTTCTCGGCCGTCAGCTCCTCGGCGACCTGGCGGGCGGTCGCCGCCGACAGGCCCTCGGCGCGGTAGAGGCCGACCAGTTCCTCGAACTCGGCCTCCGGGGTCTCGGCGAGTTCCCTGCGCTCCAGCGCCAGCGCCGCCTGCTCGGTGTCGCGCTGCGTGGACACCGACACGTATTCCCCGGAGGCCATCGACAGCGACCCGGCGAGCAGTCCGGCGATGCCGGAGGCCAGCAGCGTGGCGGTGGTGTCGGTGGCCCCGGCGACGCCGACCACCAGCCCGGCCGTCGACACGATGCCGTCGTTCGCTCCCAGCACGCCGGCGCGCAGCCAGTTCAGGCGCGCGCCCAGGCCCTCGTGCGGGTCGTGGACCGGATGCGGCGGCGGTTCGGGGTCCGGGTCGGCGTCGGCGCTCATGCCGGACCGTTACCCGCCGGACGCCGAGCGGTCACCTCCCACCGGGGGAGATGACCGCTTCGGCTCAGTGTCCTACTGCTACTGCCTTACTGCACTGGACTACTTCCCGGCGGCCAGGTCCTCGGCCAGCTTCACCAGCGTGCGCACCGCGGCGCCGGTGCCGCCCTTCGGGGTGTCGCCGTAGGCGCCCTTGTCGTTGAACGACGCGCCGGCGATGTCCAGGTGCGCCCAGGGGATCCCGGCGCCCACGAACTCGCGCAGGAACAGCCCGGCGACCAGCATGCCGCCCATCCGCGAGCCCATGTTCGACAGGTCGGCGCTCTGGGTGTCGATGGTCTCGCGCAGGTACTCCGGCAGCGGCATCGGCCACATCTCCTCGCCGGTCGCCTTCGCGGTGTCGACGATCCGGGTGCGCAGTTCGTCGTCGTTGCCCATGACCGCCGACAGCCGGTCCAGCGCCAGGACCTGCGCGCCGGTCAGGGTGGCGACGTCCAGCAGCACGTCCGGCTTGTCCTCGCTGGCCCGGACCAGCGCGTCGGCCATCACCACGCGGCCCTCGGCGTCGGTGTTCATGATCTCGACGGTCTTGCCGCCGTACATGGTGATGACGTCGGAGACCTTCACCGCGCCGCCGCCGGGCATGTTCTCGGCCAGCGACATGTAGGCGGTGACGTTGACCGGCACCTCCTCCTTGGCCACGGCCAAGGTGGCGGCGAACACCGCGGCGGCGCCGCTCATGTCCGACTTCATGGTGTCCATGGCGTTGGACGGCTTGAGCGAGATGCCGCCGGTGTCGAAGGTGATGCCCTTGCCGACCAGCGCCAGGTGCTTCTTGGCCTTGGGGTGCCGGTAGGCCAGCCGGACCAGGCGCGGCGGCTTGGCCGAGCCCTGCCCGATGCCCATGATGCCGCCGTAGCCGCCCTTGGCGAGCGCCTTCTCGTCCAGCACCTCGACGGTGAGCGCGGCGATCCCGGCGTCCTTGACCTCGGTCTGCACCCGCTCGGCGAAGGTCTTCGGGTACAGGTGCGACGGCGGGGTGTTGATCAGGTCGCGGGCCAGGTTCACGGCGCCGGAGACGGTGCCGGCCCGCTCCACGGCGCGCTTCACCGCGGCCTGCTTGGCGCCGGAGGAGGCCACGACCGCCTCGGCCAGCGGGCCCTTGGCGTCCTTCTTCGGCGCCTTCAGGCCCTGGTAGGCGTAGGCGCCCAGGAGCACGCCGGTGGCGACCGCGCCGGCCTGGTCGGCGTCGGCGGCCGGCAGCGCGAACACCGCCTTGCCCTTGCCGGTCAGCGAGCGCGCGGCGACCGCGGCGGCCCGGCGCAGCGCGTCGGTGCCGGGGCCCTCGCCCTTGGCCGGCTCCTTGCCGAGGCCGACCGCGAGGATCACCGCCGCCTTGACGTCGCCCTGGGCCGGCAGCTTGGTCAGCTCGCCCTCGGACCCGGCGGCGCCGAGCAGGTCCAGCGCCTTGCGCAGAGAGCCGCCGTACGCGGCGTCCACGGCCTCGGCGCCGGGGGCCAGGGCCACGCCCTTGGCGCCCTTGGCGGTCTCGGTCGCGTAAACGCCGACTACGACGGCGTCCGCCTTGCCGGTCGCGGCGGCGGTCAGGGAGATCGAGGTCATCGTTGATCCAGTTCTCGCTAGGACATCTTGGGGGGCACAGGGAAGGGGGTCGCCCTTGCCTTGTGCGGT
This sequence comes from Catenulispora sp., assembly GCA_013361685.1. Lineage (GTDB taxonomy): Bacteria > Actinomycetota > Actinomycetes > Streptomycetales > Catenulisporaceae > Catenulispora. The sequence goes on from JABFXP010000285.1 coordinate 4,864, forward strand.
CGGACGGCCGTTACCCGAACATCGTTACCTTAGGCGACTGTAATCCCCACCGGCAGCTTGGAGACGACCGGCCAGCGGGGCACGGTCCGGAGCCCGGTTCGAGGACTTCTCACCGCGGCGCGACGAGTTTCGACGGCGCCGCCGGTATGTACTGACGAGTTCGCCGGAACAGCCCGGACGAACCCGATCGACAGGGAGAATCCGATGACAGACAACCTCGCAGACCAGGGCGGGGCCGGCCGGGTCGCCGACGAGGCCGCGATCCAGGCCGCGCTGGACGCCTCCTACCGCGGGTGGAAGGCCGGCGACGCCGACGCGATGGTCGCGGTCTACACCGAGGACGCGTCGGCCATCGTGCCCGGCTCGCTGCGCGGCAGCCGCGCGGTGATCCGGGACAGCATGGCCGCCGCGTTCGCCGGCCGGCTCAAGGACACCTCGACGTCCAACAAGCAGCTGAGCATCCGGTTCCTCGGGCGGGACGCCGCGATCGTGGTCACCGAGTCCGCGATCTTGTTCGGCGGTGCGACCGAGGCTCCGGAGGCGGACAAGGTGAACGCGACGTGGGTGCTCGAGAAGCGGGACGGACGGTGGCTGATCGCCGCGTTCCACAGCAGCCCGGTGCTGGTGCCGGAGCCGGCGGCGGCGCCGGAGCCCGTGCCGGCTCCGTGAGGTCCGGCCGGTGGTGGCACTGAACTGGTGAACGCGCGCCGGCCGAGCTGTCCGCGGCTGTCGGCGCTGTGGGCGCTGTGGGCGCGGATGGTGCGGTCGGCGGCGGTTCGGTCGGCCTGGTCAGCGGTCCCGTGATCGTCGTCACCGCCCCGGCCGGTCCCCGGGCCGTCGACGGCGTCGGCAGCAGCGGTCTGTCAGGACTCGTCCTCGCAGGTCGCGGCCGGTTTCCGGGAGCCCGGCCGGGCCGCGTCGCCGACCGCGGCCCGGCCCGGCGGCGCGGGCAGACGTTTCTTGACCGACATTTGGCGTGCTCTTGGCATCCCGCGGACGCCGCCGTCCCGCCGGGGCCCACCGCTCCTCCGGTATCGTCTCGGCATGTGACCACGGATTTGTTGACCTCGCCCCTGCATGCCCGCCATGTCGCGCTGGGCGCGAAGATGGCCGACTTCGGCGGCTGGGACATGCCGATCGAGTACAGCGCTGGGTCCAACAGCGCCCCCGGCGCGGGCGGAGGGGTGCTCAAGGAGCACGCGGCGGTCCGCTCCGGCGTCGGCGTCTTCGACGTCAGCCACCTCGGCAAGGCCGCGGTCACCGGCCCCGGCGCGGCGGCGTTCGTGAACTCGGTGCTGGCCAACGACCTGGCCCGGATCGAGGAGGGCCAGGCCCAGTACACGCTGTGCTGCGACGAGGCCACCGGCGGCGTGGTCGACGACCTGATCGCCTACCTCTACGGCGCCGACGACGTCTTCCTGATCCCGAACGCGGCCAACACCGCCGAGGTCGTCCGCCGCCTGCAGGCCGCCGCCCCCGAAGGCGTCACCGTCGAGAACCAGCATCAGCGCTTCGGCGTGCTGGCCGTGCAGGGCCCCAAGTCCGCCGAGGTCCTGGCCAAGCTGGGTCTGCCCACCGAGCACGACTACATGTCGTTCGTCGTCGCCGACTTCCAGGGCGCCCCGGTGATCGTCTGCCGCACCGGCTACACCGGCGAGCACGGCTACGAGCTGGTCCCGCTGTGGGACAAGACCGAGGCGCTGTGGGACGCGCTGCTGGAGGCCGGCGAGGAGTACGAGATCCGGGCCTGCGGCCTCGGCGCCCGCGACACCCTGCGGACCGAGATGGGCTACCCGCTGCACGGCCAGGACCTGTCGCTGGAGATCACCCCGAACATGGCGCGCGCCGGCTGGGCCGTGGGCTGGAAGAAGCCCGCGTTCTGGGGCCGGGACGCGCTGCTGGCCGAGCGGGAGGCGGGCGCCAAGCGGCTGCTGCGCGGGATCAAGGCGGTGGACCGGGCGATCCCGCGGTCGCACATGGTGGTGAACGACGCCGCGGGCAAGCAGATCGGCGAGGTCACCTCCGGGACGTTCTCGCCGACGCTGCGCGAGGGCATCGGGCTGGCGCTGCTGGACCGGGACTACACCGAGGGCGACACGGTGTATCTGGACGTGCGGGGCAAGGCGGCGGCTTTCACCGTCGTCAAGCCTCCGTTCGTCGATGTGCGCACCCGTAACTGAGTCCCCTGACACGGCGGGCGGTGAAAGTTTCGCCGCAACCTGTGGCTCGGCGGCGCTTTGGCCGGGCCACATGCATGACATCGGGGCCGCCGTGGGAGCATGTCGTCATGATCAATGGCAGCGAGCGGCCGACCGGGCAGCAGTACGAGATCCGGGCGGGCCGGTACACGGCGGCGGTGACCGAGTTCGGGGCCGGACTCAGGTCTCTGCGACTGGGCGACCGCGAGCTGGTGATGGAATTCCCCGCCGACGGGGTCCCGGTGGGCGGCAGCGGGCAGCTGCTGATCCCCTGGCCGAACCGCATCCGCGACGGCAAGTACACCTTCCAGGGCGTCGCGCGGCAGCTGGAGATCACCGAGGCGGTGCACAACAACGCCATCCACGGCCTGAGCCGCCGCGTCCGGTGGACGCCGGAATCGCAGACCGACTCGGCGGTGCGGCTGACGCTGCGGTTGGAACCGCAGCCGGGCTACCCGTTCGTGCTGGAACTGGCGGCGAGCTACGAGCTTGACGAGAGCGGCGGCCTGACCGTTTCGGTGACCGCGCGCAATGCGGGGGAGTGGGACGCGCCCTACGGCATCGGGTCGCACGCTTATTTGAAGGTGGACGGCGGCCTGGACGGCCCGAACGGGCTGCTGCAGGTCCCCGCCGGGGAGTGGCTGATGGTGGACGAGCGGATGATCCCGCAGTGTGAGGTGCCGGTGGCCGGGACGCCGTATGACTTCCGTGAAGTCCGGTCGTTGCAGGGGGTCACGCTCGACACGGCTTATACGGGGATCCGGCGCGACGCCGACGGTCTGGCGCGGGTGACGCTGGGGCGCGGGGAGGACGGGGCGACGATGTGGTTCGGGGCGGGGCTGGAGTGGGTGCAGCTGTTCTCCGGGGATCCGTTAGATGCGCCGTATCATCGGTCGGCGCTGGCGGTGGAGCCGATGAGTTGCCCGCCGAATGCGTTCGCGGATGGGAAGGGTGTCATCGTGTTGACGCCGGGGGAGAGTGTGACGCACACGTGGGGGATTGTGGCCGGCGGGGCGTGATCTGCGGGGCCTGATCGGTGGGGTGATCGGCGGGGCCTGATCGGTGGGGCCGGGTCGGCTATCGGGCCAGTACCAGCAGGGCCGCGGTCGCGCCGGTCTCGACGAGGGCGCCGAGCACGTCGCCGGTGATGCCGCCGAAGCGGCGGTTCGTGTGCTGGAGCAAGGCCGTCGCGGCGGCGAGTCCGGCGAGGAGCGCGGCCGGCCACAGCAGCCGGCGTGCGCCGTCGGCGACGCAGAGCCCTGCGACGGCGGCGGCCGCGACTCCGGCGGCGGTCGCGATGGCGACGGCGGC
>JABFXP010000190.1 GCA_013361685.1 Catenulispora sp.
AGCCAGCGCTCACCGCAGCCACCTCGCCCGAAGTCGGCTCGCCGCAGCCGTCGCGCCCGCAGCCCGGCACTCACCGCAGCCGCCTCGCCGACGCTGACTTCCGCGGCTGCCCCTACATCTTCAAAACCGCGTCCATCAAATCCCGCGCCCACCCCAGCAGCTCCTGGTCCCGCAGCGGCCGCCCGCCGACCCGCGCCGTCATCGGCTTGGGCACCAGCATCGTCGCGGTGGCGGCCTTCACCAGCGTCTTCGGGTACAGCCGCATCAGCCGCATCTCCTGCGACTCGCGCAGCTTCACCGGCCCGAACTTCACGAAGTTGCCCGCCATCGCGACCTCGGTGAGGCCGGCGGCGCGCGCGTCGATGCGGAACGCCGCGACCGCGAGCAGGTTCTCCACAGGCTGTGGAAAGCGCCCGTAGCGGTCGACGAACTCCTGCCGGACCTCCGCCAGCGCCTCGTGGGTCGCCGCGCCCGCGATGCGCTTGTACGCCTCCAGCCGCAGGCGCTCGCCGGGGATGTAGTCGTGCGGCAGGTGGGCGTCCACCGGCAGGTCCACGCGGATCTCGACCGGTTCCTCGACCTCGCGGCCCTCGGCCTGGGCGCGGTACTGCTCGACCGCCTCGCCGACCATGCGGATGTACAGGTCGAAGCCGACGCCCTCGATATGGCCGGACTGCTCGCCGCCGAGCAGGTTGCCGGCGCCGCGGATCTCCAGGTCCTTCATCGCCACGTACATGCCGGCGCCGAGGTCGGTGTGCTGGGCGATGGTGGCCAGGCGTTCGTGGGCGGTCTCGGTGAGCGGCTTCTCCGGCGGGTAGGTGAAGTAGGAGTACGCGCGTTCGCGGCCCCGGCCGACCCGTCCGCGCAGCTGGTGCAGCTGCGACAGGCCGAAGTTGTCGGCCCGCTCGACGATCAGGGTGTTGGCGTTGGTGATGTCGATGCCGGACTCCACGATCGTGGTGCACACCAGCACGTCGTACTCCTTGTTCCAGAAGTCGACGATCAGCTTCTCCAGCACGTGCTCGTTCATCTGTCCGTGCGCGGTGGCGATGCGGGCCTCGGGCACCAGGGCCCGCAGCCGGGAGGCGGCGCGGTCGATCGACTCGACCCGGTTGTGGATGTAGAACGCCTGGCCCTCGCGCAGCAGCTCGCGGCGGATGGCGGCGGCGATCTGCTTTTCCTCGTAGGGCCCGACGAAGGTCAGGACCGGGTGCCGCTCCTCCGGCGGGGTCTGGATCGTCGACATCTCGCGGATGCCGGTGACCGCCATCTCCAGGGTGCGCGGGATCGGGGTGGCGGACATGGTGAGCACGTCCACGTTCGCGCGGGCCTGCTTCAGCTGCTCCTTGTGCTCGACGCCGAACCGCTGCTCCTCGTCGACGATCACCAGCCCCAGCCGCTTGAACTTCACCGAGTTGGCCAGCAGCCGGTGGGTGCCGATGACCACGTCGACCGAGCCGTCGGCGACGCCGCGCAGCACCTCCTCGGCCTCCTTGTCGGTCTGGAAGCGGGACAGCCCCTTGAGCGTGATCGGGAACTGCGAGTAGCGCTCGGCGAAGGTGGAGAAGTGCTGCTGCACCAGCAGCGTGGTCGGCACCAGGACCGCCACCTGCTTGCCGTCCTGCACCGCCTTGAACGCCGCGCGCACCGCGATCTCGGTCTTGCCGTAGCCGACGTCGCCGCAGATCAGCCGGTCCATCGGGACCGGCTTCTCCATGTCGTTCTTCACCTCGTCGATGCACGCCAGCTGGTCGGGCGTCTCCACGTAGGGGAAGGCGTCCTCCAGCTCCCGCTGCCACGGCGTGTCCGGCGCGAAGGCGTGGCCGGGCGCGGCCATCCGGGCGCTGTACAGGCGCACCAGGTCCCCGGCGATCTGCTTGACCGCCTTGCGGGCCCGCGACTTCGCCTTCTGCCAGTCCGAGCCGCCGAGCCGGTGCAGCGAGGGCGCCTCGCCGCCGACGTACTTGGTCACCTGGTCCAGCTGGTCGGTGGGCACGTACAGCAGGTCGCCGGGCTGGCCGCGCTTGGACGCCGCGTACTCGATGACCAGGTACTCGCGGGTCACGCCGGCCACCGTCTTCTGCTCCATGCGCACGTAGCGGCCCACGCCGTGCTGTTCGTGCACGACCGGGTCGCCGGCCTTGAGCTGCAACGGGTCGATGACGTTGCGCCGCCGCGAGGGCATGCGGGACATGTCCTTGGTGCCGACCCGCTGCCCGGAGATGTCCTGCTCGGTCAGCACCTCGAGCTTGAGCTCGGGGGCGGTGAAGCCGTGGTCCACGCTGGCGCAGGAGACCGTGGCCAGCGCCGGGGCCGGCAGCGTGTCGAGCTCGGGCACGTAGCGGGCCCCGATGTCGGCGCCCTTGAGCACCTCCACCAGCCGCTCGGCCGAGCCGTGGCCCTCGGTGGCCAGCACCACCCGCCAGCCCTCTGAGATACGGGCCCTGACATCAGCCAGGGCGCGGGCGGTGTCCCCGCCGTACTGCGGCGCCTCGCCGATCGCGCTGACCTCGGTGCCGTCCTCGTCCGGCAGCAGCTCCAGGTCGGGGGCGAACGGCGTGAGCGACCACCAGGGCAGGCCCAGGGTGATGGCGTGCTCGCGCACGCTGGTCAGGTCCTTCAGCGAGGCCGCGCCGAGGTCGATGGGGGTCTGGCCGCCGCCGGCGGTGGCGGCCCAGGAGGCGTCCAGGAACTCCGCGGAGGTCGCGGCCAGATCCGCGGCGCGGGTCCGCACCCGCTCCGGGTCGCACAGCAGCACCGGCGACAGGGGCGGGAGCAGGTCGATCAACAGCTCCATCTCGTCGACCAGCACCGGCGCCAGCGACTCCATGCCCTCGACGCCGACGCCCTCGGAGACCTTGCCCAGGATGTCGGCCAGCTCCGGGTGCTCCGCCATCAGCGCCGCGGCCCGCTTGCGGACCTCGTCGGTGAGCAGCAGCTCCCGGCACGGCGGCGCCCACAGGCCGTGCTCGGCGACCTCCAGCGAACGCTGGTCGGCCACCTTGAAGTACCGGATCTCCTCGATGGAGTCGCCCCAGAACTCCAGCCGCAGCGGGTGCTCCTCGGTGGGCGGGAAGACGTCGACGATGCCGCCGCGCACCGCGAACTCGCCGCGCTTCTCCACCAGGTCGGTGCGGGTGTAGGCGGCCGCGGCCAGCCGGTTCACCAGGTCGTCCAGGTCAACCTCGGCGCCGCTGCGGGCCGAGACCGGGACCAGATCGGCCAGGCCCTTCACCTGTGGCTGGAGCACCGAGCGGATCGGCGCCACGACCACCGACAGCGGGCCCGCGCCGTCGGTGGCGGCATCGGGGTGCACCAGGCGGCGCAGCACCGCCAGCCGGCGGCCCACGGTGTCGCTGCGCGGCGACAGGCGCTCGTGCGGCAGCGTCTCCCAGGCCGGGAAGTCCACGACGGTGTCCGGCGGCAGCAGGCTCTGCAGCGCCGCGGTCAGGTCCTCGGCCTCCCGGCCGGTCGCGGTGACGGCCAGCACCGGGCGGCCCAGCGCGGTCTGCGAGCGGGCCAGCGCGGCGATCGCGAAGGGCCGCACCGCCCGGGGCGCGGCGAGGTCGAACGTGGTGCGGCCAGCGGTCGTGCCGGCTTCGAGCAGCGCGGCGATCCCCTGGTCGTCGGCTACGGCGTCAAGAAGTCCGGACAGGCTCACTCAAGGGCCACCCTTCGCGCACGACGAACAGCCCGAAACCGAGAGTCGGCGTCGGGTTATCTCTCAAGAGTACGCCGCACCGGCCGCCCCACTTTTCGGGACTTTCCGGGACGTACTTCACCCGCGGTGATCGGCGTCCGAAGGCTCCATACCCGCAGGCCCGACGGAGCCGGTACCTTTCTACCCGGACCCTACAGAAATGAAGGCCGGAGCGAGACCTCACATGGCACAGGCATCCGCACAGCGGCACGGCATACCGAACGGCCAGTTCGCCGGACGGATCATCGAGTTCAGCGACCCCGAACTCGACCGCAAGTTCCCGCACGGCATCTACCTGACCATGCACGGATACCCGGAATTCGCGGTTTATGCACGGCACACCGTGCAGATCGCCGATCCGCCGTCCGGCCTGTCCGTCGACGAGATCCGGGTCACCGACACGATCGCCGCCAACCTGCTGGCCGCCGGCAGCGGCGACCCGCTGTGGGAGGCGCGGCCGCCGACGGCCACGCCGCAGGGCTGGACCTGGGCGCACGCCGCCGAGTCCCGGCTGCTGCACTGCGTCCCGGTGGAGCTGCACGGCGCCTTCCGGCACCACGGCGGCATGGCCACGCTCAAGGCCGACCGCAACCGCTCCGGGCTGTTCACCGAGGGCATGCTCGAGCCGGTGGCCTTCGAGCGCAGCGGCTCGGTGCCGGAGGAGGCGATGAAGCAGCTGGAGCAGCACCTGGGCTTCCAGCTGCCCGCGTCCTACCGGCGCTTCCTGGCCGGCACCGACGGCGGCCGGCCGATCAGCCCGGCGGTGAACCTGGCCGGCGGCTTCATCGCCGACCAGTGGATGTTCGGGCTGCGCCGCGAGGACCCGCACCAGGACCTGGTGTACGCCAACCAGGCGCTGTACGACCGGTTCACCGAGGAGTTCCTCGGCATCGGCTACGTGCAGGGCGGCATGCTGGCGCTGAAGATCCGCGGCACCGACCCCGGCTCGGTGTGGCTGTTCGACGACGACGACCCGCGCGACTCCGAGAGCCGCGACGCCGTCAGCGTGTGCGCCGAACTGCTGAAGAAGATCGGCAACGACTTCGACGACTTCGCCCGCCACCTGGTCGCGCTGCCGCAGCAGATCGTCGACATCGCGCGCTCGGCGGTGGACTCCGGCCACGCCAAGGCGATCACCGACGTCGAGCACCTGGGCGCGGCGCTGCCGGCCGCGTTGAAGGCACCCGGGCAGTAGCCGTTCCGGCGCTGTGGCGCGGATCGCCTCGATCCGTGTCACAGCGCGCGAGGCTGTCCGACTCTCCTCAGCGACAGCTCTAAAGCACCAAGGAGCGCCCTCCCGGACGCCCGTCTCGGCGGGGAACGTCGTCACCCGGCAACCGACCGGGAGCCATGTGCCGGGCGAGGCTGTGCCGGGCCGGGCCGGTTCGCCTGATCGGCTCAGCGGTCTGATCCGCCGCTGCGGGCGGAACCGCCGCGCCGTGACCCACCCCGCGACGCCGTCCCGCGGACCGCCGCGCCCCGTCCCGCACCAGCTCACCACCAGAATCGGTCGGCCATCGGTCGTCCGTCCTGTGCGACTGTTACCGCCTCTGGGAGCCGGTGCGCTTTTTGTTCTGTACGCCCGCACACCACCCGAATGCTGACTCCTGCGTGACCTGCTGATCTTCCGTGCCGTTATGGGGTCCAGTTCCCCTTTGGACCACGATGAGAGGAGTCGGCGATGCGCAAGTTCCTGACCTTCGCCGCTTTGGCATTGTCCTCCGGTGCGGCGGTCATCTCGGCCGCCGGTGCCGCGCAGGCCACCGAGCACGGCACCACCTGGTGCGCCGCCCCGTCGCACGCCGAGTCGGTCGAAGCGGCCTGCCTCAGCAACCACGACTCGATCCACGTCGGCATGTGGGACACCGACGTGAAGAGCGACTGGTGCGTCGGCGCGTTCGCCGCCTTCGCCCCGTTCTTCACCAGCTCGTCCTCACCGGCCATGGCGTGCGACAGCCACGCGATGCCGATGACCGAGCACCCGCCGGTGCCGGGCCCGCCGCCGGTCGGCAACCCGTGCCCCACCGCCTGCCCGCCGGTCATGCCCCCGCCCCCGGTGACCCCGCCGCACCCGTACCCGCACCCGCACCCGCACCCGTGCCCCCCGCCGCCCCCGCCGGTGATGACCCCGCCGCCGCCGTGCCCGCCGGTCATGCCCCCGCCCCCGGTGATGACGCCCCCGCCGTGCCCGCCGCAGCCCTGCCCGCCGGTCATGACCCCGCCCCCGGTGCCGCAGCCCTGCCCGCCCGGTGAGGACCACCACTGGACCGGGAGCCCGGAGTCCGGCCCCGCCAACACCATGGGCGGCCTGCCGATCGTCGGCAGCGCGCTGGGCGGCCTGCTCTGACCGAGCGGACTCCCCACGGGTCCGGCTCCGCGCCGAACCCCTTCTTGCAACACTAGACAAATCCATCCCGATAATCGCGGGATTCGATTTGCCGCAGGCCCTTCGAGGTCGGCCACCCGGGTCGGCCTCCCCGGGCCACCGGATGTCGCGGAAGTCCAGCGAGACAGCATTCACGCTCAGCGGCCAGCAGGTTTGATGTTCATTTGTTGAACGACCGAAACTGCTGGTCAGACCGCCAAGTCGGCGGCGAGTGAAAAACTATGGGAATAACGTCCTATGAATCACTCGTCGGTGTCCAGCGGTCGTTAGCGGGTCATCGCTTGATATACGCTTCTTCTGGGAATGGCAGTAAAGTCCAAAAACGACAGGGTGGCGGGCTCCGGCATCGTGGCCCGTCGGGAAACACCGATCCACATCGACAAGGAAGAACGATCATGGCATTTCTGAAGCACGCCACCGCTATCGCCCTCATGGCCGGCACGGGCGTCATGGGCATGACCGGCATCGCCTCCGCGGCCGCCGACACCGCCTGGAACGGCGGCGCCGAGCACCACGAGGTCGGCGACAACGGCGTCGGCCAGGGCGGGCTCATCCCGGTCAACGCGCTCAACAACGTCGACATCTCGCCGAACCTGGGCTGCCTGGCGCACAACACCATCCCGGACCTGAACGCGCAGGTGCCGATCGTGAACCTGGTGCCGATCCCGGTGAACGTGAACCACCTGCTGGACCACGCCAGCCTGAACGTGCTGGCGAACGGCAACGTCACCACCGACACCTACGACTACTCCTGCACCTCGAACCAGGGTTCGTCGCAGGCCGGCAACGACAGCCACGGCAGCGTGGGCGCGGGCGACAGCGCCAGCTCCCACAACACCGCCGACGGCGCGGGCTCGCAGAACGCGGGTGCGGGCGCGGGCGCCGGCGGCCTGATCGGTTCCTCCGGCCTGCTCGGCAAGGGCGGCCTGGACCTGGGCTGATCCTCGCGATCGAGTTCAGCGTGCCGGGGTCCGCTCCGGCACGCGGGAAGGCCCCGCGGGTTTCGTCCCGCGGGGCCTTCCCGCTTACACAGAACTGAGAAAAGCAGGCGGCGGAGCCGTTGTGGTTGCGGCTCCCCTCGCCTGGCAGGCTGATCCGCTCACCGTCCGGCGCCCGCCCGCGCGATCACCGTGGACGGTACGCCGGTCGGCGGCGGGCTTCGCGATCCGCGCCGCGCATCGAGCTCCTGCCGTACCCCGCCAGCCGGCATCCCGACCGGCTTCGCCGCTCATCAGCACTCGCCGGCCCTGGAGCGCATCCGCACATTCTCGCGCCGGCCACGGGCGTCCCACCCGCCGCAGCGCGCAGTACCGCGTCGTGCCGTGCCCTACCGACGGCCCGGGCTCCCCCGGGCCGCCAGCTCACACCCGCACCTCAGCTCTTGCTGTCCTTCAGCGCGTCGCGCACCTTCTTCGCGTCGGCGACCGCCTTCTTCAGGTCCTCCCGCGCGGTCTTGGCCGAGCCGCTGATCGCCTTCACGGCGTCCGACAGCGCCTTGCCGTCCGGGCCCGGCTTCAGCGCCAGCAGCGCCTGGCCCTTGCCGTCGACCGCGGCGTCGGCGGCCTTCAGCTGCACCGTGATGTCGGCCAGCAGGTCCTTGTTCGCCTGGGTGTCGGCCTTCGGGTCCTTCGCCAGGCGTTCGGCGAGTTCGTCGTGGATCTTCGTCAGCTTGGTGATCGCGTCGCCCTCGGCGGCGAGCGCACGGGTCAGGTGCACCTTCGGCGCCACCAGGATGTAGACGCGGTAGTCGTCGACCATCGACTTGCCGTCGGCGCGGACCGCGGCCACCGTCGTCTCCCCCGCCACCTTGGTCTTCAGGGCGGTCAGGCCGCTGATGTCGGAGGCCAGCAACGGGGTGAGGACCGAGCGGGCCGCGTCCGGGACGTCCTTGAAGCCGGCCAGGCGGGTCTGCAGGTCCGTCAGGGTGGTCAGGCGGTCGGTGATGCCGTCGGTGACGGCGGCCTTCGCCTTGGTCAGCGCGGCGCCGGGGTCGGTGGCGGCCTGCGCGGGCAGCGCGGCGGCGCCGGCGATGAACACCGCGCCCAGGGCGGCGGCACTCAGACGAGTACGCATGGACATGGTCTCTCCTCAAAGAATCCGGGTTCGGCTTCAGCCGTTGTCGTCGGCGGTGTGCGTCGGCTCGGCCGAGTTCAGCGCGCCGTCGATGTCGGACAGCTGCTGGTCCAGCGACGACAGCTCACCGTCGGGGTCAGCCGCGCCGCCGGGCGAGCCGGTGCTCGAGGCGGCGCTCGAAGCGCCCGAGGCGCCGGCGGCGCCGACC
>JABFXP010000555.1 GCA_013361685.1 Catenulispora sp.
CGGGCGGTCCGGTGACGGGGTCCGAGCAGCGCAGGTCGGCGCCGGCCTGCCGGTACCAGTCCGCCATCGCCGCGCCGACCGGGGCCGGGAACACCGCGGCGAGCGGCCGTTCACGGGCCTCGTGCACCACGACGTCGCAGCCGGCGGCGCGGGCCGCGGTGGCGACCTCGGCGCCGATCCACCCGGCGCCGACGATCGCCAGCCGCTTGCCGGCGCTGATGGTGTCGCGCAGGCGCAGCGCGTCCTCGTAGGTGCGCAGGGTCTCGCCGAAGCCGAGCCGGACCGGTTCGCTGCCGGTGGCCACGACGAGGGCGTCATAGGGCAGGCGCTCGCCGCCGGCGGTGGTGACGGCGCCGGGGGCCCAGGCCGCGGCGCGTTCGCCGAAGCGCAGGGTGACGCCGGCGGCTTCGAAGTCGAAGGCGAAGGCGAGTTCGGCGACGTCGTTCACGGCGTCCTCGCCGCGGTACTTCAGTACGGCCTTGGACAGCGGCGGCCGGTCGTAGGGGGCGTGTTCCTCGGCGCCGAGCAAGGTGATCGCGCCCTGGAAGCCTTTCTCGCGGAACATCCGTACGGTGTGCAGGCCGGCCATACCGCCGCCGACCACCAGAACGCGTTCCAGCTTCATGACCTGTCACTGTATCCCGTAGAAAACCTGTTTGCGCCATCATGGTCGCCGTGGCGACCCAGGACTACCAGGACACTCCGATAGAGCCGGGCGAGGACGACGGCAGCCCGGACATCGAGGCCGACTCGGATCCGGTCGGGCACGCCGGGCGGGGGTCGGATGTGTCGTCGGGGTCGGGCGCGTCGTCGGGGTCTTCCGCGTCGTCGGAGCCGGGCGCGCCGTCGGGGTCGCCGGAGCCGGCCGCGCACTCCCCGCACGCGGTGCAGCGGGTGACGTGGGCCGAGTTGTTCTTCGACCTCGTCTTCGTGTTCGCGGTGACGCAGGTCGCGCACGCGGTGTCGGTCGGCGGCGGCTGGCCGGACGTGGGCCGTTCGCTGCTGTTGTTCGTGCCGTTCTGGTGGGCCTGGGTCGGCACCACGATCCAGTTCAACGGGCTGGTGGTCTCCGCGACGCAGCGGCATCTGCTGTTGCTGGCGATCGCGGGCACGACGTTCGTGATGTCGGTGGCGGTGCCGACCGCGTACGGCAACCGCGGGGTGTTGTTCGGCGGGGCGTACTTCGGCGCCCGGATCCTGCTCTCGTTCGCCGGGCGGATCCGGGGCGCGTTCCGGCAGCGGCTGAACCCGTTGTCGGTGGCGCTGGTCACCGGGGTGCTGTGGATGCTCGCCGGGCTGCTCCCGGCCGGGTCGCGGCAGTGGGTGTGGCTGGTGCTGGCGGCCGTGGAGTTGTCGGTGCCGCTGATCCTCGGGCACCGGCTGGACTACATGCGGTTCGACGCCTCGCACCTGCCGGAGCGGTTCGGCCTGTTCATCATCATCGCGCTGGGCGAGACGCTGGTCGGGATCGGGCAGGGCGGGACGCACAACGCGCTGGACGGCGAGGAGGCGGTGACGTTGTTCGTCGCGTTCTTGTTGTCGTGCGGGCTGTGGTGGACGTATTTCCAGTACGGCGCTTCGGCGGCCGAGCACGCGCTGCGGGTCGCGAAGGTCCCGGCGGTGCTGGTCCGGTCGTCGTTCTCGTACGGGCACCTGGCGTTCGTGGCCGGCATCATCCTGGCCGCGGCCGGGATGGCGCAGGCGGTGGCCGCGCCGAAGGCGCATCTGCACGGTGTGCACGCGCTGCTGCTGGGCAGCGGGGTCGCCTTGTACATAGCGACGTTCTGCTACACCCGCATCGTGATGTTCGGCGGGGCTTCTTACACGCGGGTGACGGCGTCGCTGCTGGCGATCGTCATCACCGTTCTCTCACCGGGCCTGCCGGCGCTGACCCCGCTGGTGCTGCTGACGGTGCTGGTCATAGCGCTGAACTGTTTCGAGCTGTACTGGGTGAACACGGGGCGGCCGCTGCTGCTGATCAACATCGGGCAGGGTGCCGCCGGACGCTGACGGGGGGCGGTTCTAGACTGATGACCATGCCGAAGCCTGCGAGTGCCGACGTCCTGATCATCGGGGGCGGACTGATCGGACTGGCCACCGCATGGCGCACGGCGACGCGCGGATTGTCGGTGACGGTGTGCGATCCCGAGCCCGGCGCCAAGGCCTCGTTCGCCGCGGCGGGCATGCTGACGCCGGTCACCGAACTGCATTACGGCGAGGAGTTGTTGCTCGGCTTGAACCTGGCTTCGTCGCGGCGGTATCCGGGGTTCGTCGAGGAGCTGCGCGAGGCGTCCGGCGGCGCCGATCCGGGCTTCACCACCTCCGGGACGCTGGCCGTGGCCTTCGACGCCGACGACCGCGCGGTGCTGGCCGATCTGCACGAGTTCCAGCGTTCGCTGGGGCTGAAGGCGGAGTGGCTCAGCGGCGGCGAGGCCCGCAAGCTCGAGCCGATGCTGGCGCCGAGCGTGCGCGGCGGTCTGCTGGCCGAGGACGATCATCAGGTCGACAACCGGATGCTGCTGGCGGCGCTGCTCGCGGCGCTGGAGCGGGAGCCGAAGGCGCACGTGGTGCGGGCGAAGGTCGCCGAGCTGACGGTCGCCGACGGGCGCGCGAGCGGCGTGGTGCTGGACGACGGCACGGCGATCGCGGCCGGGCAGGTCGTGCTGGCCGCCGGCTGCTGGTCCGGGCAGGTGCGCGGGGTCCCGCCGGAGGCGGTGCCGCCGGTGCGGCCGGTCAAGGGGCAGATCCTGCGGCTGAACGTTCCGCGGGACTACCGGCCGTTCCTGACGCACACGGTCCGCGGCGTCGTCCGCAGCTACCCGGTCTACCTCGTGCCGCGCGCGCACGGCGAACTCGTCGTGGGCGCCACCTCCGAGGAGCAGGACTACGACACCTCGGTCACCGCCGGCGGCGTCTACGAACTGCTGCGCGACGCCCGGGCGCTGCTTCCCGGCGTCACCGAACTGCACCTGGTCGAGACCCGGGCCGCGCTGCGCCCGGGGTCGCCGGACAACGCCCCGATGATCGGCCCGACCGTGCTGCCCGGGCTGCTGGCGGCGACCGGCCACTTCCGGCACGGTGTGCTGCTCGCACCGGCCACCGCCGACGCGATGGCGGAGATCCTCGCCACCGGGGAGATCCCCGATCTGGTGAAACCGTTCAGCCCTCAGCGTTTTCGGAAATGAGCACCATGCATCTGTATGTGAACGGCGAGTCCTCGCAGGCGAAGGAGGGCTCGACGGTGGCGGACCTGGTCGTCTCGCTCGTGGAGGCGGCACGCGAGGGCAGGCGCGGCGGGATCGCCGTGGCCGTCAACGGCGCGGTGGTGCCGCGCGCCGCCTGGGACGCCACCGTGCTGGGGCCCGAGGACCGGGTCGAGATCCTGACCGCCGTGCAGGGAGGCTGAGCACTGATGACGAGTGGTTCCGGTTCCACCGCCGACTCCTTCGAGCTCGGGGGGCTGACGTTCGGGTCCCGGCTGATCATGGGCACCGGCGGCGCGCCGTCGCTGGAGGTGCTGGAGCAGGCGCTGCTGGCCTCCGGTACCGAGCTGACGACCGTTGCGCTGCGCCGGATCTCCGCGGCCACCAGCGGGTCGATCCTGGACGTGCTCAGCCGCAACGGCATCAAGGTGCTGCCGAACACGGCCGGCTGCTTCACGGCGGGCGAGGCGGTGCTGACGGCGAAGCTGGCCCGCGAGGCGCTGGGCACCGACTGGGTGAAGCTGGAGGTGATCGCCGACGAGCACACCCTGCTGCCGGACCCGATCGAGCTGGTCGCGGCGGCCGAGACGCTCGTCGACGACGGCTTCACCGTGCTGCCCTACACCAACGACGACCCGGTCCTGGCCAAGAAGCTGGAGCAGGCGGGCTGCGCCGCGGTGATGCCGCTGGGCGCGCCGATCGGTTCGGGCCTGGGCGTGCGCAACCCGCACAACATCGAGCTGATGGTGGACGCGGTCTCGGTGCCGGTGATCCTGGACGCCGGCATCGGCACCGCCTCGGACGCCGCGCTGGCCATGGAGCTGGGCTGCTCGGCGGTGCTGCTGGCGACCGCGATCACCCGCTCGCAGCAGCCGGTGGCGATGGCCGCGGCGATGCGGCACGCGGTGACGGCCGGCCGGCTGGCCCGGATCGCCGGGCGGGTGCCCAAGCGCTACCACGCTCAGGCCTCTTCGACCATGGCGGGACTGGCCCACCTGCGTGACGCGGGAGCCGCTGTCGCAGAACATGAGCTGCCTGCATTCGACGGGTCTGTCTAGACTCGACGGCGTGGATAAGACTTTGGACGAATCGCTGGCCGGGCATGTGCTCGACCGGCGCTACCGGGTCGACTCCCTGATCGCTCGCGGGGGTATGGCAACGGTCTATCTGGCCACCGATCGGCGGCTGGACCGGGTCGTCGCGCTGAAGGTCATGCATCCCGAGTTGGCGCGGCACGAGGAGTTCGTCTCGCGCTTCATCCGGGAGGCGAAGACCGCCGCGAAGCTCACTCATCCGAACATCGTCGCGGTGTTCGACCAGTCCGCCGACGGCGGGCACGTGTATCTGGTCATGGAGTTCGTCGACGGCCAGACGCTGCGCGAACTGCTGACCGACCGCGGCCGGCTGACGCCGCGCGAGGCGCTGGAGATCCTGGCGCCGGTGCTGTCCGCGCTCGGCGCCGCGCACCGCGCCGGGATGGTGCACCGGGACGTGAAGCCGGAGAACGTGCTGATCGCCGGGTCCGGCAGCTACGCGCACGCGGTGAAGGTCGCCGACTTCGGGCTGGCCCGCTCGGCCGCGGCCGGCGCCACGGTGTCGCTGGCCGGGATGATCGTCGGCACGGCCTCGTATCTGGCGCCGGAGCAGGTGAAATCCGGGGTCTGCGACGCCCGTTCGGACGTGTACTCGGCCGGGATCGTGCTGTACGAGCTGCTCACCGGCGCCAAGCCGTTCGTCGCCGACTCCCCGATCCAGGTCGCCTACCGGCATGTGCACGACCAGGTGCCGGCGCCGTCGGCGAGCGTGCCGGGCCTGGACCCGGCGCTGGACGCGCTGGTGACCCGGGCCACCGCCAAGGACCCGGACGAGCGGCCGGACAACGCGAACGTGTTCCACGCCGAGGTGATGCGGACCTTCGGGAGCCTGCCGGACTCGGCGCTGGACTTCGGCGCGCTGCCGGAGGAGAACGACCCGGACCACACCGCCACCGCGGAGTTCGGCGCCCTGACCGAGCAGCGCACCACTTCGGCGACCCGGGTGATGCCGGCGCCGGAGAACACGCGGGCGGTGCCGCCGCCCCCGCCGCTGCCGACCAACCCGACGCGGATCCAGCGCTCGGCGATGCGCAGCGAGGCGCCGGTCAAGAAGGTCTACAAGCCGCGCACGTCGCCGAACCAGCGGCGGGAACTGGTGCCGGCGGACCAGAAGTGGCGGCCCCGGCGCGGGCACTACGCACTGGCCGTGGTGGTGCTGCTGGCGCTGGTGCTGGGCCTGGTGACGTGGTGGGTGACCAGCGGGCAGTTCCGCTCGATGCCGTCGGTGGTGCGGCAGACCCAGGAAGCGGCGCTGGCCGAGCTGAACCGCGACGGGCTGCATCCGGCCGTGGACCTGGCCTATGACGACGCGGTGCCGGCCGGGACGGTGATCGGCTCCTCGCCGGATCCGTCGCAGAAGGTGAAGAAGGGCGGCTCGGTCCGGATCACGGTGTCCAAGGGGCCGAAGCCGATTCCGGTGCCGGACCAGGCCGGCCGGACGCCGGACAGCGCGACGGCCGCGCTGCGGGCCGCCGGGTTCAAGGTGGCGATCGCGCCGGACCAGGTGTTCTCGGACGATGTCGACTCCGGGTCGGTGGTGTCGGTCGCGCCGGGCGACGCTCAGCCCGGTGCGCTGGTGACGCTGACGTTGTCGAAGGGTCCGAAGACGTACCAGGTGCCCGATGTGACCGGACTTCCGGAGGACCAAGCTCTCGCGGCGCTAGCGGCGCATGGCTTCACCAACGTAAAAGTCAACAAGTGGTTCTTCGGTGATGTCATCCATTCGCAGCAGCCTGAGGCGGGCAAATATGCGCGGCACAAAGATCCGGTGTCGCTTAGCGAGAATCCGTTGTCGCTGTCCTGAGGGGCGCGGGCAGCGGCAGTGGGGGACTGAAGCGGGGATGATGCGGGAGTGGGGGCTTAAGCGAAAGTGGGAGTGGAAGCAGGCGGGCGTGCCGTGCGCCCCCTGCTGCGTCCCGGCAGGGGGAGACTTCCGCGATTCCGCCCGCGTTCGGGAGCGGGAAGCCCATACTCGGAGTGTCCGGCTGATGACTAGCTGTCAGGACTGTCCCCGACGGTCAACGCACGCTGTGGGCGGGTATGGGGATGAGGGGACGTGTGGCTTGCGGACGCTGATGGGGACCGCGCGGTGAAGGGGACCATGCGGGAAGCGGCCGGGAGCCGGCGACGGTCAGGCGAGAGGGCGGAAACAGCGGTGGAACGAACGGTGGCGGGGCAGGCTGCCACTTCTTCTCTTTTACCGGCTCAGGCTGGTGGCACCGGCGCCTCGGAAGGGGCTCCGGCGGGTTCGGGGGCCGCGAGGGAGGGTGAGAAGCGCACTCCCCGCCACGCCGCGCCGCCGCACGACTGGCATGACACGGCCGACTCGGTGCGGCTGCGGCTGGCTCTGCTGAACCGGGCCAGTGAGGAGATCGGCACCACTTTGGACCTGGTCCGCACTGCCGAGGAGCTGGTCGGCATCGCGATTCCGGACTTCGCCGACACGACGTGGGTGCTGCTGCAGGAGCGGGTGGTCACCCACCACGAGATTCCGTCGCAGTCCAAGGACGGGGCGGCGCGGGTGCGCAGGCTCGCGTTGGGCGTGTCCGACAAGGATCCGCTGCCGGTGGAGTTCTGGCTGTCGACGCTGCCGATCGGGGAGACTGCGGTGTGTCCGCCGGCGTCGCCTTTCGCGCGGTGCATGGCCGAGCGGCGCTCGTTGTTCTTCCCGATCGTGCCGGATGAGCTGGCGCGGCGCACCGCTGAGGACTTCGGCCGACCGGATTTCCTGCGGGCTATGGCGGGACGTTCGCTGCTTCTCAGCCCGCTGATGGCGAGGGGCAGGGTGCTGGGGCTGCTGGCGTTCAACCGGGACCCTGCCGCACGCGCCGAGTTCTGCGGGCGGGATGTGGAGCTGGCGGACAACTTGGCGCGGCGTACGGCGCTGTGCATCGACAATGCGAGGCTGTACAACCTGGAGAAGTCGCAGGCGCTGACGTTGCAGAGTTCGCTGCTGCCCAAGCGGGTGCAGCCGCCGCCGGGGATGGAGGTGGCGCACCGGTACGTGCCGGGCAGCGATGTGGCCGAGGTCGGGGGCGACTGGTTCGACGTGATCCCGCTGTCCGGGGGCCGCGTTGCGCTGGTGGTCGGTGACGTGATGGGCCACGGGATGCAGGCCGCGACGGTGATGGGGCAGCTGCGGACCGCGGTGCGGACGTTGGCGCGGCTGGAGCTGCCGGTGACTGAGTTGATGGCGCACCTGGATGCGCTGGTGCCGGATATGGCGGACAGCTACATCTTCGCGACGTGCATCATCGCGGTGCACGATCCGGAGGCGCGGACCTGCGAGATCGTCCGCGCGGGCCATGTGCCGCCGGTGATCGTGCATCCGGACCCGTCGGTGAAGCCGCGGGTGGAGGACGTGCCACCGAACCGGCCGTTGGGCTTGGGGTTCGTGTCGGGGCCGTTCGAGTCGTGGACGCTGGACCTGCCGGAGGGGAGCCTGTTGGTGCTTTGCACGGACGGGCTGGTGGAGTCGAAGAATCGGGACATCGGCGATGGGCTGCAGTTGTTGCTGGAGAACTTGGGGGATCCCGAGGCGGGCTTGGAAGAGATCTGCGACACGCTGACGCGGACGCTGGTGCTGGAGGGGGACCGGGACGACTTGGCGTTGCTGGTGGCGCGGATCGGACGGGCGCCTTCTCGGTCGGCGTCGTGGGAGTTGCCGGCGGAGTCTTATGCGGTGCGGGAGGCTCGGCATTTCGTGCGGCAGC
Organism: Catenulispora sp.; assembly: GCA_013361685.1. GTDB lineage: Bacteria > Actinomycetota > Actinomycetes > Streptomycetales > Catenulisporaceae > Catenulispora. The sequence goes on from JABFXP010000555.1 coordinate 8,011, forward strand.
AGGCTGGGTCTTGGGGGCTGTCGGAGGACACGGTGGAGACGGCGGAGTTGTTGGTGAGTGAGTTGGCGACCAATGCGGTGCGGCATGCGGCGGGGCCGGGGCCTATTGAGATTCGGTTGTCTTATGACGAGCGGTTGACGTGTGAGGTTGCTGATCAGGTGGGGGCGGAGCCGCGGGCGGCGGCTTTGCCTGATGAGTTGGAGGAGAGTGGGCGGGGGTTGTTTTTGGTGAGTGAGTTGTCGGCGGAGTGGGGGTCGCGGCGGACGTCTACGGGGAAGGTTGTTTGGTTTGCTTTGGAGGGGGTGCTGGGGGTGGCTGCTTAGGGGCTTGGGGTGGGTTGGGCTCGGGCTCGGG
>JABFXP010000650.1 GCA_013361685.1 Catenulispora sp.
GCCCATGATGTGGCAAAGCTTGCCCAAATAATGCTCCGAGAAATTTCTGTGACTCGCGCCGTCGCGTAGCGTCTCCCCCTACGTCCGAACAAAAAAGTCGGGTGTGGGAGGACCAAGGGATGATGGCGACGGAGACCGACACGTATGTGGTGGCCGCCGCGGCGGGCGGTGATCCGGCCGCCTTGGAGCGTCTGGTGTCGGAGTACCTGCCGCTGGTCTACAACATCGTGGGGCGGGCGCTGCCGGTGGCTGCGGACGTCGACGACGTCGTGCAGGAGACCATGCTGCGGGTGGTGCGCGGGCTGCCGACCGTGCGGGATCCCGAGTCCTTCCGGTCGTGGCTGGTGGCCGTGACCATGAACCAGGTCCGCGATCACGTGCGCGGGTACCGGGGGCGTCCGCAGCCGTTGGACGAGGCGCTGGACGTCGCCGATCCCGGGGCCGACTTCGCCGATCTGACGCTCACCGAGCTGGGGTTGACCGGGCAGCGGCGTGAGGTCGCGATGGCCACCTCGTGGCTGGATGCCGACGACCGTGAGCTGCTGTCGCTGTGGTGGCTGGTGGAGGCCGGGCATCTGACGCGGGGCGAGCTCGTCGCCGCGATCGGCCTGGATCCGCACCACGTCACCGTGCGGATCGCGCGGATGAAGGCGCAGCTGGAGATATCGCGGGCGGTGGTGCGTGCGCTGTGCGCCGTGCCGATCTGCTTGGAGTTGTCCGACCTCGCGATGCACTGGCCCGGGCGGCCGGAAGCCGTGTGGCGTAAGCGGTTCGCGCGGCATGTCCGGCAGTGCCATGTCTGCGCCGCTCTCGCCACCGACTTCGTCCCCGCCGAACGGCTGCTGGTGCGCCTGGCGCTGGTGCCGGTGCCGTTCGGGATGGCCGAGGCGGTGCATCGGCAGGTGGCCGGTGCGCTGCACGGCGGGGCCCTGCACGCCGGCGCCACGGGGTTGCACCAGATGGCGCCGCCGCCGCAGTTCCCGCCGCCCCCGCAGCCCACGCAAGTCTTCAACCAGCCTCCGGCCCCCGACTACGGCCCCGGAAGCTACCAGCCGCAAGCTGCCGACTACGGCCCCGGCTCCCACGAGCCCCCGCCCGGCCGCCATCCCGCGACCCACTCCCACCGCCGAATACCCAAGTCCGCCACCCGCACCGCCACCTCGCACCTCGCCGCGAAAGCCGCCGTCGCCCTGGCCGCGACGGCAGCGGTGGTCGGCGCCGTCGTGGTCGCCACCGGCATCGCCGACAGCCCCAAGAACGAAGCGCTGTCCCAGGGCGCCACCGACAGCTCCAGCTCCACGTCCTCCGCCGCCCCCGACACCCCCACCGACTCCTCGTCGAACCCCGCGCCGTCCTCCGCGGCCACCTCCTCGGCGTCCGCGTCGACGGCGTCCAGCGGCAAGACGTCTTCGAACCCTTCGACGCGTCCCGACTCGTCCAAATCCAGCAGCTCGGCGAAGCCGTCTTCTAAGCCCTCCTCGGCGTCCTCGGCGACCGGCGCGCCCGCGCCTCCCCCCTCGACCACCGCCACCACCCCGCCCAGCACGCCGCCGTCCTCCAGCGCCCCCGGCCAGCTCTCGCCCGAGGACCAAGTCCTCGCCACGATCAACCAGGCCCGCGCCGCCCAAGGACTCCCGGCCCTCACCCGCACCGCCGGGCTCGACAAGAGCGCCGCCGGCCACACCGCCACCATGGCGAGCGGCTGCGGCCTGTCGCACCAGTGCCCCGGCGAGCCTGGTCTCGGTGCGCGAGAGACCGCGGCCGGCGTGTCCTGGAGTGCCGCGGGTGAGAACATCGGCGACGGCGGCCCGGTCTCGAACACCAACGACGCCATCGCCAAGATGGCCGTCGGCCTGACCAACAGCATGCTCGCCGAGCAGCCGCCCAACGACGGCCACCGCCGCAACATCCTCTCCACGAGCTTCCACCACATCGGGATCTCCATATTCCGCGACAGCTCCGGCACGGTCTGGATGACCCAGGACTTCTCTGACTGAGGCGAACTGAGGCGAACTGAGGCGAACCGGCGAGCTCAGGCGAGACACCCGGCAAGCAGCTCATTGACGATGCGCATGGGCGGTTGTACGGTCACCGCGAGTAAGGCAAGTAAACTTCCTTAACCATCGCGGCACCCGACCCAGGAGCGCCCATGGCACGTCGTCGCACACGGGGAAGAACACTCACGGGGATCACCGCCGTCCTGGGCCTCATGGCCCTGACGGCCTTCCAGACCAGCGCCTTCGGCACAGCGGCCGCCGGAACGCCGACCGGCGCGAACGCCGGAAACCGTGCCGCGACCGGCACCACGGCCCCCATCACAGCGAACACTGCCGCCCTAGCCACCCCGAACCTCGCCCCCGGCTCCGACAACACCGCCACCACCGACCTCGGCGCCACCACCGGCTGGAAGGTCCTCACCTCCGCCACCGCCACCCAGACCGGCGCCCAGATCTCCACGCCCGGGTTCAACACCGGCGCCTGGCTGTCCGTCGCCAACGACGGCGGCGGCGCCCCCGGCACCGAAATCAACGCCCTGCTGCAGAACGGCACCTGCCCGAACGTCTTCGTCTCCACGAACATGAAGACCTGCTTCGGCCAGATGACCAAGGTCGGCGCCGACACCATCGCGCAGTTCTCCGTCCCCTGGTGGTACCGCGCCGACTTCCCCGCGCCGGCCGCCGGCACCGACACCAAACTGGTCCTCAACGGCGTCATCGGCGCCGCCGACCTGTGGGTGAACGGCTCCCAGGTCGCCGCCTCCGTCACCGGCGCCTACGCCAAGAACGTCTACGACATCACCTCGAAACTGGTCGCGGGCACCAACTCCGTCGCCATCGAGATGCACCCCAACGACCCCACGGCGATGCTGACCCTCGACAACGTCGACTGGAGCCAGATCCCGCCGGACAACAACACCGGCATCCAGTTCCCGGTCCAGCTCCAGACCGGCGGCCCGCTCCTCGTCGGCAACGCGCACGTCAACCAGGCCACCGCCGCCAACCTGTCCAGCAGCGCCCTGACCGTCAAGGCGGACGTCACCAACACCTCGGCCACCGCCCAGACCGGCACCGTCACCGCGACCGTCACCCCGCCCGGCGGCGGCACGCCGGTCACCGTCAGCCAGAGCGCCACGGTCGCCGCGAACTCCACCGCCACGGTCACCTTCGCGCCGTCGGCCTTCCCCAGCCTGACCATCGCCGCGCCGCAGATCTGGTGGCCCTACCAGCTCGGCGCCCAACCGCTCTACACCCTGGCCACCTCCGTGTCGCAGGGTACGACGACGCTGAACTCCACCACCGAAACCTTCGGCATCCGCACCGTCAGCTCCTACCTGACCGGTGCCAGCACTGCCGCGCCGTCCGGCGTCCGCGCCTTCAAAATCAACAACGTCCCCGTCGTCATGCGCGGCGGAGGCTGGGACCCCGACCTCTTCCTGCGCTACGACCCGGCCGACACCGCCCGCCAGATCGGCATCATCAAGGCCATGGGCCTGAACAGCATCCGCCTCGAAGGCCATCTGATGCCGCCGGACTGGTACCAGCAGATGGACGCCGCGGGCATCCTGGTCAACGCCGGCTACCAGTGCTGCGACTTCTGGGAGACCACCTCCTACACCGCCGCCGACAACGCCGTCTACCAGGCTTCAGCCCAGACCCAGGGCACCGTCCTGCGCAACCACCCCAGCGTCTTCAGCTTCCAGTGGAGCGACAACGCCCCGACCGCCAACCAGGAATCACTGGCGCTCGCCGGATTCGCCGCGGCTGACTACTCAGGGCCCTTCATCTCCTCGGCCGAGTACAAGTCGAGTCCGCAACTCGGCGCCTCGGGCGAGAAGGAGGGTCCTTACGACTGGGTCCCGCCGAGCTACTGGTACGACACCACCCACACCGGCAGCGGCGACCTGACCAACGCCGGCGGCGCGTGGGGTTACGACTCCGAACAGAGCGCGGGCAACACCGTCCCGACCATGGACTCCATCAACCGCTTCCTGTCCGCCTCCGACCAGTCCGCACTGTGGCAGAACACCGGCGCCAACCAGTACCACAACAACTACGAGGGCACGAAGCACACCGGCTACCACTTCGGCACGCTCTACAACTTCGACACGGCGCTCAGCAACCGCTACGGCTCCTGGAGCAGCCTGGCCCAGTACGTGCAGCAAGCCCAGGTGCAGAACTACGAGGACACCCGCGCGCAGTTCGAAGCCTTCATCGCGCACTCCACGAACGCCTCGGCCCCCTCGACCGGCACCATCTACTGGCAGATGAACAAGGGCTGGCCCACGCTGCTGTGGTCGCTCTACAACAACGACTACGACCAGGCCGGCGCCTACTTCGGCGCGCAGCAGGCCGACAAGCCGCTGCACGCGATCTACCAGCTGGACAACGGCACGGTCACCGTCGACAACCTCTCCGGGACCACCCAGGCCGGCGTCACCGTCGAATCAAAGGTCTACAACACCGGCGGCACGCTGCTGGACGACCGCACCTCCTCCACCCTCTCGCTGACCTCCCAGCAGGTCGTCAACGGCGTCCTGAAGCCCACCACGCCGACGGCCTCCGGCACCGTCTACTTCGTCGAGCTGCTGGTCCGGCAGAACGGCACGGTCGTCAACCGGAACGTCTACTGGCTCCCGACCACCGCCGACTCCGTCAACTGGAACAAGACCATCGGCAACCCGCAGGCGAGCATGTCGTCCTACGCGAATCTCAAAGCCCTGCAAGCGCTGCCGACCGACACCTCGGTCGCGGTCAGTGCCGTGACGTCGAACGCCGCCGGACCGGCCGGTTCGGACAAGCAGGTCGCCGTCACCATCACCAACAACTCCTCCACGACCGTCGGCTTCTTCCTGCGCGCCGACCTGCGGCGCGGCACGGCGTCCGGCACCGAGCTCAGCGGCGACAACGAGCTGCGCACGTCGATCTGGGGTGACGACGACGTCACCTTGATGCCCGGCGAGTCGCAGACGATCACCGCCTCCTACAGCTCGGCCGACCTGCAGGGAGCCACGCCGGTGGTCAGCGTCTCGGGATGGAACATGCCGAAGATCGATGTGGTGGCGTCATGAGCGCCCCGTCAGCCCTCTCCGCCCTGTCCGCTCTGTTCACCCCGTCCACCCCGTCCGCCCCCTCGACCCCGGGCCGGGCCGTCTCCAGGCGGCTGCGGTCCCGGATCCACCGCGCGCTGCTGGCGGCCGCGGTGGTCGCCGGTACCGGTCTGGGCGGCGTCCTCGGGGCCCCGGCCCCGGCGATCGCCGCCGCGACCTTCCCGAACGTCGTAGTCCCGGCCCCGGCCAGCGAGGTCGCCGACGGCACCACGTTCACCCTGCCGTCCTCCGCCACCATCACCTCCGCCGACGCCAACGTCGGCGGCTATCTGGCGGGGATCCTGCGCACGTCCACCGGATACGCCCTGCCGCTCACGGTCGGCGCGTCCACGCCGGGCACCATCGCGCTGGCGCTGACCGGTGCGCCGAGCACGGTCGGCGCCGAGGGCTATCAGCTGGTCTCCTCGCCGTCCGGCGTCGTCATCGAGGCGAATCAGCCTGCTGGGTTGTTCCACGGCGTGCAGACGCTGCTCCAGCTGATGCCGCCCGCCGTGATGGGCTCGACGGCCGGGGCCGGACCGTGGACGGTGCCCGGCGGGACCATCACCGACTGGCCGCGCTTCGGCTACCGGGGCGCGATGCTGGACGTCGCGCGGCACTTCTTCACCGTCGCGCAGGTCGAGCACTACGTCGACGAGATGGCGCTGTACAAGGTGAACTACCTGCACCTGCATCTGAGCGACGACCAGGGCTGGCGCATCGCGATCAACAGCTGGCCGAACCTGGCGACGTACGGCGGCAGCACCGAGGTCGGGGGAGGAGCCGGCGGCTACTACACGCAAGCCGACTACCAGGCGATCATCGCCTACGCCGCTTCCCGCTACATCACCGTGGTGCCGGAGATCGACATGCCCGGCCACACGAACGCGGCGCTGGCGTCCTACGCCTCGCTCAACTGCAACGGCGTCGCGCCGTCCCTGTACACGGGCACGAACGTGGGCTTCAGCTCGCTGTGCGTGCCGCTGGCGCTCACGTACACCTTCATCGACCAGGTGGTCGGCGAGCTGGCCGCCCTGACTCCGGGTCCTTACATCCACATCGGCGGCGACGAGGCCAGCTCGACCAGCGCGAGCGACTACCTCACGTTCATCAACAAGGTGCAGCCGATCGTGGCCGCACACGGCAAGGCGGTCATGGGCTGGCACAACATCGCCGCGGCCCCGCTGGCGTCCTCCACCCTGGCCCAGTTCTGGGACACCACCACGACGAACAGCGCGCTCGCGTCCGCCGCGGCCTCCGGCACGAAGGTCGTCATGTCCCCGGCCAACCACGCCTACCTGGACATGAAGTACAACCGCAAGACGAAGCTCGGCCAGCACTGGGCCGGCTACGTCGACGTCAACACCGCCTACGGCTGGGATCCGGGCAACTATCTCACCGGCGTCACCGGCTCCTCGGTGGCCGGCGTCGAGGCCCCGCTGTGGACCGAGACGATCGTGACCAGCGCGGACATCGACCAGATGGCCTTCCCGCGGCTGCCCGCGCTCATGGAACTCGGCTGGTCGCCGTACAGCACGCACGACACCACGTCCTTCGACCAACGGCTCGGGGCCCAGGGCCCGCGCTGGCACGCGATGGGGGTGAACTACTACAAGTCGACGCAGATCACCTGGCCAGTCGGTTCATGAGATGACCGGCGACAACGGGCCCGCTCGTCTGAGACTGTGGTGCGATGCAGACCATCGACCACGAGGGCGAGTGGGCCCCGTCGCTTCTTCCGGAGGATATGACGGTCGTCGGGACCGAGCCGCTGACCGGAGGCATGGCCAACGCCGCCTGGCGGGTGACGCTGGCCGACGGCCGCACCGTCGTGGTGAAGGGCGGCCGCAACAACCCCGACGGGTTCTTCGACCTCGAGGTCGAGAGCCTTCAGGCGGTGCGGGAGATCGGCGGCCTGCCGACGCCCGAGCTGTTCCACATCGGCCCGAAGTCGCTGGTCATGGCGGCTCTGAAGTCGGAGATACCGGATTCGCCGCAGTTCTGGGAGGCCGCCGCGCGCGCCGTGGCCGGGCTGCACGACCACACCGGACCGCGCTACGGCTGGCACCGGGACGGCATGCTCGGCCGGCTGGTGCAGGAGAACGCCTGGGACGACGACGGCTTCCGCTTCTTCGCCGAACGCAGAGTCCTGCGTTACCTGCGCGAGCCGAAGGTCGAGGAGGCTTTCGACGCCGCCGACCGGATCGCGCTGGAGCGGCTGTGCGCCCGGCTGCCGGAGCTGGTGCCGGAGGCTCCGGCGGCGCTGACGCACGGCGACCTGTGGCGCTCCAACATCATCGCGAGCCTCGACGACAGCCCGGTGTTCATCGACCCGTCGGTCAGCTACACCTGGCCCGAAGTCGACATCAGCATGCTGTTCTGCACCGGCGGGGTCCCGGACACGTTCTTCGACGCGTACTACGAGCTGCGTCCCCCGGTCGGGGACTGGCGAGAGCGGATGGACCTGCTGAACCTGCGGGAGCTGCTCTGCATCGTCGCCCATTTCGGGGACTCCTGGGACGCCGTGTCACGGATCCGCGCGATCGTGAAGCGCTTCTCCTGAACCACCCGTCTGGCCCCGCCAGGCGCCGGCAGTGCTGGACTCGATGACGTCCGGACTGGGCACGATCACCCGGACGCAGGCCCGTCCGGGACGGCCTGCCGAGCATCGGCAGGCCTGCGTCTGGCGCTGCGTTCTTGAGAAGTACGTGGGAAATCGCTCCCGAGGATGAGAGCCGTCGGCCTCGCGGCCGACGCGCAGTCCTTACCGGTGTCCGTAAAATTGCCTGGTCAGGACAATTCGCCGGACTTTCCGGCCCGCATCCTCGGGACCCGCTCTGTTCTCCTACACGGTCGCCGCGCTTTTCGCGATCCTCCTCATCCGTTCGGTGATGCGCGACCCGCGGCGGTTCCGGAACGCGGTGTATCTGGGTCTGGCGTTGTGCTTCGTGGCGTTGGGACTGTTCGCGGGGCTGTCGCGGTCCTCGGGGATGGGGCGGGTGATGGTGGTCGCCGCGGTGGCGCTGCTGCCGACGCTGGGCTTGCTGGCGCTGATCGCGTTCCTCGTGCTCAACGGCATGACCATGCTGCGCAAAGAGGGGCGGACGGTCGCCAATCTGCTGTCGTTGGCCTGCGCCGTCGGCATCGTCGGCTTGCTCGCGTTGCTGGCCGTCGCGCTGGTGACGCGGCACCAAGCACTCATCGCGTTGTCCACCGGGGCGGTGCTCGTGGTCGGCTACGTGGCCTTCTTGTTCTTCTGCTACCTCAGCTATGGCTTCCTGTACCGGCGGATGCCGGTGCCGCGGTCCGTCGACTTCGTAGTCGTGCTGGGCGCCGGACTGCTCGGCGGCCGGCGGGTCTCGCCGTTGCTGGCCAGCCGCTTGGAGCGCGGCCGGGCGGTGTTCGAGTCGCTGGACGGCGGCGCCGCGAAGCTCATCGTCTCCGGCGGCAAGGGCTCGGACGAGCGCTTGTCGGAGGCCGAAGCGATGGCGGACTACCTGGTGAAGCGCGGGTTCCCGGCCGACCGGCTGATCCTCGAGGACCGCTCCCGCACCACCGAGGAGAACCTGCTCCTCAGCGCGGAGCTGATGCGGGCGGCGAAGCCTCAAGGGTTCCGCTCCGTGGTCGTCACCAACGATTTCCACAGTTACCGCGCGGCGCTGATCGCCAGCGATCTCGGGGTGCCGGCGCAGGTGGTGGGATCCCCGACGGCGGCCTATTTCCTGCCGAGCGCGACGATCCGCGAGTTCATCGCGGTGTTCGTGCGCTACTGGAAGGTGAATCTGCCGATCTGCGCCTTCCTGGCGGTGCCCGCCCTGGTGGTGCTTCCGTGGTGACCGGGTCCTGATCCGCGCCGGTTCGTGCGCCTTCGCGAGGCGCGCCTTCGCCACCGAGGTGTGTGCGCCCTCGAAGATAGGAGGGTGAACTATGCAGTCGTCGACGTCGAAACCTCGGGATTCCACCCGCCGATCGCGGAGATCGTGGAGATCGCCATCGTCCATGTGAGCGCCACCGGCGCGGTGACCGGCAGCTGGGACAGCCTGATCCGGCCGGAGTCCGGCGTGGGCGCGACCCGCGTGCACGGCATCACCCGAGCCATGGTGGAGAGGGCACCCCGCTTCGAGGACATCGGCCACGACTTGCACGCCCTGCTCGCCGGCCGCGTCGTGGCCGCCCACAACCTGCCCTTCGACGCCAAGTTCCTGGTCTCCCACTTCGCCCGCATGGGGTTGAACTCCCCGGAGATCGCCGGCGGCGTGTGCACCCTGCGCACCTCCCAACGCCTCCTGCCGGGGCCCTCCTACAAGCTCGCAGACTGCTGCGAAGCCGTCGGCATCGACCTCACCGACGCCCACAGCGCCCTCGGCGACGCCCTCGCCACAGCCCGCCTGCTCGGTCTTTACCTCGCTCGCAACATCGATCTCGGCGGCATGGCCGTGCGACCGCACGCGTCGGTCCCGCAGCCGCGCGCCGAGGCGGGCGGGCTGTTCCTGTCCCGGGCGCGTTGAGCGCGGGATTGCGCAGTGATCTCCGGGGATCCCTCAAGGAGGGCGTGCCGGGGTAGCGGCGCCGAATTCCAGCAATCCGGTTGACCGCCACGGGCCGGCCCGGTTCCCTGCTGTGGTGCCCACACTCAGCATTACGCAGCCAGTCGACGACACCATGCTCGCGGACTGGCAGAACATCCATAACGAGATCATCCCGACCGATCCTCTGTCCCTCGACCAGGTGCGCGAGCGGGCAGGACGCAACCACTTGGAGATCGCCTACCTCGACGGTGAGCCGATAGGTTGCTCGACCGTGCGGCCGCCTGCCGACGACAACCCGTTCACGGCCACAGTGATCGCGCGCATCCTGCCGGCGTACCGTCGTAAAGGCTTCGGCGGACAGTTGTACCGGCACGGGCTGCAACATGCCCGTACCCTGGGCGCCACTGTCATCGAGACCGTGGTGCTTGCATCGAACGAGGACGGCCTGCACTTCGCCAAGGCTCACGGGTTCTTGGAGATCGAACGATATGTCCTCCCTGGCGACACCATCGCCTACATCGATCTGCGCCTCGTCGACTTCGAGTGACAGTTGCGCTCTCGCTGCGGTGGGAGCGCAAACCCCAGGGGCTGGTGACGCCCTGCCCTCTTCCCCATTCGTGTGCCGCCACCAGCACCACGGACTTACCCTTGCGACAGGGTTCTGTTTCAGCGCCGGGGGTGTGTCGTGGAGGGTCCAGAGCGTCCGCCCGGCGACGGGTTCTTGCTGGACGGCGATCTGTCAGTCCGCGCCAGTGGGAGCGCCATCGCGTTCGGCGCCGCCAGAACGGTCAACCTGCACACCCGTCAGTCGACCGCCGGAGCACCGGTCCGCCTGGACCTGCGCCCGGTGCACGTCGCAGGCCGTGAGCCGCTGCTCGGCGAACTCCGGGACCGGCTGGCGAAGCCCCGCGGGGTGTCGACGGTCGCCCTGACCGGCCTGGGCGGCGTCGGCAAGACCACCGTGGCCCTGGAGTACGCCCACCGCCACGTCGACGACTACGAAGTGGTGTGGTTCTTCCATGCCGAACATGCCACCACCCTGCTGTCCCAGTTCCACGAACTGGCGCAGCTGCTGGGCGTGGCCGAGGACGGCGATCCGGTGGCGGCGGTCCACGGAGCGCTCGGCCGCCGCACGGAGCCGTGGCTCCTGGTCTTCGACAACCTCCCGGGCCACGCCGCCGCCGGCACCTGGCTCCCGGCCAAGGGGACCGGCCACGTGCTGGTGACGACCCAGGACGGCCACTGGCCCGCCACCCAGGCGATCGAGGTCCCGACCATCGGCGTGGACGCGGCGGCGGGATTCCTCATGGACCGCACCGGCTCCGCGGACGAGTCGTCGGCCCGCGCCGTGGCCACCGCGCTGGGCCTGCTGCCCCTGGCTCTGTCCCAGGCCGCAGCGTTCTGCGAAACCACGGGCCGAACTCTGGACGAGTACCAGGCACTGCTGGCCTCGGATCGCGCAGAGCTGCTCAAGCGGGGCGCGCCGGTCTCCCATGCGCCGCTGACCGCGACCTGGTCGCTGGCCATCGGGGAGCTGGAGGCCAACAGCCCCGGCTCGGTGACGCTGCTGCGGATCGCCGCCTATCTGGCGCCGGAGGAGATCCCGTTCCGGTTACTGTTCGGTGGCTACCCTGTACTGCCGGACTCAGGTCTTGACCCCGACATCCTCAAGCAGGTCCGCGACCTGTGCACGCAGAGTTTCGCATTGGACGACGCGGTGTCGGGCTTGCGGCGGCACAGCCTGATCGGGCCGCCGAGTAAGACGTTCGGGGTTCACCGGCTGGTGCAGGCGGTCACCTGTGACGGACTCGGGCGAGCTGGCCAGCTCTGGCGAGACATGGCTGCGGCACTGGTGGAGGCTGCCGTGCCGTACGAAACCAAAATGCGGTCTTCCTGGGATGTCTGCCGCCTGTTGTTGCCGCACATTCAGACGGTCGCCGATCCGCTGGGTGATCCGATGTGGCGGATGTCCGACTTTCTTGGTGCCAGTGGTGACTACGCCACTGCCCGCGTGCAATGGCAGGTGATCGTCGAGGCGAGCACGAAGCATTCCGGCCCTGAGCACCCCCGAACCCTGGAAGCCCTGTCTAACGTCGCCTTCGCAACTGTGCACGCTGGAGACGCTCTATCAGCCCGGGACCAGTTTGCGACGCTGGCGCCGATCGTTGAGCGGGTCTGGGGAGCCGAGAGCCTCAACGCCCTGGCTGCCAAATCCAACCTCGCCAACGCTATCGGGCAAGCCGGCGAACCGGTTGCTGCGCGTGACATGTGTAAGGAACTGGTGTCGGTCTATGAGGCCGTCGCGGGCGCCACGTACCCCTACGCGCTGACCGTGCGGGCCGATCTCGCCCATTGGACCGGACAGGCTGGCAACGCACCGGCGGCCCGCGAAATGTATGTAAAACTATTGCCAATACGGACGGAAATCTTGGGCGACGAGCACCCGAGCATTTTGTCGGATCGGGCTGGCCTTGCCTACTGGACCGGCCGTGCCGGCGACGCTGAAACGGCTCGTGACATGCTTACGGAGCTGCTACCCATCCAAGCCGAGGTCTTGGGCGCCGAGCATCCCTTCACTCTAAACACTCTGTCCACCCTCGCAGAGTGGCTCGGCAAGAGTGGTGACGCCGCGGCAGCCCGAGACCTGTTGATGTGGTTGTTGCCGATCCGAGAGCGAGTATCGGGCCCCGACCACCCCAAAAGCGCTCGCGATGAGAGGCGACTTGCGTATTGGACCAAGAAGGCAAAGCGCAGCTGATCGTATGCGTCGTGGACAGGGATTCCTCTGCCGTTCCGCCGCCGCGAACACCCAGCGCCTCCACTCCGCTAGCCTCGTAACAGGATTCTGCCTTCACTCTCCGGAGGTGCGCGATGGTCGGTGCGGAGATCGCAGTGGGCTACATGTTCGCCTGGCTGGTGCGCAAAGCACGTCGCGTCGGCGACCGCGCCGACGCCCACATCGACGCCGCGCTCGACGCCGGAGTGGACCGGGCCGGCGAGAAGCTGCACCAGCTCGTCGCCGGGCGATTGAGCGGCGACGCGGCCTTGGAGCGCCTGACCACGGAGGCACAGCAGCTCCCCGAAGCGCCGTCGGAGCGGACGGCACAGCGGGTCGCGCTGGCGCTCGAGGCCGCCGCCGAGGATGATCCCGACTTCGGTGCCGCCGTGGAGGACCTGGTCCGCCAGTTGCAGGAGGCAGACCGCGCCGCCGGATCATCGGTCGCCAGCGCCCGCGGCGTGGTGGTCAACGGGGATGTGAAGGTTCGCGCCAAGGACAACGCCTTCGCCGCCGGCGTGGTGACCGGCAACGTGAACATCGGGAACCCGCCGGCGCCCGGAAAGGGCCAGTGAATCCCGCGTAGGTGTCTCTCCCCGCGTACCGGTCATCTCGCATCAGGTCGCATCCGGCGGTCCGCGCTCGCTGTGAACGGGCCGCGCAACACCTCGCTGACGTCCCACAGCAGCTCGGCGTCGGCGCGGCTGTTCGCGTGCGGTGAGGCCTTGGCCAGCCTGGTGCGGTCGTAGTAGCCGCCGCTGTCGAGTACCGGTGTGGTGGCGAGCTCGGTGAGCGCCTGGCCGCCCTTGTCCGGCGACATCAGCATCCACCGCGTAGCAGTGCTCAGCAGCCAGAACCCCGGCCGGTGCATCGAGCGCACCAGGCGGGTGCGGACCATGCCGGGATGGACCGCGGCGATCGGGAAACCGGCGTAACGGCGGTGGAATTCGAAGGTGAACAGCAGGTTGGCGAGCTTGGAGCGGCTGTATGCCAGGTAGGGGTTGTATCTGCGTTCTGATTGCAGGTCGTCGAAGTCGAGGCGGATCTCGCCGGCGCCGAACAGCGCGGCGCGGTGCCCTTCGGAGTTGGTGTTGACGATCCGGCCCTCGCCCCGGGCCAGCAGCGGCAGCAGCAGGCCGGTCATGGTGAACGGGGCCAGGTGGTGGACCGCGAAGTTCAGCTCCATGCCCTCCTCGGTGAGGACGCGCCGGGAGGACATCACCCCCGCGTTGTTCAGCAGCGTGTCGACGGCGTCGGTCTCGTCCTTGATCCGCTCGGCGACCGCCGCCACGCCGTCCCGGGTGCTGATGTCGCCCGCGATGAACACCGGCCGCCGGTTGCCGGGGGCGCGGGCGGTGATCTGGGCGGTCAGGCTCATCCCCCGTCCGCGGTCCCGGCCGACCAGGATCAGCCGGTGGCCCGCGGCGCCGAGCTGGAGCGCCGAGGCCCGGCCGAGTCCGGAGGTGGCCCCGATCAGGACGATGGTGCGGGCCTCGGCCCCGCTGGCGGCGTTCATCGGGCGAGCGGGACCTTGGCCAGGCCCATGACCCGGGCCAGCAGCCGGTCGCGGGTGCGCAGCGGCAGACGGGCCAGCAGGCCGAGCATCCGCGTGTCCGGACCGACGGTGTAGCGGGGCTTGGGCCGGCCGGCCGTCAGGGCTTTGACGACGGCGTCGGCGACGATGCCCGGCGAGGCCGCCTTGGCCTTGGCCATCGCGGCGTCGACCGCCTCCAGCTGGGCCCGGTAGAGCGCGGCCTGCTGCGGCGTCTGCGCCTCGGCGGTCTTGGCGGTGGCCGCCGCGGCCTTGGCGAAGATCGGGGTGTCGATCATCCCGAGCTCGATCACGACCACCGGCATGCCCCAGTGCGCCAGTTCCAGCCGCTGGGCGTCGGACAGCGACTGCAGCGCCGCCTTGCTCGCCGAGATCGGACCGAAGAAGGGTCCTGCGACCCGCGCCGTGGTGGCGGTGACGTTGACCACCCGGCCGCGGCCGGCGCGCAGCAGCGGCAGGAACGCCTGGGTGACCGCGGCGGGGCCGAACACGTTCACATCGAACTGCCGCCGCAGCTCCTCCTCGGGGACCAGCTCCAGCGGCCCCTGGACGATGATCCCGGCGTTGTTCACCAGGCCGTGCAGGCTGCTGACGCCGTCGGCGCGCACCTGCTCCACCGCGTCGGCCACGCTCACCGGGTCGGTCACATCCAGCCGCACGACCCGGACGTTTGGGTGCCGGGGCAGTTCCCCGGCCTGGCCGCGCACCGCGGCGTAGACGCGGAAGCCGCGTTCGGCCAGCGCGTGCGTGGCGGCCAGGCCCACGCCGCCGTTCGCGCCGGTCAGCAGGACCGCGCGCGGGTTGTCCTCAGACATCGCCGTGCCTCCAATACTCTTGGAACGACATGTAGCTTTCGACATGTCATCGTTTACCTGTCGAGGTCGGTGTGTCAAGATGTGCGGGAGCCCACCGGACAACAGGGCCGATCGCCCGGTACCACCACGAGGAGGACGCCGATGTCGCTGCGCCACGGCCTGCTCGGCCTGCTCGCAGAGGGCCCGGCCAGCGGCTACGACCTCGCGCGCCGCTTCTCCCAGGCCCTGGGCTCGGTCTGGCCGGCTCAGCACCCGCAGATCTACTCCGAGCTGGTCCGGCTGGAGGCCGCCGGCCTGATCGAGGTGGAGAGCACCGGCCCGCGGCGCCGCAAGGCGTACCGGATCACCGACGCCGGCCTGACCGAGGTCCGCCGCTGGCTGGCCGAGGTCGACGTGGACCACACCTTCCGCATGGAGGTGCTGTTCCGCGCGTACTTCTACTGGCTCATGGAGCCCGAGGACCTCAAAGCACACCTGGCCGCCGAACAGCGCTTCTTCGCCGAGACCGCCGCAGCCCTGCGGGGCTACGCGGACACGAAGGACCGCGGCGAGTGGGGGACGAGCAAGCAGACCCGCGCGATGCGGATCGCGCTGGAGGCGGGCGTCCGCATCAACGAGGCGCTGGCCGGGTGGGCGCAGTGGGCTCAGGAGACTGATGTCATGACCGCCGAGGACTTCGGGACCGCGAAACCCGACGACGGCGGCGGAGAACCGGCCTGAGCCGACGAGCTCGGATCCCACGGCACCGACGGTCTTGTGGCCCGGGACCGGCGGCCTCGACTATCGTCGCCGCATGCGCACCATCGGACTGATCGGCGGAATGAGCTGGCAGTCGACCGCCGAGTACTACCGGCTCCTCAACACGTTCGTGCAGGAACGCCTCGGCGGCCTGCACTCCGCACGCTGCGTCCTGCACTCGGTCGACTTCGCCGACATCGAGCAGCTCCAGGTCGAAGCACGCTGGACCGAGGCCGGCGCCCTGCTGGCCGAGGCGGCGGTCTCGGTCCAGGCGGCGGGCGCCGACTTCCTGCTGCTGTGCACCAACACCATGCACAAGGTCGCGGACCAGGTCGCCGCAGCCGTCGACATCCCCCTGCTGCACCTCGGCGACGCCACGGCCGAAGCGGTCCGGACCGCCGGTCTCACCCGCGTCGGCCTTCTCGGCACCGCCTTCACCATGGAGCAGGACTTCTATCGCGACAGGCTTGCCGCAGCCGGCCTCGACGTCCTCGTCCCCGACCCGGACGGCCGCGCCGAGGTGCACCGGATCATCTACGACGAACTCTGCCTGGGCATCGTCAAGAGCGAATCGCGGGAGATCTACCGCAAGGTCATCGCAGACCTCGCCGCGCGCGGAGCCGAAGGCGTGATCCTCGGCTGCACTGAGATCGAACTCCTGATCAAGCCCGAAGACGTCCCACTCCCGGTCTTCCCCACCACTCGCATCCACGCTGAAGCCGCGGTCGCGATGGCGTTGACCGGCGGCCGGTGACTGGTGCCGCGTGATCGGTTGCCGGTCACCGATTTCGTGGCTGAGGGCAGCGTCGTTTACGGCTGAGGCGGAGGCGGGGTGAACTCGCCCTTCCCACGGCTGGTTCCCCGTGACGTCGACGCCGTTCTTTACCTGCGCCCGGGAACGCGTCGGCGCACGGTGGCGTCATCCGGAGCAGCGAAACAGATCTCCGGCGCCACACATGGCAGAGTCCTGAGGTGCGGCATCCTAATCCACCGTCGTTCCGACCACCGCTGAAGCCGGCTGACAGCGCCGGCCTACCCGGTATTTCCATGGCGGCCCGGTGGGAGCCTTGGGATGCTGCGGAGCATGGGTATGTTGGATGCGTTCGCGGCCAGAGTCGCCGCCGGCGCCCAGGTGCGGTTCAGGCCGGCCGGTTCCTCGATGGTGCCGCTGATCCGCAGCAGGCAGTCGGTCACCGTCGCACCCGTGGACCCGACGAAGCTGGAGGTCGGCGACATCGTGCTGGCCAGGGTCGCAGGGACCACCTATCTGCATCTGGTGTCCGCTGTCGACCATGCGAATGCCCGGGTGCAGATCAGCAACAACCGTGGTCGCGTGAACGGGTGGACCGGCCACGGCCGTGTCTTCGGCATCTGCACGGCTGTGGAGGATGTGGCTCGTCCCGGCGCGGCGGCCAAGACCGTCAAAGTGGGGTCGTCCGGCGAGTAGAACGCGGTCACGCAGTTGGGGCGCCCGACAACGGCTGTCGTCGGGCGCCCCGGCTATGTCCTTGTCTGGATTTCCCAGAGCTCAGCTGGGGAAGGGGGCGAGTTCTCCGGAGACCTTGACCCAACCGGTGTCCGTGTCAGGCACGGCCGGCGAGCCGGTGGCGACGCCGTCGACGCTGTCGGTGAAGGTGTCACCGGCGGCGTTGAGCCCGAACAGCTGGATCGAGCCGGGAGCCTGGGTCAGGCCGGCCATCGCGAGGTGATGTATGGGCCCTGAGAGGTGGCCCCAAGCGGTGTAGTCGGTGTCCCGGCCGCGGTCGTCGATCTTCAGGACGTCGGAAACCTGGTCGCCGCTGCCGATGGAGGCCAGGAAGATCTTGCCGGCGGCGTTGGCGGCGACGGCGAGTTCCCGGGCGTCGGCGGGCCCGGCCGGCACGTGCGACCAGCTCGACCAGCCGCCGGGCGTGTTCGGGTTGGTGGCGTCCCACGTCTGCTGCTCGCGGTGCCAGATGGCGTGGTCGGCGCCGATGCCGAACAGCTCGATCCGCCCCGCCAGGTCGGTGACCGCGACGTCCTGGCTGGTCCAGCCGTCGGTCATGGCGGTCCAGTCCGTCCAGGCGTCCACGGCCGGGGTGGGGAAGTCCTGCGCGTCGACGTAGTCCCCGCCCAGGATCTGGGAGCGGGTGTAGGTCACGCCGTCCGGGCCGGAGCCGAACAGTTGCAGCGTGCCGTTGTGGTTGCGCGCCACCGACACGCTGGTGAGGTTGCCGGACATGTTGGCCCACAGCGACCAGCTGGTGTCGTCACCGGGCCTGGTCTGCCAGGTGTGCCAGATCTGGCCGAGGCGGTCCAGGGCGAACACCTCGGCCCGGCCGTCGGAGTTCTGTGCCGAGGTGACGCTTTTGAGCTGCGGCGGCGTCCCGGTGAACTCGGGAAACCAGCCGATGCCGTAGCGGCCCGCGCCGGCGGCCGGGTTCGGGACCAGCGCACCCTGCCACAGTCCGCCGAACCCGCTCGTGCCGAACACGCTCTGCCTGCCGCCGAGCGTCTCGGTGATCGCCGAGACCGGTGCCTGGGAGGCGACCGCCGGCGACAGCGACAAGATCGCCACCTGCGCGATGGGGTAGCTGGTGTCCGCCATGGCCGCGGCGATGGCCTGGGAGTAGTCCGTGACCGCGGGCGCGGTGTAGTCGAACCCGTTGTAGTCGCCGTGCACGGTGAAGCCGTTGTTGCCCACGTCGTGGAGGGCGAAGTTCTCCGGCACCTGGGCGTAGTGGCCGGTGGGGAAGTCCGCGGCGACGTGGTAGTTCCAGCAGTGGCCCTGGCTCAGGACCGAGCCCTCGTCCTGTAGGTCGATGGGGAAGGTCGCGCACCGCGGGGCGAGCTTCTGCAGAACGGTCTTGTCGGCCTGGATGATGTCGGTGGTGAGGATGTCCGTGGCCTGACCCGCCTTCGCCGAGGCCGCCAAGGCGATGGGCCCGACGATGTTCAGGTCGAAGCCGAGCTCGTCCTGCGCGGCCGCCGTCTTCTCGGCCACCAGGTCCGAGCCCGCGTCCTCCACGGTCTTGACCGCCAGGCTCACGAACGCGGCCAGCTGGTCCGGCGTCATCGAGGAGATGTTCTCGAACTGCTCGACGGTCTGCTTGGCCTCGGAGTTCACGTTGGCAGTGGCGATCGCGTCGATCTGGGTCACGATCTGCTGCTGCGACGACACTATCAGTGCCTTGATCTGGTCCAGTGTCGTCGGACTGTTGCCCAGGACGTACTGATTGAACAGTCCGTACAGGCTTTGTGCTGTTTTGACATATGAGGTGACCGTGCTCACGTCACCCAGGATCTCCCCGATCGGCACGTCCGCCCGCGCGGGCGCCGCCACGGGCACCCCCGCCAGCGCCACCGCGGCTGCCGCCGTCACCGCGGCCAGCGCGGTACCCCGCCTGGACCCGCGACCCAGCACCCATCGCGCCGTGCGCCCCCCTGATTGGCTGCTCAACTGTTCCTCCTGCGTCGGTAGGAGCAGGTCCAGCCCGCGTGTTCACGATGATCCCCGCCCCACCGAAGAGATACGGCGCGGGGTTACGAGGCGCCACGACCTCCCCGGCCGCGTCGGCGACAGCGAGGCGCCACCGGCGGTGTGTTGTGTTGAAGAACTTTTCAATAAGGGACATGATGGAGCACGCTTCGCCGACGTCAGCGGCTCTCGCCTCACGAAGCTGCCCGCTCCCGCAGCGGCGGCGCGGATCGGTGTGACTCTGCTCGTTCTTGGTGAGGGTTGTCATGAAGGCTTTGCTGAGCAAGATCCGTCGCGTGGGCCGGGTGGCCGAACCCGCGCCACGCCGGCCGGCCGAGGCGCCGATGCGCCCGGAGCTGGCCGGATCGGCGCAGGTGCGCTGCGTGGACGCCGGATCGTGCAACGGCTGCGAGATCGAGATCGGGCAGGCGTTCGGGCCGCTGTACGACGCCGACCGCTACGGCGTCCGGCTGGTGGCCTCGCCCCGGCACGCCGACGTGCTGGCGGTGACCGGCCCGGTGACGCGGAACATGGCGACCGCATTGCGCCGCACCTACAACGCGACGCCGGAGCCGCGGCTGGTGGTGGCGGTGGGCGACTGTGCGATCGACTGCGGAGAGTTCGCGGGCGGCCCGGGAGTGCACGGCCCCGTGGACTCGGTCGTGCCGGTGGATCTCGCCGTGCCGGGCTGCCCGCCGACCCCCGATGCGATCGTGGCCGCGCTCCGGCGGGTGACCGGCCGGTGAACGTGATCGGCTCCGCCCTGGCCGTGGCGGCGGGGTGCGCCGGCGCCGCGATTCCGGCGGCGGTCGTGTCGCCCTCGTGGTTGCGGGCGAAGGCGGCCGGGACGCTCACCGCCGCGGTCGGCGTCTGCGGCATCGTGAGCGGTGCGGCGGCGCTGTCCGGGCGGACGTTCACAGCGCGGCTGCCCGATGTGCTGCCCCTGGCCGGCGTGTATCTGGGGGTTGATGCCCTGTCGGGATTATTCATCGCGATCGCCGGTGCGGTGATCGCGATCGTGGCCCTCTACGGGATCGGATACGCCCAGAACGGCCATGATCCCGGACGTGCTTCCTCCGCCGCGCTGCCGGTGTTCGCCGCGGCGTTGCTGCTGGTGCCGGCTGCGGCGAGCGTGTCGACGTTCCTGTTCTTCTGGGAGCTGATGGCCGTCTCCTCGCTGCTGCTGATCCTCGCCGAGCACAAGAAGCGGGACAGCGTCCGCGAAGCAGGGCTCTGGTACGCGGTCATGACGCAGCTCGGCTTCGTCCTGATCCTGCTCGCGCTGGCGTGGCCGGCTGCGACAGCGCACGGCGAGACGTTCACGGCGATCCGCGCCGCCGCGCCTGCGATGTCGCCGCTGATGCGCGGCGCCGTGTTCGTCCTGGCCCTGGCGGGATTCGGCTCCAAGTCCGGCATCGTGCCGCTGCACGCCTGGCTGCCCCGAGCCCACCCCGAGGCGCCCAGCCCGGTGTCGGCCCTGATGAGCGCGGTGATGGTGAACCTCGGGAGCTACGGGGTCATCCGCGTCGGGATGGACCTGCTGTCCGGCGGTTCGCGCTGGTGGTGGCTGACCGCGATGGCGGCCGGCGCCGTCTCGGCGGTGTACGGGATCCTGCAAGCCTCGGTGACCGGCGACCTGAAGCAGCTGCTGGCGTATTCGACCACCGAGAACATGGGTCTGGTGCTGCTCGGGATCGGCACGGCCGGGCTGTTCCGCACCTCCCACCAGAGCGTCCTGGCCGGGATCGCCCTGGCCGCGGCCCTGCTGCACGTGGTGACGCACTCGGCGTTCAAGGCCTTGCTGTTCTGCTCGGCGGGTTCGGTACTGCGGGCCACCGGAGTGCGCGATCTGGACGCGCTCGGCGGCCTGCGCGCGGCGATGCCGGTCACGACGGCCGTGTTCGCGATCGGGGCGCTGGGTGCGGCGGCGCTGCCCGGCGGCGCCGGATTCGTCTCGGAGTGGCTGCTCCTGCAATCGCTGATCCACGGCCTGGCCATGCCGGGGATAGTCGTCTCGGTGGTGCTGCCGATCGCGGTGGCGGCGGTGGCGCTGTCGGCGGGGCTGGCGGTGGCCGCGTTCGTCAAAGCCCTGGGAACCGGATTCCTGGCCCGGCCACGCAGCGACGGCGCGGCCCGCGCCGCGGAGAGCCCCGCGGCGATGACCTGGACGATGGCGGTGCTCGCGGCGGCGTGCACGGTGCTGGCCGTCGCGCCGGGGCTGCTCGGATCCGCGCTGGCCCGGGCGGTCGGCGCCGTCTCCCCGGGCGGTGCCGCCGTGTCCGATGCCGTGGGCCGGCGGCTGGCGGTGCTCGGCTCGACGCTGTCGCCGCTGGTGGTGGTGGCCGGGACCGTGGGCGGCGCGATGGTGGTCGCGGCAGTGCTGCGGCTCGCCGCGGGGCCCCGGCGCCGCGCCGTGCCTTTGTGGGACTGCGGTGCCGGGCCGCCTTCGGCGCGGATGCAGTACACGGCGACCTCCTTCGCCGAACCGTTGCAGCGGGTCTTCGACGACGTCCTGGCCCCCGAATCGGATGTGGACGTCACACCGGCCGTGGAATCGGAGTACTTGGTGCAGACGGTGTCCTACCACCGCGCCGTGCCGGACCGGATCGAGCACCGGCTGTACGCACCGGTGATCGCCGCCGCACGGTGGGCCGGGCAGGCGGCCCGGGCACTGGCCAACGGCTCGGTGCACCGCTATCTCGGCTACGCGTTCAGCTCCCTGGTGGTGCTGCTGGTCGCCCTGGCGGCGATCAAATGAGCGGCGGCGCGTTCGGCACCGAGGTGACCGCCGCCGGGGTCGCCTCCTCGGTGCTGCAAGTCGCACTGACCGTCGCGGGCGCCCCGCTGCTGGTCGGCCTGATGCGGCAGATCAGGGCTCGGATGGAGGGCCGCGCCGGGGCCGGGGTGGGCCAGCCGTGGCGGGATCTGCGCAAACTGATGCGCAAGAAGCCCTTAGCCCCGGACGGAACCGGCCCGCTGTTCCGGACCGCCCCGCTGGTCCAGGTCGCCACGGCGCTGATGGTCGCCGCGGCGATCCCGTTCGTCAGCGTCCGGACCGGCTTGGGCGGCGCGGCGGACCTGATCGCCGTGGTGGCGTTGCTGACCCTCGGAACGGCGGCGCTGGCGCTGGCCGGACTGGACACCGGCACGGCGTTCGGCGGCATGGGCGCGAGCCGCGAGATGACGATCACCGCGCTGGCCGAGCCGACGGTGCTGATGGCGACCTTCGCGCTGTCCACCCGCGTCGGCTCGACGAACCTGCCGGCGATCGTCGACGCCAGCCTGAAGGACGCCGGCCGGGTGATCTCGCCGGTCAGCGTGCTGGCGGCGTTCGCCCTGGCCGCCGTCGTGCTCGCCGAAGCCGGGCGGCTGCCGGTCGACAACCCCTCCACTCACCTCGAGCTGACGATGGTGCACGAGGCGATGGTGCTGGAGTATTCCGGTCCTGATCTGGCCCTGGTGGAACTGGCGGCCTCGATGCGGCTGGCGGTGCTCCTCGGCCTGTGGTCGGCGCTTTTCCTGCCCTGGGGCACCGCCACTTCCACCGGCGTGCCGGCCGTGGCGGGCGCGACCGTCCTGTTCACGCTCAAGGTCGGCGTGCTGGGCGCGGTGCTGGCCGCCGGCGAGGTGTTCATGGCCAAACTGCGGCTGTTCCGAGTGCCGGAGCTGTTGGCCGGCTCGTTCCTGCTGGCCGTGCTCGCCGTCGCGGCGTCGTTCTTCCTGTGAGATGAGGTGAGGTGGATGAACGGTTCGGCGGACACGCAGATCCTGGACTTCGCCTGCGGACTGTTCCTGCTGGCCGCGGTCGGCGCGCTGTGGCGCCGCGAGCTATCAGCCGTGATCGGGCTGCTCGCGGTGCAGGGCGCCGCGCTGGCGGTGATCGCCGCCGCGCTGGGCGCCGACGAGCACCATCCCGAGCTGTACGCGGTCGCCGCCGGGGTCGGGCTGCTGCGCGCCGGGGTGCTGCCCGGTCTGGCCCGGCGGGCGCTGGCCGCCTCGGGCGAGGACCGGGAGAGCCAGCCGCTGGTCAACGTCGCCTCCTCGCTGCTGGCCGCTGCCGCACTGGTGCTGCTGGCCTACGCCGTCGCCCAGCCGCTGGCCCGCCTGGACGCCTCACCCGGGGCCCGGGCGCTGCCGGTCGGGCTGGCCTCGGTGCTGATCGGGCTGTTCATGCTGGTCGCCCGACGCAAAGCCCTGTCTCAGGTGGCGGGATTCCTGTTGCTGGACAACGGGATCACGGCGGTGGCGTTCCTGGCCGCGGCCGGGGTGCCGCTGCTGGTGGAGATCGGCGTGTCCTTCGACCTGCTGCTGGTGGTGCTGGTACTGCGGGTGCTGACCGTGCGGATGCAGTCCGCGTTCGGCGCCACCGATCTGGACGACCTGCGGGAGCTGCACGACTGATGAACACCGCGCTCCTGCTCGCCCCGGTGGTCGTCCCGGCCGCCGCCGGCGTTCTCTACCTGTTCCTGGGCTGGCGACGGACCACCCGGCACCTGGGCACCGTCTCGGCCGCGGGCATCCTGGCCTTCGGCATCGCGCTCGCCGTGCGGGCCGTGCACGACGGCACCGCCGTCGCGGCCTCCGGGTGGCTGCGCGGCGACCCGCTGGCCGGTTTCCTGCTGATCGTGATCGGCGCGGTGGCGTTCGTGGCCTGCGCCGCGAGCCCGGCCTACCTGGCCGGCGAACGAGCCGCCGAGCACGGCGACGCCGCCTCCGAGCGCCGGTTCGCGGTGCTGGTCCAGGCGTTCCTGGCCGCGATGTGCCTGGCGGTCGTCGGCGCGAACCTCGGCCTGGTCTGGGTGGCGATCGAGGCCACCACCACGGTGACCGCGTTCCTGGTCGGACACCGGCGCTCCCGTGCCGCGGTGGAGGCGGCGTGGAAGTACGTGGTGATCTGCTCGGTCGGCATCGCCTTGGCGCTGCTGGGCATCGTCGTGCTGTACGCCGCGGCGCGGCACGCCGGGCTGTCCGAGACCTCGGCCCTGAGCTTCCAGGAACTGGCCGGCCACGCGCACGCACTGGACCAGCAGGCCACACGGATGGCCGTCGCGCTGATCGTCCTGGGGTTCGGCGCCAAGGCCGGGCTCGCGCCGCTGCACTCCTGGCTGCCCGACGCCCACAGCCAGGCTCCGGCGCCGGTCAGTGCACTGATGTCGGGCGTGCTGCTGTCCGTGTCGTTCTCCGTGATCCTGCGGACCAAGCAGATCGCGGACGTCGCCCTGGGCACCGGGTTCGTCAAAACCCTGATGTTGATCGCCGCCCTCGCCACGCTCGCGGTGGCGGCCCTGCTGCTGATCGGGCAGCGCGACTACAAGCGGATGCTCGCCTACTCCTCCATGGAACACATGGGCCTGATGACGCTCGGCGCGGCCGCCGGAACCCCGCTGGCGCTGTCCGCCGTGCTGCTGCACATCGCCGGACACGGCCTGGGCAAGGCCGCGGCCTTCTGCGCCGCGGGCCGGATCCTGCAGGAGACCGGCACCAGCCGGATCGACGCCGTCCGGGGCCTGGCCGCCCGCTCGCCGGTGCCGGCCGGGACCTTCGCCACCGCCGTACTGGTGCTGCTCGGCTTCCCGCCGTTCGCGCTGTTCGCCTCCGAACTCGGCATCGCCCGCGCCGGGTTCGCCGCAGGTCTGGGCTGGCCGATCGCGGCCGGGTTCACGCTGGTCCTGCTCGCCTTCGCCGCGATCGCCGCCCACACCGGGCGGATGCTGCTGGGCGCCGACCCCCTGCAATCGGCGCCAGCCGGCTCCGCCGGAGCGGCGCTGCGCGCCCAGACGCCGCTGATCGCCGCCCTGGTCGCGGTGGCGTTCATCGGGGTCGCGGGCTGGCCGCTCGCCCATCTGTTGAACGCCGCCGCACCGCTGGCCGGCCGGTAGGGGAAGGCGAGGACACGCGATGAAGACCTTGGACGTCACCGCCGCCGATCTGGCTCCCATGGCGCGCGGGCTGCTGGACGCCGACCACCGCCTGGCCCTGGTCGCCGCCCACCACGACCCGGACGGCTCGTTCCGCGTCGTCTATCTCTTCCTGGGACCGAGCGACTCCCGCTTCGAGATGACCGTGCGCCTGGACGCCCGGCGCCCGCAGGTGCCCAGTCTGGCCGCGTACTCCTTCCCAGCCGGACGGTTCGAGCGGGAGATGCGCGACCTGTTCGGCATCCGCCCGATCGGCCACCCGCTGCCGCGCCGCCTGGTCCGGCACTACCACTGGCCGCGCGGCTGGCACCCCATGCGCCGGGACGCCGGTCCCGCCCCGGAATTCGGCGAGCCCGAAGGCCCGTATCCGTTCCTGGAGGTGGCCGGGCCCGGCGTCTACGAGATCCCGGTCGGGCCGGTCCACGCCGGGCTGATCGAGCCGGGACACTTCCGCTTCTCCGTGGTCGGCGAGACCATCCTCAAACTCAAAGCCCGCCTGTGGTTCGTCCACAAAGGCATCGAGAAGCTTTTCGAGGGCCACCGCCCCGAGGACAAGCTGCCGCTGGCCGAGCGGATCAGCGGCGACACCGCCGTCGGCCACGCCCTGGCCTACTGCCGGGCGGTCGAGGACGCGCTCGGCATCGAGGTCTCCGAGCAGGCCGACCGGGCACGAGCGGTCCTGCTGGAGCTGGAACGGCTGTACAACCACATCGGCGACATCGGGGCGCTGTGCAACGACGTCGGCCACGGCATCCTGAACCAGCACGCCGGCCGCATCCGCGAGCGGCTGCTCCGCCTCAACGCCGAGACCACCGGCCACCGGCTGCTGCGCGGCGGCGTGGTGATCGGCGGCGCCAGGATCGGCACGCTCCCGGACCCCGCTCGCCTGACCGCGCTGGCCGACGACGTCGCCGAGGTCGTCGACCTGGCGCTGCGCCACACTGTGGTCCGCGACCGGTTCACCGGCACCGGCGTGCTCACGCTGGAGCAGGCCCGCGCCCTGGGCACCCTCGGCTACGTCGCCCGGGCCGCGGGCCTGGCCGTAGACGCCCGCCGCGACCACCCCGGCGCGGTTCCGCCGCCGCCGATCACGCTCCATACGGATGGCGACGTCATGGCTCGTTTCCGGACTCGTGCCGAGGAATATCAGACCTCGACTGCGTATGTCAGGGATCTGATCGCGGCGTTCGACCATTCGGCCGTCCCGGCGGCCCCG
>JABFXP010000334.1 GCA_013361685.1 Catenulispora sp.
GACGGGGCCGCGCCGGCGGGCGTGGCCGGGGCCGCGTCGGGGGCCGGCGGGAACCGGGTCTGCGCCACCACATAGCTGCTGGCGAGCGTCTTCATCACGGTCACGGCCTGCGCGTGCGCGGCCGAGGCGGCGCCGATCGCGTCCTGCTGGGCCTGCACCGCGGCCATCGCCTTGGCCTGCTCGGTCTGCATCTGCGTGACCACCGGAGCCGGGGTGGTCGCGTCGATCGGCAGCGGCGTGGTGGCCAGCGCCACCGTGGCCGGGGTGACGGTGGGGATGTCCACCGGGGCCGGCATGGCCGCGCGCGCCTTGTCCAGCGAGTCGACCGCGTCGTAGGTCAGGTCCCGCATCTGCAGCGAGGTGTCCGCGACCTTGCGGATGCCGGCGATCAGGTCGGTGACCATGCGCTTGTACTCGTCGGAGGCGGTGCCGCGCCATTCGCCGTCGAAGGTGCGCAGCTTGCCCTCCAGGTTCGAGGCCTGCTCGTGCAGCATCTTGCCGGTGGCGTCCCAGGTCTGCGCGGTGGTGACGCCGGTGGCCGGGTCGCTGTCGTAGAGCATGTGCGTGAGCTGGGCCAGGCTGTACTGCGAGAAGTCGGTGGAGCCGCCGGAGGCGACGGGCTTGGGCACGCTCACGCACCTCCCTGCGGGGAACCTTGGAAGTAGTCGGTCCAGGACGGGGCCGGGGCCGAGGACTGCGGCGCCGGCGGCGGCGTCCACACCGACGGTCGACCGTCGGTGCCCTGCGCCCCGGTGACCAGGTGCCCGACCGAGGACCCGACGACCGAGTGGTCGCCGGCGTGTGCGGGATCGAGCAGCACGGCGGTGACGTGGGAGCCGCCGGCCGGGTCGGCGGGTGGGAACGGGCCCGGATCCGCGCCGCCGGGCGGGGGTCCGGGGTCGGCGAAGGTGGCCTGGCCGTCGGTGACCTGCGTGTCCTGCCACGAGTGGTGGTGGTGCCCGCCGTCGACCGGCCCGCCGTGTTCGAACTGGTTGGAGCCCAGCGGCGCCCCGCCCAGGGCCGAGGAGATGTCCTCGTCGGCGTGGCGGTAGCCGTCGGCCACCGTGCCGGTCACCCGGCCGGCGAAGGCGATGGCCTGTTTCACCTGCCCGAGCAGGCTGTACATCTCCTCGATCGCCGCCTGCTCGCCGGCCCCCAGCGACCACGCCTCGGCGAACGCGCCGTACTGCGGCGGCGTGTCGGACATGGTGGCCAGGTGGTCCATCGGCGCCTGCAGGCTCTGGATCTGCGTCGTGAACTCGTCGGCGAAATCGGTGAGCGACTTCAGATGGATGGAGAAGGACTGGTCGGGCGTGGGCTGCTGGTCGGGCATCGCTCACAGCTCCTGTACGGGTCGGGTCGTGGACCTGGGGCGGCCGAGCGCCTCGAGCGTCGAGCTCCTCGAGCGTCAGGACTCGAGCGGTCACCGGAGCCGTGGGCACGGTTCACAGCGGGACGGGGGCTCCCGCCGGCCGGGGGAGGCGAGCCGTGCCCGACGGCGGTCCCGGTCAGGCGAAGTAGCTCGTGTTCTGCTGCTCGAGCGCGTACTGCAGGTCGTGCGCCTCGGAGACCTTCGCCGAGAACTGGTTGATGGTGGCCACGATGTCGGCCGTGGCCGCCCGCAGCTTGGTCTCGGCGGTGTCGGCGGCGACACCGGCCGAGGAGCCGGACTCCACCCAGGTCTGCTTCAGCGGCTGCAGGCTGCGCAGCAGCTCCTCCAGGTGCGCGGTCAGCGCCGCGGCCTTGGTGGACAGCGTTCCGGCGCTGGTCTGCAGCGCGCCGAAGTTGACGCTGATCTGATCGGCGGTCATGCTCGGGTCCCTTCTCGAAGTCGGTGGGCGGGGCGGATGGCTCAGATGCCGCCGAGACGCGACAGCACGCTGCTGTTCGCCCCCGCGTTGCCGGCCAGCGTGCGCAGGGTGTCGTGCACCTGGCTGTCCCCGGAGCCGTAGTTCTGGAAGCTCTTGTTCACCAGGTCCGACATGACGTCGATCTCCTTGGAGGCCACCGTCATCTGCTCCTGCAGCTCGGTGTGCAGGTTCCAGAAGGCGATGGCCTGGTTGCCCTGGTACTGGGCCAGCGTCGACGTGAGCTCGCTCTCCAGGTCGTTCATGGTCTTCTTCGCGTTGAGCGCGCACTCCTGAAAGCCTTGGATCGCCTGTGCCATCGCAGCGGCGTCACTCAGGAAACCGGGACCGGCCACGTGGGCCACCTCCTTCTGTGTGGGAAACCCGCGCTGGGGACTCGCCGGAGCAGGTCTCCGGCTCATAGCGGATACGTTAGGGATTCGGTGCATGTACACCACACGGCACAACTGCCGGTCGGGGCGACGGCAGAAGTACCCACGCGGCGCGGGTGTTCCGGCACCGGTCCGGATGAACCGCCGGTCAGTGCGCCGGCGGCGTCCACGCCACCTGGGTCTGCACCGGCGCGGCCCGCCGGTGCACCAGCACCCCGCGTCCCGGCGGCTGCGGGCCCGGCTTCACCGTGCCCAGCAGCGCGCCCTCGTCCTTGCTGCCGGACATCACCAGGCCGGGCGATCCCAGCTCCCGCATCCGCTGCAGCACCGGCTCGAACAGCCCGCGGCCGGCGCCGCCGCTGCCGCGGGCGATCACCAGGTGCAGCCCGATGTCCCGGGCCTGCGCCAGATAGTCCAGCAGCGGTGCCAGCGGGTTGCGGCCCGGCACGGCGACCAGTTCGTAGTCGTCCACGATCACGAACAACTCAGGGCCCTTCCACCAGCTGCGCTCCCGCAGCTGCTCCGGCGTCACCTCCGGCCCGGGCAGCCGGCGCCGCATGGCCTCGGCGCAGTCGGCGATCAGCTCCACCACGGCCGGTTCGCTGCCGGCGTACCCGAGCAGGTGCTCGCCGGTCACCGCGTCCAGCAGCGCACGCCGGTAGTCGACGATCGCGACCGCGGCCTGATCGGCCGGGTAGTCCGCCACGATCCCGGCGGCGATGGTCCGCAGCAGCCCGCTCTTGCCGCTCTCCACGTCGCCGAAGGCGATGAAGTGCGGATCGGTGTCGAAGTCGGCGTAGACCGGCTGCAAGTCGGCCTCGGACAGCCCGAACGGCACCGCGCGGCCGCGTCCGGCGCCGCGCGGCTGGGGAACCAGAGCCCTGACCGCCTCCGCCGAGACCTCCGCCGGCAGCATCCGCACCCGCGGCGCGGCGCCGCGGGTCCAGGCCGCCGAGATCTTCGCCACCAGATCCCCCGTCCCGGCTCCCAGCGTGTCGGCCCGGGTCTCGCCGTCGATGCGGGGGAGTGCGCCCAGGAAGTGCAGCTTGTCCGGGGTCAGCCCGCGTCCCGGGGCCCCGGCCGGAACGTTCGCCGCCACCCGCCGGTCCACCAGCGACTCACCCGGATCCCCGAGCCGCAGCTCCAACCGCGTGCCGATGGCGTCGCGCAACGCCGGCCGCACCGTCATGGCCCGGTTCGTGGTGATCAGCACGTGGATCCCGAACCCCAGGCCCCGCGCGGCCAGCGCGGTGATCGGCTCCTCCAGCTGCTCGTACTCCTGGCGCAGCGTCGTCCAGTCGTCCACGACCAGGAACACGTCGCCGAACGCCCGCCCGTCGGCGGCCAGCCCCGCCAGCTCCGCGCGGCGCAGCCGGAACGC
Organism: Catenulispora sp.; assembly: GCA_013361685.1. Taxonomy (GTDB): domain Bacteria; phylum Actinomycetota; class Actinomycetes; order Streptomycetales; family Catenulisporaceae; genus Catenulispora. The sequence goes on from JABFXP010000334.1 coordinate 3,621, forward strand.
CGCCGCGGAGTCCACCCCGGCCGTGGCGAACAGCTGCTCCCGCTCGGCCAGCAACGCCGTCAGCTCGCCGACGACCCGCCGCACCCGCTCGCCGTCCCGCCGGGTGGCGTACCCGCTGACGTGCGGCAGCCCGGCCACCGGGCTCAGCGCGCCGCCGCCGGTGTCCAGAATCAGGAACTGGACCTCCTCCGGCGTGTGCGTCAGAGCCAGGGCACTGATCAACGTCCGCACCAGCGTGCTCTTGCCGCTCTGCGGGCCGCCGATCACCATCGCGTGCCCGGCCGCGCCCGACAGGTCGGTCCACAACAGATCCCGCCGCTGCTCGAAGGGCTTGTCCACCAGCGCCGACGGCACCGTCAGCCGGCCCAGTCCGCCCCACCCGACCGGGCACAGCCCCCGCTCCGGATCGATCCCCAGCGGCGGCAGGATCGCCTCCAGCCCCACCGGCTCGTCCAGCGGCGGCAGCCAGATCTGGTGCGCGGCCGGCCCCGCCCCCGCCAGCCGGGCCACCATCGCGTCCATGATGCTCGGCCCCGCCCCGGCCGCCGGCGCCGCCAGCTCCGCCGGATCCGGTTCGGGCTCCGCCGCCACCGCCGCGGCGTCGATCACCGGCGCCAGCGTGAACGGCAGGACCCTGGCGTGCCCGCCGCCGGCCGACGCCCGGCCCCGGGCCGCCATCGGCCCCGACACGTACGCGGCCTTGAACCGCAGCAGCGTCTCGGTGTCGGTCTTCAGATACGCCGACCCCGGCACCGAGGGCAGCTGGTAGGCGTCCGGCACGCCCAGCACCGCGCGGCTCTCCGCCGCCGAGAACGTCCGCAGCCCGATCCGGTACGACAGGTGCGCGTCCAGCCCGCGCAGCCGACCCTCCTCCAGGCGCTGCGACGCCAGCAGCAGGTGGATCGCCAGCGACCGCCCCACCCGCCCGATCATCACGAACAGGTCGATCAGCTCCGGCCGGTTCGACAGCAGCTCGCTGAACTCGTCGATGATCACCAGCAGCGCGGGCAGCGGCGTCAGATCCGCGCCGCGCTCGCGCGCCCGCTCGTAGTCCCGCACCGACGCGTAGTTCCCCGCCGCCCGCAACAGCTCCTGCCGCCGCAGCACCTCGCCGTTGATCGCGTCCGCCATCCGGTCGACCAGCGTCAGCTCCTCGGACAGGTTCGTGATCACCGCGCACACGTGCGGCAGCCCCGACATCCCCGCGAACGTCGCCCCGCCCTTGAAGTCCACCAGCGCCAAGTTCAACGTCTGCGAGGAGTGGGTGGCGACCAGCCCGGTGACCAGCGTCCGCAGCAGCTCGCTCTTGCCCGACCCGGTCGCCCCGATCACCAGGCCGTGCGGCCCCATCCCGTCCTCGGCGGCCTCCTTCAGATCCAGCGCCAGCGGCCGGCCCTCGGGGTCCATCCCGATCGGGATCCGCAGCCGGTCCCGCGGCGGCCGGGGCAGCCAGGTCCGCGCCGGGTCCAGCTGCTCCGGGTCCCCGATGCCCAGCAGCTCCGGCAGCCCGAAGTTCGCCGCCATCGGCGAGGCCGCCGCCGTCGGAGCCCCCTGATACACCCCGGCCAGCCGCCGGGCCAGGGCCTCGGCCGTGGCCGCGTCCACGGTGTCCGGATGGCCCAGGAACTCCAGATGCCGGTCCCGCCCCTCGCCGACGACCAGCCCCATCCGGTCCCCGACGACGTGCAGCCGGCCCTGGTACGGCCGCGCCACCGGCGAGGGCTCGGCCCCCGCGATCTCCAGCACCGTCACGCCGTGCCGCCCCGACAACGGCGCCAGCGCGGTGTCCCCGAGCGTGCGGCCGCCGTCGACGACCACCAGGATATGCGGATCCTGATACCCGACGGACCGCCCGCCCCCGAACGCCGGACGCCGCGTCAGATCCTCGTCCAGCAGCTCCGCCAGCCGCTCCAGATCCTCCGCGGCCAGCCGCGCCGGCCCCACCGCGTCGTGCACGGCCTGCGCGGCCTGCGCGTGCGGCAGCCACTTCAGCCACTCCCACTCCGCCGCCCGATGCCGGTCCGCGCACAGCGCCACCCGCAGATCCTCCGGCGCGTGGAACGTCACCAGCTGCGCCACCAGCGCCCGCAACAGCGGCACCGTCGTCTCCCGGTCCCCGCTCAGCGCCACCGAGGCGAACGACCGCAGCGACAACGCCACCGGCAGATCCGGCACCGTCATATAGGTGCGGATGAACTGCCGCAGCGCCGCCGAGGAGACCGGGTCCAGGTCCTCCAGCGGAGCGGTCTGCGGCGCCCGCAACGGCGTGGCCAGCCGCTGCGGGCCCCGCCCCACGCGCGCGTGCCCGAAGTCGTCGTCCGTCCGCCGCCGCTCCCAGTGCCGTCCCTGCGCCACCCGCAGCCACAGGTCCGCCGGCTCCGGCCGCGCGATCGCCAGCGTGGTCCGCTGCGCCGCCGCCACCTCCCGCACCTGCTGCCGCAGCCCCGACAGGTAGCGGTGGTAGTCCCGCCGCTCGTTGTTGATCTGCGCCTTCTTCTGGGCGCCGCCCCGGGTGACCGACATCAGGATCATGCCGATCATGGTGCTGCCGTACAGCGCGGCGAAGACGTATGTCATCGCCCCGCCCTTGTCGCCCATGTAGAAGAACGACATCGCGCCCATGCCGAGCATCATCGGAAGCATGAACATCAGCTGGTTGAGTCCCTGGCCCGACCCCTTGGCCAGCACCGGCGGCGCCTGGAGCTGGATCTCCGAACCCGGCAGGCCCGGGACGCCGGAGGAGCCGGAGCCGCCGGCCCCGCGGGGCCGGCCGGTGTCGCGGGGCGGGGTCAGGGTCGTCGGCAACACCGCAGCTGTCTCCTATCCACGTCCGATGCGGGCCCAATTTACGGCGCGCGGCCACCGGCACAGGTGGGTACTTTTGCCGTCTGGCCGCCGGGCGGGCCGCTCTAGCCTGAACCCTGATCATCGATGAGCCGTGCCCCACCACCCACCCCACCCACTCCCAGGCAGGCGGTGCCGAAATGTTCGTGATACCGAACTCCAGCGCTATGGACGCCACCGCGTACGGCGGCGGGCCGAGCACATTCGTGTCCCAGATCGCCACGGGGTCGCCGGAGCGGATCGCGCAGTTGGTGGAGCAGCGGCTCAAGCAGGCCGAGCAGTTCCTGAAGCTGATCGAGCAGGGGCGCTCGGCGGTGCAGACCCTGGAGAAGGCGTGGTCGGGGCAGGCCGGGGAGACGGCGGTGAAGAAGTTCACCGACACCCTGGAGTCGTTCGAGAAGATCGTCAAGGTCATCGAGGCCTCCTCGCAGCTGCTGGGGGTCTCCGGCACGCTGGTCAAGGCCGCGCAGACCGCTTACACCTCGGTGGTCTCGGCGGTGAACCCGGTCGTGGCCTCGCTGGCCTCCAACTGGTGGACGTACTGGGCCGCGGTGTCGCTGTCCACCTCGGCCAGCGCCGCGCTGCGGGCGTTCATCGAGGGCATCGAGGCGCTGCTGAACGCGCTCGGCGGCGGCCAGCTGGCGCAGGAGATCGCCACCCTGGTGCAGATCGTGCAGGACGTGGAGAAGCTGATCGGCAGCGGCTCGCACGGCGCCGCCGTCCCGCCCGCGGGCACCTACTCCCGGCCCGCCACCGGCGGCCTGACGCAGAACGCGCTGCACGCGCCGCCGCAGATCGCCAGCACCACCGGCCAGCAGGTGGCGGCCACCGGCGGCCACGACGCGTCGGTCGACTCCACGCTGGCCCAGTACGCGCACACCGACACCTCGGCCCGCGCCGACGGCACCTACCCGACCGCCGCGCAGCTGAACGGCGCCCAGAGCACCGACCCCTACAACAACGCCGCGCCGCAGATCCCCTACACCGGCGGCAGCACGGTCCCATCGCAGCACCCGAACCCCACGGTTCCCTCCGTGACGTTGCCGAACACCGCGCAACTGCCGAACCTCGGACAGAGCGCGGGCTCGGCGACCGGCGACTACAACGGCTTCGTTCCGGTGGACCAGCCCTACCGCGGCTCCGACATCCCGGTCACCGCCCACCCGATTCCGGCCCCCGTCGCCCCTGTGTCCTCTGCCCCGCCCCCCGCGCCGAGCGCGCCGGCCGCCCCCGCCACCCCGGCCGGCGACATCACCGTCACCACCACCTACGACGGCGTCAGCACCACCGTCACAATGCCGGTCGGAACCCAGACGGATGTCACGCTCGTCGACCCGGCGAATGGCAGCACCGTGACCGAGCACATCATGGCGAGCGCTTCCAAGTAATGGCACCAGAGAACGCCGGGAATGGCGCACCGGGATATGCAATGTCAGAGGCGGAGTAAATGGAAAGCATCGAACTGGCGACGAATGTCGACGCCCTCATGGAGCGCATCCGGGGCCAGCAGGCGAACATCGAGCGCATCCAGCGCGAGCTGGAGGCCACCGAGGTCGTCGGCGCCAGCCGGGACGACGAGGTCCGGGTCACCGCGCGCGGCAACGGGCAGGTGACCGGCGTCGACATCGACGCCGGCGCTTTGCGCCACAACGACGCGCACGAACTGGGCGAACTGGTCAAGGAAGCGGTCAACGACGCGCTGCGCAAGGTCGCCGAGGCCGGCAGCGCCCGCTTCCAGCCGGTGATCAGCGCCTACTCGGATCCGGCCGCCGCCCCCGGCGCGGGGGCCTGAGGTGGCCGGTGGGCGCGGCGGCCTGACGCAGGCCGCGAACTCGGTGCCGACCGCGGGTCCCG
>JABFXP010000160.1 GCA_013361685.1 Catenulispora sp.
CTCCAAGCCACGGACCGCAGGCCCGCCGCCCGGCGTCCGGGTTCCGCGGACGCTCCCGGCGGACGTCGTGGACGTCGTCGGTCGGGACGCGGAGACGCGGCAGCTGATCGGGTGGCTGACTGAGGCGTCCGGAACCGGTCCGGGTGCCGTGCGGGTGACGGCGATCGGCGGCATGGCCGGCGTCGGAACGAGCGCGCTCGCGGTCCATGTCGCCTGGCGTGTCAGTGACCGTTTCTTCGACGGGCACCTGTTCGCGCAGCTGCGCGGCACGAGCCGGCGGCCTGTCTCGCCCCACGACGTGCTGGCCGTGTTCCTGCGCCAGCTCGGCATCGCCTCCGGCGCGGTGCCCGCGGATCCCGGTGAACGCAGCGCACTGTTTCGCACCCTCGCTGCGGACCGGCGGCTGCTGCTCGTCCTGGACGACGCCCGTGACGCCGCGCAGGTGGCGCCGCTGGTGCCCGGTGGCGCCGGCTGCGCGGTGGTCGTCACGCACCGTCGGCAGTTGGCCGGGCTGCCGGGCTGCCGGCATGTCGAGCTCGATCCGCTGTCCGCCGAGGCGTCGCGGCGGATGCTCGACCGGCTGGTCGGACGGGCCCGGCTGGCCGCCGAGCCCGGCGCTACCGGTGCCCTGGTCGCCGCCTGCGCGGGGCTTCCGCTCGCGCTGCGGGTCGTGGCCGAACGGCTGGTGGCCCGTCCCGATTGGCGGATCGAGGATCTGGCGCGCCGGTTCCGGCCGCGGAGTCGTCACAGCGGGGCCCCTTCCGGAACCGTCCTCGACGAGTTGGGCACCGATGGCTTCAGTGTGCGGGCCGGCTTCGAGGCCGGGTACGTGGCGCTGGCCAGACCTCTGGTGGGTCCGGGGCGGACCGGCGCGGGATCCGCGAGCCCCGTTCCCACTCCGGCGCAGCGGGCCTTCCGGCTGCTCGGCGAGTGGAACGGTGTCGAGATCGCCTCGACCGAGGCCGCGTCGCTGCTGGCTCTGCCGCTGGAGGAGGCCGAACGGCTGCTGGAGAACCTGGCCGACGTCCGCCTCGTCCGCTCCTGGCGTCCCGGCCGTTACCTCCTGCATCCGCTGGTGAAGGAGTTCGCCGGCGAGTTGCGCGCTGTCGGCCCGGCGTCTCCTCCCCGGCCGGTGGCGGTCGGGGAGGAGACGCGATAAATCAGGAGCCTGATCTAGGTCAGGCGTAGACGGACATGTGGTAGTAGTCGGTCCAGCCGAACTCGGCGGAGATCGGCGCCAGCTGCTCGTAGCTGAGGTTCCGGCCGGTCGTCGGCTCGGCGTAGACCATGTCGACGCCGTTGACCTTGCCGGCGTAGAGCACGACGTGGTCGCTGTTCCACGCGTTGTTGCTGTCCTTGCCGAAGAAGATGAGGTCACCGGGACGCAGGTCGATCGACGAGACCTGATGCGCGAACGAGGCGAGCATCTGGCCTGATGTCGCGGAGTCCCAGAACGTGCCGCCGGAGCTGGTGGCCTGCCGCGAGCCCAGGTCGACGTCGTTGGTGGTGTTGATGTCCTTTCCCGCCAGGTAGTAGGCGTAGCGGGTGAACCCCGAGCAGTCCAGGCCCTTGGTGTCCTTGCCGTAGCAGGTCCCGTTCAGGATCCCGCCGCCGTTGGTCCAGTCGCATTCGCCCATCGTCTCCCCGGGCGTCGTGTCGTGCCCGGCTCCGTAGGCGTACGGGATCGGCGGGTTGAGGCCGTACAGTCTCTTGGCCTCGCTCAGCACGTTGTATTCGAGCATGGCCTGCGCCGCGCCGAGGGCGCCGTTGGCGATCGCCGCGCCGGCGTTGATCAACTCGGTTTTGGCGATCTGGTCCATGGTGCCGGTCACCGGCAGCTTCCGAACGGTTTGGAACGCCGCGACGGCGGACTCGGTGGCCGGCCCGAACTGGCCGTCCACCGCGAGATGGTCGCCGATGAGGTTCAGCTCGCTTTGCAGCTCCGTGACACAGCCGTCGATCTCGCCCTGGGACATCACGTCCGGGCAGGCCGGGGAGTTCAGCAGGATGGGCGTGGGCGCGCCGGTGTAGGAACCGCTTCCGCTGACCCCGTTGTAGAGCGCGTGCTTGGTCTGCGGTCCGACCTGGCCGTCGACGCCGATCCCCGCGGAGGTCTGGAACGCCTCGACCGCTGCGAACGTCTGCTGGCCGAACTGGCCGTCGACG
>JABFXP010000467.1 GCA_013361685.1 Catenulispora sp.
GCCCGGTCACCGCCGCCGTCAGCGCGGTCGCCGGGCCCCGGCCGTCCTCGGCCCGCACCGCCCACCACAGCGCGGCCCGGCCCAGATCCCCGCCCCCGCCCCAGTCCCCGGACGGCAGCCCCAGCCCCGGATACGCCGCCACCCGCCCGTCCGGCGCCACCGCCACGCAGTTGATCCCGGTACCGCAGACCACCGCGACGCCCGTCCGCCGAGCAGACCCCGCATACAGCACCGCGAAGGCGTCGTTGGCGACGTACACCTCCTCGGCCCACCCGCGCGCCTCGATCTCGGCCCGCAGCGTCTGGACCTCCTCGGGCAGGTCGGCCCCGGCCAGGAAGGCCGCGAACCCGCGCACCACCCCGGCCACGTCACCCGGCGCCAACAACTCCCGCACCAACCCGGCCAGCACCGCCATCGCCGCCGGCACCCCGAGGGCCTGCGGCCGGAACGGCCCCCCGACCGCCCGCCGCACCTCCGACCCGTCGAGGCGGACCAGCCGGACATCCGTCTTGCTGTTGCCGCCGTCGACCGCGATCAGCAGGTCGGCGCCGCGCAAGGGGGAGTGGGAAACCATGGCGGGCACTTTATCCGCAGCACGATCAACAAAACAGCGCGCTCCGCCCCCAGCGCCCTACGGCTCCTGACAGCCCCCGGCCGCAGCCGCCCTCCGCTCCTCAGCCGCGAAATCCCGCACCTCATACGGGCTGATCCCGACGATCGACAACCCGGCGCGCGCAAAACCGATCATCAGACAGTGGCACCACCGGCACGCCAGACAGCGCACCCGCTCACGGCGCCACACACCGGCCAGATGCCGGCCCAGGTCTGAGTACTCCTCGAAGACCAACCGGTCGCGGTCGGCCACTGACATGACGATGCCTCCTGCAAAACGCTGCCCCGCTGTGACGTGGGTTACAGCCATCTTGCTGACAAACCGTCAAAAGTCAACGCCGAGCGACCATCCGGCTACGTCCCCGAAACTCGGCGACGATTTCCAGCCGAGATCCCCCGGATTCACCCGCTTCCTCCCCCCGCGTCACCGTCACGTCATAGATCCCGCTCCGCCCGTACACAACCCGCTCCTCAGCCCGCGCCGTAAGAACATCACCCTCAGCAACCGCCGCCAGAAAGCTGATGTCCCCACCCGCCGCGACCGTCACCGGCCCATAACTGTTGCACGCCAGCGAGAACGCCGTGTCAGCGAGCAGGAACACATACCCACCGTGCCCAATGGCATGCCCGTTCAGCATCCCCGCCGTCACCCGCATGCGGACAACCGCGCATCCCGGCGCCAACTCCACCAACTCGATCCCGAGCCCGGCCGACGCCTTGTCGGCCTCGAACATCCGGCGCGCGGCGTCGAGCCCCGCTTCAACATCGTGTTCGCTGTGCATGTCAGCGACCCTAATGCGCGGCGGTCTCCCGGAGTGACGCGAACGCGGCGGTGAGTTTGGGCGGAGTCCACAGCGCGTTGAGCCCGCTCGGATTCGGCAACACCCACAGCCCGGTGTCCCCGATGGTCGCCTCCTGCCGCCCGATCACGGCCTTCGGCGCCTCGAACGCCACGCGATACGCGCCGATCCCCAGCACCGCAAGCCACCGTGGCCGGTATTCCAGCACCTTCGCCCGCAGTGCCTCGCCTCCGGCCCGGTACTCCGCAGGCTTCAGCTCCGCTGCGCCGGCTGTCGCCCGTTCCACCACGTTCGTGATGCCGAGGCCCAGTGTCAGCAGTTCGTTCTGTTCTTCGGGCTGGAACTGTCGTGGGGTGAAGCCCGATTTGTGGAGTGCGGGCCAGAAGCGGTTGCCGGGGCGGGCGAAGTGGAAGCCCAGGGAGGCTGACAGCAGACCCGGGTTGATGCCGCAGAACAGGACCGTCAGGCCCGGCGCGATGACGTCGGCGAGGGTGCGGTCGTGATCCATTCCGCAACTCTAACGACTTCTTCGGAAGTGGTTGACGAAGTGGTTCGGCCCTGCTGGGGTGGGGCGACGGTATCAGCGGGGGACGGGGAGAGGACCAGAGGTGACGACTGCCGATCTGCGGTGGCGGCTGCCCGGATTCGACGAGGTCGGGGAGTTGGGGGCGGGCGCGTTCGGCCGGGTGGTCGTCGCCCGGCATGCCGAGACGAATCAGTATGTTGCGATCAAGTACCTCGCGGCGACGCTGCTCGACGATCAGGGGTTCCGGGAGTTGTTCCGGGCCGAGGCGGCGATTCTGCGCGGCATCGCCTCGCCGTGGGTGACGCGTTTCTTCGATTACGTCGAGCAGCCGTCCGGTGCGGCGATTGTTATGGAGCTCGTTCAGGGCACTCCGTTGCGGACACTGTTGCGCAGCGGCGCGGCGTTGCCGCCGGAGAGTGCGCTCGCTTTGTTGAAGGGCGCGCTGCTGGGATTGCAGGACGCGCACCAGGTCGGCGTGGTGCATCGCGACTTCAAGCCCGAGAACGTGCTGGTGACGCCGGACGGCGGCTCGAAGCTGTGCGACTTCGGCATCGCCGTGCGCAGCGGGGACCCGACCATGTTCGCCGCCGGGACCGCGCCGTACATGGCGCCGGAGGTGTGGCGCGGTGAGCCGGCGACTCAGGCTGCTGACGTGTACTCGGCCACCGCGACCTTCTTCGAGTGCGTCACCGGCTCGGTGCCGTTCCCGAGCCGGACCGCCGAGGAGATGGCGACGGCGCACCAGTTCGCGCCGGTCCCGGTCGGGGTGGTGTCCGACGGTCTTCGGGCGCTGATCGAGCGGGGGATGGCCAAGGATCCGGAGAGCCGGTACCAGAGCGCGGGATCGTTCCTGGGCGTCTTGGAGGAGCTCGCCGCGGTGAGCTACGGGCCGCACTGGGAATCGCGCGGCCGCACCCATCTTGCGCAGGTCGCCGGTACAGCGATCGCGCTCATGGTCGCCGCGCTGCCCGCGGGTATCGCAGCCCTCTTCGGCGCTGGGACGTCAGGCGTCGTCGGCAGTGCGGCGGGTCTCGGCGCGGTCGGCGCTGGAGCTGGGGCCGGATTCGGAGCTGGCGGCGGGGCCGGGTTCGGCGCGGCCGGCGGTGCGGCGGGGCTCGGGGCGGGGGCCGGCGGCGGGGCGGGACTCGGTGCCGGTGCCGGAAGCCATGCCGCCGGCCCAGCCGGACGGGGAGTGCTCCGGCGCCTGCTCCGTCCGCATACCGCCGCCGGGAAGGCTGTCGCCGCGGTCTCGGCCGGGGTCGTCGCCGTCGCCGCGACGACCGCGATCGTGCTGATCACCAAGCACCAGCCGGCCCGGCCGAAGACCTTCACCTCCGCGCAGCTGGCCGCGGCACTCCTGCCCGGCCCCGGATTCGCCTCCGGCTACACCCTGTCGACCGACTGGGGCGGAGCGAGCGGGATCATGACGGCGAACCCCACCCAGACCCCCACCGCCTCCCCGACCTTCCTGGACAGCTGTCTCAACACCCCCAGCTACGTCACGGCTTTCGCGCTCACGGGCCCGCACGCCTTGGCAAGCGCAGGGACGTCCGGCACCCAGACAGACAAGGTCAGCCAGTTCGTCGAGATGGCGGTGCAAATGCCGCCCGGCGTCGCGGCCCAGACATTCGCTCGTTATAAAGCCGCGGTCACCGGACCCTGCGCGGTTCAACACTGGACCCAGAAGGATCCGACCGGAGCCACCCGGTACGTCACCGCCACCAACGACGTCTCCCGGCCGCTGATCCTGGGTGACGACGGCTTCCTCCAGAACGAGCACATCGACATCACAGCGGATCAGCAGACGACGACGGCTTACCAGAACGACCAGTTCCTCTGCGTCGTCGCACGCTATGGCGACGTGATGATCCAGCTCATCGCGGTCGTCGGCGACAGCCGGGACGCCGCGAACAGCTACGACCTCGCCGCCCGAGCCCGCCACATCGCCGCCAACCTGGGCCTGGCATAGCCGTCGGATTGCGGTGCCCGACCCCGCGCCCCCACCCCCGGCACCCCGCCCCAACCTCAACACTCCCGTCGCCGCCGCCAGCGCGCGACCCTCGGCAACGGCGCGCCACCGTGACTCCGTGCGCCCGCGGAGTAAGAATCCTGAATATGTCGGACCTCCCAGTAGTGAACACCTCAGACCCCGACTACACCCGGGACCCCAACTCGGTCCTGGCCCCGCTGCGGGAGAAGGGACCGGTGGTGCGGGTCGTCCTGGACGGCCTGCCCGTCTGGCTGGTCATCGGCCACGACGAGGCGGTGCGGGTGCTGTCCTCACCGAAGATCAGCAACAACGGCATCCGCAACGGCGGTCCGCAGGCGCGCGCCATGTTCTGGACCGGCGCCGTGGACCGCGGGCTCCAGTCGCACATCGGCCGCCTCGATCCGCCGGACCACTCCCGGCTGCGCCGGCTGGTCCAGCAGGCCTTCACCCCGCGCCGGGTCGCGGCGCTGGAACCGTGGATCCGGCAGATCACCCGCGACCTGATCGCTGAGTTCCCCGCCGACGGCGAGGTCGATCTGATGTCCGCCTTCGCCGCGCCGCTGCCGATCACCGTGATCAGCGAGCTGCTCGGCATCGAGCCGGGGCAGCGGGCCGACTTCCGGCACTGGGCCGACGCCTACATGCACGCCGACGAGGGCCAGGCCGCGCAGATGGCCGTGGCGCTGGGCAAGCTCACCGACCTGTTCGACGGGCTGCTGGCCCGGCGCCGGGCCGAGCTCGGCGACGACACGCTGGACGTGGAGCACGAGGGCACGCTCCTGGACGGCCTGATCCGGGCCCGGGACCAGGACGACCGGCTCGACGACCGGGAGCTGATGTCGCTGGCCTTCGTGCTGCTCGGCGCCGGTTACGACACCACCATGAACCTGATCGGCAACGGCACGCTGACGCTGCTGTCCGAACCCGAGCGGCTCAGGGCCCTGCGAGCGGCGCCGGAGACGCTGCCCGCCGTGATCGAGGAGTTCCTGCGGCTGGATCCGCCGGTGAAGGCCGTGTTCCTGCGCTACCCGGTGGAGGACATGGACGTCGGCGGCGTGCGGTTGCGTGCCGGGGATTCGGTGATGGTGCATTTCAGCGCCGTCAGCCGCGATCCGCGCCACTACGCCGACCCCGAGGCCTACCTCCCGGACCGGGCCGCGACCTCCCGCAGCGACGCCAGCCACCTCACCTTCGGCCACGGACTGCACTACTGCCTCGGCGCCCCGCTGGCCCGGCTGGAGGCCCGCGTCGCGTTCGAGGAGCTGCTGCGCGCCTGCCCGCGGCTGTCGCTGGCCGAACCCGTCGAGAAGCTGCGCTGGGTGCCCAGCCGGCTGTTCCGCGGCCTGGAGACGCTGCCGGTGCGCGTCGGCCGGGCCGGCCTGTAGCAGCGTCCTGAAATCAAGGCCCTGATGACAGGAGGTGCAGAGGTTAAAATGTCATAACATTCTGTTGACCGGCTGTGGCGGCGGTAGGAAGCTCCGAACAGTGGCCACCACCCGCACCCGGCGACGACGGAGGCTGGCATGACACAGGTGGGCCTGGTGGGCGTCGGACGCATCGGAGCCTTCCACGCCGCGACCCTGCACGCGCTGCCCGGCGTCGAGGTGGTGGTCGCCGACGTCCAGGCCGGACGGGCCGAGGCGCTGGCCGCCTCGCTCGGCGCGGACTGGGCGCCGGACGTCGGCGCGCTGCTGGACCGGCGCCCGGCCGCGCTGGTGGTCGCCACCCCGACCGGCAGCCACGCCGAGCTCATCGACCGCGGTGTCGCCGCCGGCATCCCGGTGTTCTGCGAGAAACCCGCCGCCGACACCAGCGCCCGCACCCTGGAGATCGTCAACAGCGTCGACAAACACGGCGGCCGCGTGCAGATCGGCTTCCAACGCCGCTTCGACGCCGGTTACGCCGCCGCCCGCGCCGAGGTCGGCCGCGGCGCCCTGGGCCGCGTGCACACCCTGCGCGGCCAGACCTGCGACCCGACGCCGCCCCCGGCCGCCTACATCGCCACCTCCGGCGGCGTCTTCAAGGACTGCAGCATCCACGACTTCGACGCCATCCGCTGGGTCACCGGCCGCGAGGTGGTCTCGGTGTTCGCCACCGGGTCGGCGCGCGGCGAGCCGTTCTTCGCCGCCTCCGGTGACGTCGACACCGCCGCCGCCGTGCTGCGGCTGGACGACGACGCGCTGGCCACCGTCACCGCCACGCGCTACCACGGCGCCGGCTACGCCGTCACCCTGGAGGTCCAGGGCACGCACGGCACCGTCGGCGCCGGCTACGACGGCTCGCTGCCGCTGCGCCCGGTCGGGAACCCGCCCCGCACCGGCGTGTGCACCTGGCCCGAGGGGCCGCCGCACCCCAGCTTCATGAGCCGCTTCCACGAAGCCTATGTCAGAGAGCTGCAAGCCTTCGTCGACTACGCCGAGGGCCGCGCCGAGAACCCGTGCACCGTCGCCGACGCGCTGGAAGCGCTCTACATCGCCGAGGCCTGCGACCTCTCCCGCGCCGAGAACCGGCCGGTCACGCTCGCGGAGGTGCGGCGGTGACCGGCCCCGGGGACCACGCGGAGCCCGCAGACCACGCGGACCGCCTCCCGGTGCCGCTTGCCGCCCGCATCGCCGGGGCGCCGATCAGCTGGGGCGTGTGCGAAGTCCCCGGCTGGGGACACCAGCTCCCCGCCGACCGCGTCCTGGGCGAGATGCACGCCGCCGGCCTGTCCGCCACCGAGTTCGGCCCCGACGGCTTCCTGCCCGCCGACCCCGCCAAACGGCGCGCGCTGCTGGACAAGCACCACCTGTCCGCGATCGGCGGCTTCGTCCCGGTGGTCCTGCACGAACCCGGTCACGACCCCTGGCCCGCGGTGAAGCAGGCCCTTTACAGCGGCTTCACCACCCAGGCCGACCTGCTGGTGCTGGCCGCCGCCACCGGCCGCGACGGCTACGAGTCCCGCCCCGAGCTCGACGACTCCGGCTGGCGCCGCCTGTTCTGGAACCTGGACCGGGTCCGCGCCCGCGCCGCCGAACTCGGCATCCGCGCCTGCCTGCATCCGCACCTGGGCACCATGATCGAGACCGGCGAGGACGTGGACCGGCTGCTGGAGCGCTCGGTCACCCCGCTGTGCCTGGACACCGGGCACCTGTTCGCCGCCGGCGGCGACCCGGCGCTCGTCGCCCGGCAGGCGCCCGACCGGATCCTGCACACCCACGTGAAGGACGTCGACGCCGCCCTGGCCGCCCGGGTCCGCGCGGACTCCCTGACCTACCACGACGCCGTCCGCGCCGGCCTGTACACCCGCCCGGGCGAAGGCGACGCCGACATCGCAGGCGTCGTGGCGGCCCTGGAAGGGAACGGATATCAGGGCTGGTACGTGTTGGAGCAGGACACCGTCCTGGACTCCGATCCCGACGACGGGACCGGCCCGTCGGCCGCGGTGCGCGCCGGCGTCGCCTTCCTGGAGAGCCTGCCATGACCTATGACGTCATCACCATGGGCCGCGTCGGCGTGGACGTCTACCCGCTGCAGATCGGCGTCGGCCTGGAGGACGTCGAAACCTTCGGAAAGTTCCTGGGCGGCAGTGCCACCAACGTCGCCGTGGCCGCCGCCCTGCACGGCCGCCGCACCGCGGTCGTCACCCGGGTCGGCAAGGACCCCTTCGGCCGCTACGTCCGGCGCGCGCTGCGCGGCTTCGGCGTGGACGACGCGTTCCTGGCCGAAGTGGACGGCCTGCCGACCCCGGTCACCTTCTGCGAGATGTTCCCGCCGGACGACTTCCCGATCTACTTCTACCGCTGGCCCAAAGCCCCGGACCTGACGATCGCGCCCGACGAGCTGGACCTGCCGGCCATCGCCGGCGCCGGGGTCTTCTGGGCCACCGTCACCGGGCTGTCCGCCGAACCGAGCCGCTCGGCGCACCACGCCGCCTGGCAGATCCGGGACCGCGCCCCGGCCACCGTCCTCGATCTCGACTACCGGCCGCAGTTCTGGGACTCCCAGGCCGCCGCCGGCCGCGCCGCGCGCCGGGCGCTGCCGCAGGTCACCGTGGCGGTCGGCAACCTCGAGGAGTGCTTCACGGCGGTGGGGGAGCGCGACCCGCACCGCGCCGCCGAGGCGCTGCTCGGCCTGGGACCGGCGCTGGCGGTGGTGAAGCTCGGTCCGGACGGGGTCCTGGCGCGGACCGCCGAGGCGGCCTTGGAGATACCGGCGCTGCCGGTCAAGGTGGTCAACGGCCTCGGCGCCGGCGACGCCTTCGGCGGCGCGCTGTGCCACGCCCTGCTCGAGGGCTGGCCGCTGGAGCGGACGCTGCGGTTCGCGAGCGCCGCCGGGGCGCTGGTGACGGCTCGGATCGAGTGCTCCACGGCGATGCCGACCACTGCGGAAGTCCTCCAGGCGATGGAGGGCTTTGATGTGTGAGG
>JABFXP010000624.1 GCA_013361685.1 Catenulispora sp.
CGCAGTGGTTCTGATCCTCAGCGACAAGGCCGTCACCCTTGAGGGATCCGGCGACCTGCTCCACGCGGCCACCTGGTCGATGCCCGCGCCCTCGGTGATCCGGCTGACCCGCTACATCAAGGTCCCGAACCGCCGGGCGGTGCCGCTGACCCGCCGTGCGATCTTCGCGCGCGACGGCGGCCGGTGCGTCTACTGCGACGCTCCGGCGACCAGCATCGACCATGTGATACCGCGTTCGCGTGGCGGACAGCACGCCTGGGACAACGTCGTCTCGGCCTGCCGGCGCTGCAATCATGTGAAGGCGGACCGTCCGTTCTCCGACCTGGGCTGGCGGATGCGCCGGACCCCGGTCCAGCCGGCCGGTTCGGCTTGGCGGATTCTGTCCTCAGGAAGACAGGACCCGCGCTGGTCGCCTTATTTGGAGGCGTATGGCGGCGACGCCAAGGGCTTCACGCTCGACGGCGCGTTCGCGGCCGCCTGACGTGAGTGCCCCTTAGCCGGCACCGCGCGTGGGCCGTCCCCGGAAGTATCCGGGGGCGGCCCCTGCTTTTCGAGCGTGAGGCCACGTCAGATACGGTGGAGACGTGAAAACACCGACCACCCCCGAAGCGGTGACGCGGCGGGCGTTGCGGGCGGCGACGATCGGCTCGCTCGCGGCGGTGCCCCTGCTGCTGACGGCCCCGGCGTTCGCCCTGCACCGGGACGCCGGCGACGACCCGGGCCCCGGCTTGTCCGCCGTCGCCACCATCCTCATCTACATCGGCATCCCGCTGGCGATCTTCGCTGTGATCGCCCTGCTGGTGCTCGCGCCGTCCATCGCGCGCGGCAACCGCTACCGCCCGCACCAGCTCAGCTGGTGGGCGGCGCCGGTCTGGTTCGGCGGCCCGCGCGACGACCGCGGCGAGTCCGCCGAGCGCGCGCTGACCGGCACCTCGCTCAAGGAGCTCACCGCGGTCGCCACGGTGGCCCAGACCGAGGGAGGCGCCAGTGCCCGCTGGTGACGCGTTCAGCGCCCGACAGGAGCAGGACATCGCCAAGGCGATCGCCACCGCCGAGGCGCAGACCGGCCTGACGTTCTCCGTGTACGTCGGCTCGGTCGAGGGCGACCTGCGCGCCCAGGCGCTGCGGCTGCACCGGCAGCTGGACGGTGCCGACCTCGCCGTGCTGGTGGTCGTCGACCCGCGGCGCAACCAGCTGGAGATCGTGACCGGCGCCGAGGCCAAGCGCCGGGTCGACGACCGGGCCGCCGGCCTGGCCGCGGCCGCCATGGCCTCCACCTTCGCGCTCGGCGACCTGGCCGGCGGGATCGTCAACGGCCTGGGGTCGCTGATGGAGCACGCGCAGAAGGCGACGGTGCTGCACGGCGGCCAGCCGTAAGGCCGCGAGCAGGCAGCGCACACAAGGAGCACACGGCGACTTCAGCAGTCGGCGGACACGGAGCGGCCCGGGCGGAAAACCGCCCGGGCCGCTCCGTCGTTCCCCGCTCGCGATCGGCCGCTCAGGCCGCCGACCGGTCCTTCTCCTGCGCCTTCAGGCACCGCGCGATGGTGTCCGCGGCCTCCACGAGCAGCCGGCGCAGCGCCGGGACCGGCTGCGCGCCGTCCAGGAACCGGTTCGTGGCGTCCAGCGTGCCCTGCTCGATCACGTAGTTCGGGTACAGGCCGGTCACGATCTGCGTGGCGATCTCGTGCGTGCGGTTGCTCCACACGCCTTCCACCGCCGCGAAGAACTTCTCGACGTACGGCTTGAGCAGCTCGTCCCGCTTGGCGGCCGGCGCGGACTGGAACCCGGTGATCACCGAGGCCACCGTGTGGTTGGCCAGCGTGTCGCCCTCCACCACCGACGCCCAGGCCTCGGCCTTGGCCTCGGCGGTGGGGCGGGAGGCGCGCGCCTGCAGCGCGTACCGCTCGCCGGTGGCGGTCTTGTCCCGGGCCAGCTCGGCTTCGATCTCCGGCAGGTCCGCGCGGCCCGCGGTGACCAGCGCCAGCAGCAGCGCCCAGCGCATCTCGGTGTCGACGGTCAGGCCTTCCAGCGTCTGCGAGCCGTCGAGCAGCGCGGCCACGTAGGCCAGCTGCTCGTCGGTGAGCGCGGTGCCGGCGAAGGCCCGGGCCCAGGCCAGCTGGAAGTCCGAGCCGGGCGCGGCGGCCCGCAGGTGCTGCCACGAGGCCTCGGCCAGCGCGGCCTGGCCGGTCGGCCGCCACGCCGGGTCGGCGAACAGCTCGACCGCGCCGCGGGCCTGCCGCTGCAGCAGCTGCGCCACGCCGATGTCGCTCTCCCGGCCGATGCCGCCGAGGACCAGCTTGATGTAGTCGCGCGCGGCCAGCTCGGCGTTGCGCAGCATGTCCCAGGCGGCGCCCCAGCACAGGGTGCGGGGCAGCGACTCGGCGAAGTCGCCGATGTGCTCCACCAGGGTCGCCATCGAGTGCTCGTCCAGGCGGATCTTGGCGTAGGTGAGGTCGTCGTCGTTGAGCAGCACCAGCGCCGGGCGGGCCTGGCCGACCAGCTCCGGGACCGCGGTGCGGGCCCCGGTGACGTCCAGCTCGACCCGGCCGGTGCGGACCAGCGCGCCGTCCACCATGTTGTACAGGCCGACGGCCAGGCGGTGCGGGCGCAGCGTCGGGTACTGCTCGGAGAAGCCCTCCTGCTCCACCGTGAAGCTGGTGAAGTTCCCGGCGTCGTCGACCTCGTAGACCGGCCGCAGCGTGTTCGGGCCGGCGGTCTCCAGCCAGAGCTCGGACCACTCCTTCAGGTCCCGGCCCGAGGTCTCCTCCAGCGCGCCGAGCAGGTCGGCCAGCGTGGTGTTGCCCCAGGCGTGCCGGTTGAAGTAGGTCCGCACGCCCTCGAAGAAGTGGTCGTCGCCGACCCAGGCCACCAGCTGCTTGAGCACCGAGGCGCCCTTGGCGTAGGTGATGCCGTCGAAGTTGACCAGCACGTCCTCCAGGTCGCGGATCTCCGCGACGATCGGGTGGGTGCTGGGCAGCTGGTCCTGACGGTAGCCCCAGGACTTCTCGCCGTTGGCGAAGGTGGTCCAGGCGTCCTTGAACCGGGTGGCCGCGACCATCGCGTAGAACGCCGTGAAGGTGGCGAACGACTCGTTCAGCCACAGGTCGTTCCACCACTGCATGGTGACCAGGTCGCCGAACCACATGTGCGCCATCTCGTGCAGGATGACCTCGGCGCGCTGCTCGTACGCGGCGTCGGTGACCTTCGAGCGGAAGATCATCTCCTCGCGGAAGGTGACGCAGCCGGCGTTCTCCATCGCCCCGGCGTTGAACTCCGGCACGAACAACTGGTCGTACTTGGCGAACGGGTAGTCGCGCTGGAACTTCTCGGTGAAGAAGTCGAAGCCCTGCCGCGTGACCTCGAAGATCTCCTCGGCACGCAGGTACTCGCTCAGCGAGGTGCGCACCGCCACCGCCATCGGGATCTTCTGGCCGCGCTTGGTCGTGTGCTCGGCCCGCGCCACGTGGTACTTCCCGGCCACCAGCGCGGTGATGTAGGAGGAGATGCGCGGCGTCGGGGCGAACGCCCAGACCGCCGTGTCGTCCGCGCCCGGCTCCGGCGACGGGGTCGGCGAGTTGGAGAAGACCTCCCAGCCCTGCGGCGTGGTGACCGTGAAGGTGAAGGTCGCCTTCAGGTCCGGCTGCTCGAAGACCGCGAAGACGCGGCGCGAGTCCGGCACCTCGAACTGGCTGTAGAGGTAGGCCTCGCCGTCCACCGGGTCGATCATCCGGTGCAGGCCCTCGCCGGTGTTCATGTAGGCGCAGTCGGCCACCACCCGCAGCTCGTTCTCGGCCAGCAGGCCGGTCAGCGCGATGCGGCTGTCCTTGAACGCCTCGGCGGGGTCCACGGTCAGGCCGTTCAGAGTGATCTCCCGCACGGACGGGGCGATCAGGTCGATGAAGGTCGAGGCGCCGGCGGTCTGCGCTCGGAAGCGCACCGTCGTCTCGGACGTATAGGTCTTCGCCTCCGGATCCGGGGCGTCGGACCAGTCCAGTTTCACTTCATAGGACTGGACGTCCAGCAGCGCGGCGCGCTCCTGGGCCTCCTCGCGGGTCAGATTAGTACCGGGCACCCTTGCACGGCTCCTTGTCGCCTCGAGTGGATGGTTTGCCAACGATCCTTGCACGATCGCCCACTTGGCCGCCTCCGGGATTACGCGCAGGTCTGCGGGCGTTGCACGGCAGCATGAGCTCTCCTCCCCACCCGTCGCCCGCCCCTACCCGCGACGTAGCCGATTTCTGGTTCGACCCGCTGTGTCCGTGGGCCTGGATGACGTCCCGCTGGATGCTTGAGGTTGAGAAGACCCGTCCGGTGGACGTCCGCTGGCACGTGATGTCGCTGTCGGTGCTGAACGAGAACCGCGAGGACCTGCCGGCCAACTACCGGGAGATGATGGACCGGGGCTGGGGCCCGGTCCGCGTGGTGATCGCCGCCCAGCAGGAGTACGGCGACGAATACGTGCTCCCGCTCTACACGGCTCTGGGCACCCGCAAGCACCCCGGCGGCCGCGACTACACCCGCGAGGTGATCATCGAGGCGCTCCAGGAGGCCGGCCTGCCCGCCTCGCTGGCCGACGCCGCCGACACCGACCGCTACGACGAGGCCCTGCGCAAGTCGCACGCCGAGGGCATCGGCCTGGTCGGCCAGGACGTCGGCACCCCGGTGGTGGCGGTGAACGGCGTGGCCTTCTTCGGCCCGGTGGTCACCCCGGCGCCGAAGGGCGAGGCGGCCGGCAAGCTCTGGGACGGCTGCCTGCTCGTGGCCTCCACCCCGGGCTTCTTCGAGCTGAAGCGGACCCGGACTCAGGACCCGGTCTTCGACTGACCCCCGATCGCCGCTCCCGTCGCGAAAAGCGCCGGGACTGAGGCCGGACCACAGTGCTAACCTGCTGTCGCGAGAACCGGGATGTGGCGCAGCTTGGTAGCGCGCGTGCTTTGGGGGCACGATGTCGCAGGTTCAAATCCTGTCATCCCGACCGGTGTAGGGCTTGAAATGCTGAAGGCCCGGCCACGATGTGTGGCCGGGCCTTCAGCTTCGTCGGTGCCGGGGGCTTCGTCGTCTTTGATGTCGCCGTCCTTGATAACGCTGACAGTCCTACCAACTGCTCGGGCGGGAGACGTCCCGCGCCCGCATCGCCTTCGCCGGTCCCAGGCGGTTGGCGGAGGGGGAGCCGCCGTCGTACAGGGAGCGGTCGCCGCCCCGGGCCTGGCCCTCGGTCTTCCCGTCGCGGCCGCGTTTCTGCATCGGCCCCTGGCCGGGGCCGCCCTGACCCTGTCCCTGACTTTGAAGCGGTCCCTGGCCCGGCGTCGGTGCGCGGTCCCGGCTCCCGGGGGCCTGGCCGGTACGGGTGGGGTTCCCCTCGGCCTTCGGCCCCTGCGGTCCGTTCGGGGCGGCGCGCCGGGCCTCGTCGCCGGGGGCGGGCCGCGGGGGCGCCGGCTTGGGCCGGGCGGTGGGCACCGCCCGCGTCTCCGGCTGCGGCCGGCGGCTGTGGCGGTTGGCCGCGAGGCCGTGCTCCCCGGGTTTGGGGCCGTTCTTCCGGCCGAGGCTCTCAATGGTCATCGGCTTCCGCCTTCGTCAAGATCGAGTGTCAGTGGGGACGCGTAGTGTCTTTGGTATGCCCGAAGGTCACGTGATTCACCGTCTTGCCGGCAAACTCGACGCCGTGTTCACCCCTGAGCTTGACTCCGGATCGCCGTTGTCCGAGGTCACCAGCCCGCAGGGGCGTTTCGACGCGGGAGCGAAGCTGATCGCCGAACTCCCGTACACCGGCTCCGACGCGCACGGAAAACACCTTTTCATCGGATTCGGCGGAGACCGGTGGATCCATGTGCATCTCGGACTGTACGGCCGGTTCGCCGTCAGCGACGAGCCGCCCGGGCCGGTGGTGGGCCAGGTGCGGGTGCGCCTCGTCGGCAAGTCCGGCCACGCCGACCTGCGCGGCGCCTCGGCCTGCGATCTGTACGGACCGGACGAGCGCCGGGCCATGATCCGCAAACTGGGCCCGGACCCGCTGCGCGCGGACGCCGACCCGGAACTGGCCTGGCGCAAGATCTCGGCCAGTTCCCTGACGATCGCCGAACTGCTGATGGAGCAGTCGGTCCTGTCCGGCGTCGGCAACGTCTACCGGGCCGAGGTGCTGTTCCGGGCCGGGATCGACCCGTACCGCAAGGGCCGGGACCTGACCCGCGAGCAGTGGGACGGCATCTGGGCGGACCTGGTGGCGCTGATGGCCGAGGGGGTGCGGATCGGCCGGATCGACACGGTGCGGCCGGAGCACACGCCGGAGGCGATGGGCCGTCCGCCGCGCAAGGACGACCACGGCGGCGAGGTCTACGCCTACCGGCGGACCGGTCAGCCGTGCCTGGCGTGCGGAACGCCGATCGAGACGGCCGGAGTGCGTGACCGGAACCTGTTCTGGTGCCCCGGGTGCCAGAAGCCCGGCGCCTGAGGGTTCGTACATCCTGGGGCGCCCTCGTGCGCCCCTCCCCTCCCGGTAGCCGACTCGGCCCGCCGACGGGCCCCGGGAGTCTCAGGCACCTCAAACGCCCCCGTCGGCCGCATACCGTGACGTCCGATGATCAGAGGGTGACGAAGGGGGCGTACTCCCGATATGGTTCGCCCATGACCGCGGACTCGGGGAACGGGCGGTCCGGCGGTCGAGCGGCCTCCGGGCGCCGCCGTCGCTTCGGCGACGGCGGCAGCTTCGGGGACGGCAGAATCGGCCGGTGGATCACCGACCACGCCATGGCCTCCGATCTGTACCTGCTGCCGGCCCTGGGCATGGTGGCGGTCGGCTTCGGCATGCTGACGGTGGCCTTCCCCGAGGGCTGGACACCGGCCATGCTGGCGCTTCCGGTCCTGGCCGGCGGACTGCTGATGAAGCTGCGCGGGCAGCTGCTGCTGCTCATGGTCTGCATCACCGTGCTGGTGGCGGTGTCCTGGCACCGCGAGCGAGCCGGCGTGGCCTTCGGCGCCGCCCTGGCCGTGTTCGCCACCGCGGCGCTGGTGATACTGACCTCCCGCTCCCGCCTCCGCCTGGGCGTCCAAGGCACCCGCGGCGAGACCATGCTGTTCGACCTGCGAGAACGCCTCCGAGCCCAGGGACTGGTACCCCGCCTTCCGGCCGACTGGCATGTCGACATGTCGATCCGCTCCGCCGGCGGCCAATCCTTCGCCGGCGACTTCCTCATCGCCGCCCTGTCCCACCCCGCCTTCCCAGCACCCCGCCGAGCCGAGACCACCGAAAGCGTCCTAGCCGTCCCCGGCGGCACCCCCCTGCCCCCACCCCCCGACCCCGACCACCCGGACCCCGAATCCCCCACCCACGGCCAGACCCTCGAACTCGGCCTGGTCGACGTCAGCGGCAAGGGCCTGGCAGCGGGCACCCGCGCCCTCCTCCTCTCCGGCGCCTTCGGCGGCCTGATCGGCACCGTCCCCTCCCGCGACTTCCTCACAGCAGCGAACAAGTACCTCCTGCGCCAAGACTGGGACGAAGGCTTCGCCACCGCCGTCCACCTCGTCGTCGAACTGGAAACCGGCCACTACCGCTTCCACAGCGCAGGCCACCCCCCGATCGCCCGCCTCACAGCAAAAACCGGCCGCTGGTCCACCGAAGAAGCCGAAGGCCCCCTCCTCGGCATCCTCGACGACGCCGAATTCCCCGCCACCGAAGGCTGCCTGGACCGCGGCGACGCCCTCCTCCTGTTCACCGACGGCCTCGTCGAACGCCCCGGCCGCGACCTCGAAGAAGGCCTGGACCGCCTCCTCGGCGCCGCCGAAACCCGCCTCACCACCGGCTTCACCGGCGGCGCCGACCGCCTCATCAACGAAGTGGCGCCGAACGTGAAAGACGACCGCGCCCTGGTAGTGGTCTGGCGCACCTGACAACAGCGCCGCCCCGGGAACCGGGGTGAGAACGAGGCACGGAGTGTGCCAAGATAGACGCACGCGCGGGTCCCCGGAGCCGCGGGTGCGGATGTAGCTCAATGGTAGAGTCTCTGCCTTCCAAGCAGATTGTGCGGGTTCGATTCCCGTCATCCGCTCTTGACATCTGGAGCCCAGCTCAGGCCCTCGCGGCGGAGGTGGGCTCTCAGCGTTTTACGGGTCTTCTTCGGGCCCTCGTGCCCGCTGCGTGCCCGTGGCTTTCGGTTCCCGGTCCACCTAAACGAATCGGTCTCCGCAGCGCGCACGCACCACGGAGACCGACCCTCACTCACAGCCGCGAGTTACGGATTGCCAGGCGTACCGCTCTCAGGGCGATACGACATGACGTACCCGACGCTCGGTGCCCCCACCCCCGTCACGTCGTCGTACCCGACGGTCGCGTGC
>JABFXP010000454.1 GCA_013361685.1 Catenulispora sp.
CCGGTCCTCCAGCGATCGGCGCCGACTCCGGCCGAACTCACCCCGCCGAAGCAGGCGGCGCCGTGCTGCCCCGCACCGTGAGCGTGGTCGCGAGCTCCACCCCGAGCTGCGGCGGCGCCTCGCCGCGGCCGAGCGCCAAGGCCAGTTCCGTGGCCGTGGCCGCCATCTGGCTCAGCGGCTGGTGGACCGTCGTCAGCGGCGGGTCCAGCCACGCCACCACCGGCAGGTCGTCGAAGCCGACCACGCTCACGTCCTCGGGGATCCGCAGCCCGGCCTCGCGGACGGCCTGGTAGGCGCCGATCGCCTGCAGGTCGTTGGAGGCGAACAGCGCGGTGGGACGGTCCGCCAGCGCGAGCAGGCCGCGCGCGGCGGCGTAGCCGTCCTCCCGCGTGGCCTGCGCTTCGACGATCAGCGCCGGATCGACGGGCACGCCGGCCGCCGTGAGGGTGAAGGTGTATCCGCCCTTGCGGGCGTCGAAGCACGACTGACCGGCGGGACCGCAGATCATGGCGATGCGCCGGTGCCCGAGCTCGAGCAGATGGCGGGCCGCCGCCTGCCCGCCGCGCCAGTTGGTGGCGCCGACGAAGGGGACGTCCTCGGGCAGCTCGGTGATCGGGTCGAACACGACGAACGGGATCCCGTTGGCGGCCAGCTGCTCACGCTCGGCATCGGACAACTGCGCGACGGACAGGACCGCCTTGGGCCGCCGGTCCACCATGTCGTCCATCGGCTCGGGCATCGCGTCGTGCAGGCCGAACTCGGAGACCGTCACACCGATCCGGTGTTTGCGGGCCACCTGCTCGACGCCGCGGATGATCTCCACGGCCCACATGCTCTCCAGCTCGCGGAACACCAGCTCCAGGGTGTTGCTGCGGTGCGGCGGCCGGCGGTAGCCGTACTCGATGATCAGGTTCTCGACCCGGGCCCGGGTGTCGTCGGAGACCCCGGGGCGGCCGTTGAGCACCTTCGAGACCGTCGGTACCGACACCCCGGCGCTTTCGGCTATGTAGGCGATGGTGACCGGTCCGCCCCGACGCTTCGGGCCGTCCGCCGGGGTCGTCGACTGATCATCCGTCACGCAGTCATTCTTGCACCATGGTTACAGGCGGTGGGGTCCGCCTCGGTTCTCGTCGATAGACTTGTCCACCTGATCCGGAAGCTCACAATGTGGAGCAGGTGAAGGAGCCGAAATCATGCGTGGTGTAGTGATGCACGCCCCCGGCGACGTGCGGGTGGAGCAGCGCGACGACCCGAAGATCGTCGAGCCGACCGACGCGGTGATCCGCATGTCCGCCAGCTGCGTATGCGGCTCGGACCTGTGGCCGTACCGGGGAACCGACGGACTGCCGGCCCCGACCCCGATGGGCCACGAGTACGCCGGCATCGTGGAGGAGGTCGGCGCCGACGTGCGGACCATCCGGCCCGGTCAGTTCGTGATCGGCTCGTTCTTCGCCTCGGACAACACCTGCGAGATCTGCCGCGCCGGCTACCAGTCCGCCTGCGTCCACCGCCAGCCGGTCCGCGGCGCACAGGCGCAGTACCAGCGGGTGCCCCTGGCCGACGGCACCCTGGTCGCCACCCCCGAGGTTCCCGACGCCGACCTGGTCCCGGACTACCTGGCGGCCTCCGACGTCCTCGGCACCGGCTGGTTCGGCGCGACCGCCGCCCAGGCCGGACCCGGCAAGACGGTCGCGGTCGTCGGCGACGGCGCGGTCGGTCTGCTCGCGGTGCTGGCCGCCCGGCAGCTCGGCGCGGAGCGGATCATCGCGATGAGCCGCCACGAACCGCGCCAGAAGCTGGCCCTGGAGTTCGGCGCCACCGACATCGTCACCGAACGCGGCGAGGAGGGCGTGGCCCGGATCAAGGAGCTGACGAACGGCCTGGGCGCCCACTCGGTGATCGAGGCGGTCGGCACCCAGCAGTCCATGGCCCAGGCCCTCGGCTCCACCCGCCCCGGCGGCCACGTCGGCTACGTCGGCGTCTCCCACGACGTCGCCCTCGACGGCCGGGCGCTGTTCTACTCCCACGTCCACCTGCACGGCGGCCCCGCCCCGGTACGCCAGTACCTGCCGCAGCTGATCAAGCTGATCGGCGACCGCACCATCGAACCCGGCAAGGTCTTCGACCTCGAAGTCCCCCTGGAGCAGGCCGCCGAGGGCTACAAGGCGATGGACGAGCGCCGCGCTATCAAGACGTTGCTGCGAGTCTGACGCTTCCGCCGCCCTGAGGGGGAAGCATTTCACTGGGCCGAGGTGGTCATCCTCAGTGGTCCGTCATCTCGCCCTCGCCGTGCCCGCTTTCTTGCCAGACTTTCCAGAGCAGGACGTGGTACCCGAGGCCGCGGCCCAGCACGCCGTCGGTCGCTTCCACCATTCGCGTGGCGACGACGTCCGTCGTTTCCTGTGTGGCCAAGTGCTTGACGAGCACGTCGCGAGCGCTGTCTACCGCGGCGTGGGCGAGAGCCTCGGTGACATCCGGGTCAAGTAACCGCAGCCAGGGCTTCACCATCCCGCGCAGCAGGAAGTCCGTGCCGATGCGCGCCTTGCGGATGTCGCCCACGAGGTCTTTGACGGGGACCGCGCACGCCGCCGCGTCGAGATGCCCCTCCAGGGCGCCGCGCTGAACGATGCGGTACGCCTGCTGGAGGCGGAGCCGGGCACGGTCGTGGCCGTCCAGCC
Organism: Catenulispora sp.; assembly: GCA_013361685.1. Taxonomy (GTDB): domain Bacteria; phylum Actinomycetota; class Actinomycetes; order Streptomycetales; family Catenulisporaceae; genus Catenulispora. The sequence continues at coordinate 2,679 of JABFXP010000454.1, forward strand.
AGACGCCGAGATCGGTGGCCGGGTTGTCCCGCGGAGCAGATTTCATCGTCGGTGCCGGCGGCCAGCGGCGCAGGTCCTGATCGTCGGGCACATGCTCGGGGTCGAGGACGACGGCGAAACGTGACGCCTCGCGGCCGACCTCGTCGGCGTACACCAGCACGCGGTACGAGAAGCCGATGGGAAGGATGGCGTACGGCCCACCGAGATGGTGGGTGCCTACGTACAACTTCCCGTCCGGGAGGGACAGCATGCCGTCGTAGATGAGGTGGCCGCGGGGAGCCGCGCTATGGCCCGTGGACACCGAAACTCTTACCGGCATCGATTGGGAGACAGCTCTGAGGAGCAGATGCGTGTCGTTCGCGGCGATCGCGGCGTCGAACCCGACTTTCAGTTCCAGCGCCGGCCAGTCGGTCGAGCCGATGTAGAACTGGCCGTTGTTCAGGTACATCTCGACGGTAAGCGCAGCGCTCACAGGTACACCTGGCCCGTACACGGGCATGACGCCGTCAACACGTCACCGGTCCGAACTGTTCGCCTTCGCCCACGTCCGCCCCTCTGCGATGTCCGCCGCCAGCATTCCGACGGCGGACATCGTGCCAGCTAGAGCCGACAAGTCGCGCAGCGGGCCTCACACAACGATGACCGACGGCCCGAACAACATCTTGAGATCAGAGAAGAAGCCGTTCCCCGTGTTGACCGGAAACGCCGGCAGAGCGTACCGAACGATGGCGTCAGTGCCGATCACGTTCAGCTGCGCCGGCTGCGAACCGGGGTGCGCCTCCAGAATGCGTCGCAGCTCCCTGATGCTCGTCTCGTTGATGCGGCGGGCGGGGACCTGCATGACGACGGTCTGTGCCGAGTCCAGGCCGGCCAGCTCCAGCGGTTTGAGGTCCTGGCCCGACAGGTTGAGCGAGCCGTCGCGTTCCTTGATGGAGCCGCTGATCGCCACGCATTCGTCCTCGCGCAGGTAGTCCGCGTAGAGCTGGTACTGGTTGGGGAAGAACAGCACTTCGACAGCGGCGTCGTGGTCTTCCAGAGTGATGATCGCCCAGGTGTTGCCCTGTTTGGTGATCTTGCGGGTGACGCTGGTGATGAGCCCGCACAAGCCGACGAAGCCCTCCGTGCGGCCGGATTCCAGCAGCTCGGCGATGGAGACGTCGCGGTTGCGGGCCAGGAGCATCTCCGCGCCGTCCAACGGGTGGCTGGACACGTACAGGCCGAGCATCTCGCGTTCGAAGTTGAGCTTGACGGTCTGGTCCCACTCCGGAGCGTCGGGGCGGATCTCCACGCCGCCGAACGACGCGGCGGGGCCGTCGTCGTCCAGGCCGCCGAACAGCGAGTCCTGCCCGATGGCCTCCTGCTTCTTCAAGCCGACGATGGAGTCCACGGCCCGCTCGTGGACTTCCACCAGGGCGCGGCGCGGGTGGCCGAGGGAGTCGAAGGCGCCGGCCTTGATCAGGGATTCGATGGTGCGCTTGTTGCACACCACGATCGGCACCTTGTCCAGGAAGTCGTTGAAGGAGCTGTAGCGGCCCTTGGCCTTGCGGGCGGCGATGATCGCCTCGACGACGTTCTCGCCGACGTTGCGGATGGCGCCCAGGCCGAAGCGCACGTCGGAGCCGACCGGGTGGAAGCCCATCGCGGAGTCGTTGACGTCCGGCGGCAGCACCTTGATGCCCATGCGGCGGCACTCGGCCAGGTACAGGGCCATCGTGTCCTTCTTGTCGCCGACGGACGTCAGCAGCGCGGCCATGTACTCGGCCGGGTAGTTCGCCTTCAGGTAGGCGGTCCAGAAGGAAACGATCCCGTAGCCGGCGGTGTGGGACTTGTTGAAGCCGTAGGACGAGAACGGCACCAGCACGTCCCACACGGCCTGAGCGGCCTGCGCGGAGTAGCCGTTGGCGGCCATGCCCGCGAAGAAGGTCTCGTGCTGTTTGTCCAGCTCCTCCTTCTTCTTCTTGCCCATGGCCCTGCGCAGGATGTCCGCGCCGCCGAGGGAGTAGCCGGCCAGGTTCCGGGCGATGGCCATGACCTGCTCCTGGTAGACCACCAGGCCGTAGGTCTCGTCCAGGATCGGGGCCAGCACCTCGGCCAGCTCCGGGTGGATCGGCGTGGCCTCCTGGCGGCCGTTCTTCCGTTCGGCGTAGTTGATGTGCGAGTTGGCTTCCATCGGGCCCGGCCGGTACAGGGCCAGGACCGCGGCGATGTCGCCGAACTTGGTGACGCCCATCTGCTTCAGCAGCGCCCGCATGCCCGAGTTGTCCAGCTGGAACACGCCCAGCGTGTCGCCGCGGGACATCAGCTCGAAGGTCTTCTCGTCGTGCAGCGGCAGGGTGTTCAGGTCGATGTCGACGCCGTGGGTCTCCTTGATCATGCGGAGGGCGTCGGTGGTGACCGTGAGGTTGCGCAGGCCCAGGAAGTCCATCTTCAGCAGGCCCATGGACTCGCAGCTCGGGTATTCGAACCCGGTGATGATCGCGCCGTCCTTGTCCCGCCGGTGCAGCGGGATGGCGTTGGTCAGCGGCTCGGAGCCGATGATGACCGCGCAGGCGTGGACGCCGAACCCGCGCATCATGCCCTCGATGCCGCGGGCGGTGTCGATGACCTTGGCCACGTCGCGGTCGGAGTTGTACAGGTCGCGGATCTCGCCGGCTTCCTTGTACCGCTCGTGCTTCTCGTCGAAGATCCCGTAGAGCGGGATGTCCTTCGCCATGACCGCCGGCGGCAGCGCCTTGGTGATGCGCTCGCCCATCTGGAAGGGGAAGCCCAGGATCCGGGAGGAGTCCTTGATCGCGGCCTTGGTCTTGATCCGGCCGAAGGTGTTGACCTGTGCGACGTTGGCCTCGCCGTACAACTCGGTGACGTACCGCAGCATGTCTTCGCGGCGGTCGTCGGCGAAGTCGAGGTCGATGTCGGGAGGGGAGATGCGCTCGGGGTTCAGGAACCGCTCGAACAGCAGCTTGTGCTCGATCGGGTCCAGCTCGGTGATCCGCAGACAGTAGGCGACCATCGAGCCGGTGGCCGAACCCCGGCCGGGTCCCAGAGCGATGCCGTTGTTCTTGGCGTACTGGCAGATGTCACCGACGATGAGGAAGTACGCGGAGAAGTCCAGCCTCTCCATCAACTCCAGTTCCAGCTCGATGCGGTCCTTGTACTCCTGGGTCAGGTTCTCGCCGAAGCGCAGGCGGGCACCCTTGTACACCTCTTTGCGCAGCCATGAAGCCTGAGTCTCGCCCTCGGGAACCGGGAACTGCGGCATCCACTTCTTGTTCTCGGCGAACACCTCGTCGTAGGCGTCGGGGGCGACCATCTCGGCGACCAGCAGCGAGGAGTCGCACGCCTGCGGGAGCTCGCGGAAAACCTCCCGCATCTGCTCGGCGGACTTCACGTAGTAGCCGCTGCCGTTGAGCCGGAATCGCTTCGGGTCGTCCAAGTTCCGTCCGACGCCGATCGCCAGGATCGCGTCGTGGGCGGGGGCCTGGTCCTCGGTGACGTAATGGGAGTCGTTCGTGGCCAGCAAAGGAATATCGAGCTTGCGGGACAGCTCGAGCAATCCCTCTCGGACTTGTTTTTCCAGACCCAGCCCGTGGTCCATGACTTCTACGAAATACTTGTCTTTGCCGAAGACATCCTGATAGAAAGCAGCGGTCTTCACCGCTTCGTCGAACTGTCCGAGTCGCAACCGGGTCTGTACCTCACCGGAAGGACATCCGGTAGTGGCAACGATTCCCTCGGAATGCTGGGCGATCAATTCCCGGTCCATGCGCGGGGCTTTGTAGAACCCTTCGAACGAAGCGACCGAGGACAACTTGAAAAGGTTCCTCAAGCCCGTCGCATTGATCGACTGCATAGTGATGTGGGTATAGGCACCGCGCCCGGAGACGTCCTTGCCGCCCTCTTCCTCATCGCCATCACCCGAGGTAGAGCGCTGATTCGAGGGGCCGCCCCAGAACACCGGCTTCTTGGTGAAGCGGGACTCCGGCGCCACATACGCCTCAATGCCGATAATGGGCTTGATGTCCGCTCCGCCGCCGCGGGCATCCTTAGCCGTCTTCCACATGTCGTAGGCGCCGAACATATTGCCGTGGTCCGACATGCCGATTGCCGGCATACCAAGACGAACAGCCTCCGCGACCAAGGGCTTCACCTTCGCGGCCCCGTCCAACTTCGAATACTCGGTGTGCACGTGCAAGTGAACGAAGTTGTCAACGGCCACGGCGGCGGCTCCTCGCGGTGATGCGGGCGGACGGGCTGGCCGCCTATCATAGTGCTTAGTCCGGCCGGGTTACCGCGCGCCACGCCATTTCGTCATTTGCTGACAGCTCAGAGGACGAACCCGGCGGCGGTCCGCACCGCCCTCGCCGCCCGGGGGCGACCGATAGTGTCGGCGCCATGGCGTCCGACAGCATCAGCACCGAGCAACGACTCGCCGCGATCGAGGCCAAGCTCGACCTCCTCCTCGCGCATCTGGGCATCGACCAGGATGCCGCTCCCACCGTCGGCGCGCCGCCGCTGACGGACCGCGTTCCCCCGAACGTGACGGACCCCGTTCTCGAGCTGGTCCGCGGCGACAAGCCGATCCAGGCCATCAAGCTCTACCGGGAGCTCACCGGCGCGAGCCTGCGCGAGGCGAAGACCGCGGTCGACGCGCTCAAGGCCGTGGTGAAGGCCGAACGCCGCTGATCCGGGCGCCGCGGTATGGACGGGCCGAGTGTGTGTGTTGTGCAACAGGTTCAAGATCGACGCAACCTCCCCGGGGGGTGCGGCGTCGTGCAGGACATAGGAATGGACTTGGCACACGAGGAGCTTGCGTCTCATGCGGACATCGGCGGTACGACCCGGCGGCGGAAAACGACGTCTGGCCGCGGTCACGCGGCTTGCGGCGTCGGTGGCCTTCATAGCGGTGGTGGCAACGGCCTGTAGCAGCGGCTCGAAGTCCGCGGCCGGCGCGAGCGGCGCCGCCGGGGCGACGCCGAGCGCCTCGTCCTCCGGCAGCCCGGGGTCCTCCGGCGGCTCGGGCGACACCCCGCCGCCGACCGCGCCGAGTTCGGCCTCCCCGCCGGTCGTGACGATCACGCCGGCCGCCGACGCCACCGACATCGACCCCGACTCGCAGGTCCAGGTGAGTGTGGCGAACGGCAAGCTGGACTCCGTCACCGCGGTGCTGACCGGCGGGGCGGCGGTCCAGGGGCAGATGGACGCGACGGCGACGTCGTGGACGTCTTCGGGGACGCTGGGGACGAACAAGAGCTACAGCGTGTCGGTGGTGGCCGAGAACGCCGACGGGGCGAAGTCGACGACCACGTCGAAGTTCACCACCTCCAAGCCCTCGGCGATCTTCCGGGGCACCTACACGCCGGACGCGGGCACCGTCGTCGGCGTCGCGCAGCCGATATCGATCGACTTCAGCAAGCCGATCACCGACAAGGCCGCCGTCGAGAAGGGCCTCACCGTCGAGTCGACACCCGCGGTGCAGGGCTCCTGGTACTGGTACGGCAACCAGCGGGTGGACTACCGCCCGCAGAACTTCTGGACGCCGGGCACGAAGGTGACGCTGCACATGCGCCTCGACGGTGTGAAGTCCGGCAGCGCCTACGGCGACCAGAACCGTGACGTCGCCTTCTCGATCTCCCCGCACGCCATCGTCGCGACCGCCGACGTCGCCGCCAAGACGATGACCGTCACCCAGGACGGCGTGGTGCTGAAGAAGCTCCTCATCAGCGCCGGCAAGCCCGGGTTCGACACCTGGAACGGCACGATGGTGGTGCAGCGCAAGGTCGACGACATCACGATGGACTCCAAGACCGTCGGCATCTTCGGCACGGACGGCTACGTCGTCAAGGACGTCCGCTACGCCGTCCAGCTCACGGATTCCGGCACCTACGTCCACGCCGCGCCGTGGAACGAGGGCAAGTTCGGCAAGGTCAACGGCAGCCACGGCTGCATCGGGCTGAGCCTGGACGACGCGGCGTGGTTCTACAAGACCGTGGGGCTGGGCGATCCGGTGATCGTCAAGAACTCCAACGAGAAGGTCGTGCGTTCCAACAACGGCTTCGCCGACTGGAACATCGGCTGGTCGGCCTGGACCGCGGGCAGCGCGCTCCACTAAGTGCGCGGCGTGCCATTGTCGAGCTGATCGCCGCCGTCTCCGAATCCTCGGAGGCGGCGGCAATCTGCTCAGTCCGACGCGTTCAAACCAGCACCGCTAGAACGACGGATGCCGCCCCGCGAACCACACCGCGGCCCCGGCTCCGAGCGTCACGCGTGCCGAAGCCGGCTCCCCCGACCACGGTTCGTCGGTCGCGGTCACCTCGCCGAGGTTCCCCACCCCCGAGCCGCCATAGACAGCCGCATCGCTGTTGAGGACCTCCCGCCAGATCCCGGGCCACGGCAGGCCGATCCGGTGGTCCCGGACCTGCACGCCGGAGAAGTTGGCGACGCAGACCAGCGCCGTGCCCTCGTCATAGCGGCCGAACCTGGCGAAGGCCAGCAGGTTCGCGCCGGCGTCCGACCCCAGCCAGCGGGTGCCGAGCGGATCGGCGTCGCGGACCCACAGCGCCGAGTTCTCGCGGTACCAGGCGTTCGCGTCGGCGGCCAGCCGGGCCAGTCCGCGCCCCTCGGCCGCGTCGGCGTCGAACCAGTCCAGCCCCCGCTCCTCGCTCCACTCGGCCCGCTGACCGAATTCGCCGCCCATGAACAGCAGTTTCTTGCCGGGGAAAGCCCACTGATACGCCAACAGTCCGCGCAGTCCCCGCATCTGCTCCTCGCGCGCGCCGGGCTGCTTGCCGGCCAGGGAGCCCTTGCCGTGGACCACCTCGTCGTGGGACAGCGGCAGCAGGTGGTTCTCGCTGAACGCGTAGGTCGAGGGCTGTGTCAGGTCACGATGATGGTGGCTGCGGTGGACGGGATCACGCTCCACGTAGCGCAGCGTGTCGTTCATCCAGCCCATGTTCCACTTCAGGTCGAACCCGAGGCCGCCGTCGGCCGTCGGCCGGGTCACGCCCGGCCACGCCGCGGACTCCTCGGCGATCGTCACCACGCCGGGGTGCCGGGAGTGGATCTCGTCGTTGAGACGTCTCAGCAGTGCGGAGGCCTCCAGGTTCTCCGTGCCGCCGTACACGTTCGGCTCCCACTGGCCGGGCCCCCGCGAATAGTCCAGGTGCAGCATCGAGGAGACGGCGTCCACACGGAGCCCGTCGGCGTGGAACTCCTCGATCCAGTAGAGCGCCGAGGCGATGAGGAAGTCGCGGACTTCCCACCGCCCGAAGTCGAATATGAGGCTCCCCCAGTCCGGATGCTCGCCGCGCCGGGGATCGGGGTGCTCGTAGAGCGCGGTGCCGTCGAAACGCGCCAGCGCCCAGGCGTCCCGGGGGAAGTGCGCCGGGACCCAGTCGAACAGCACCCCGATGTCGGCCTCGTGCAGCCGGTCCACCAGGTACCGCAGATCGTCGGGATGCCCCAGCCGCGAGGTCGGGGCGAAGAACCCGGTCGTCTGGTAGCCCCAGGACCCGCCGAAGGGGTGCTCCATCAGCGGCAGGAATTCCACGTGCGTGAACCCGAGTCCGAGGACGTAGTCCACCAGCTCCGAGGCCAGGTCCCGGTAGGAGCGTCCCCGCCGCCACGACGGCAGGTGCACCTCGTAGACCGACATCGGCAGGGCTGCGTGCTCGCCGGCCGTCTCCCGGCGGGCCTTGAGCCAGTCAGCGTCCTGCCATTGGTGGGACGAGGCGAAGATCCGGGAAGCGTCCGCCGGGGGTGTCTCGGTGTGGAACGCCACGGGATCGGCTTTCAGCCGCCACACGCCGTCCGCGCACAGCACGCGGTACTTGTAGCGGTCCCACTGCCCGGCGCCCTCGGCGAAGCCGTGCCAGCAGCCGGTCCGGTCGTCGCGGTGCAACTCCGCCGCGCGGTCCGGATCCCAGTCGTTGAAGTCGCCCGCCACCTGGACCCGCCGGGCGTTCGGCGCCCACACCTCGAACCGGGCGCCACCCGGTTCCGGGTGGGCGCCGAACCGGTCCCAGTAGCGGGGGCCGCCGGGCGTGCCGCCGGTCCCGCCGCTGGTTCCGGCTGTGCCGGTCGCGCCGCCAGTCGCGCCGACGCCGGTCGTTCCGGTCGTTCCGGCTATTCCGGTTGTTCCGGTTCTGCCGGTTCTGCCGGTCACACCGCCGACTGCGCCGGTTCCGCCTGTCGCACTGCCGGTCTCGCCGACCGCACTGCCGGTTCCGTCGGCCGCACCGCCGACCGCACCGGACCTGCCTGCCGCACCGCGTGTTCTGGCCCCGCCGACCCCGCCGCTCCTGCCTCTCGCACCGCGCGTTCGGGTCCCCCCGACCGCACCGCCGGCGCCGCCGACTCCGGTCGCCCCCGTCACGCCGCCAGCCCCGCCGACTCCAGCAGGTTGCCCTCCGGTATGTGGATCGGCTGCTGCCGGGACTGCCACAGCTCCTCCGGGCCGGCCGGCATCGGCGGCGCCCCCTCGACGGCCGCCGCGTAGGCCGCGGCCGTCTGCTCCCCCACCGTCGGCCAGCCGTAACGGCGGCGCACCATCGCCTTGGCCGTGACCACCATCCGGCGCGCCCCGGACCGGTCGGCCAGCAGCGTGGACACCGACCGTGCCAACGCGTCCTCGTCGCGGGCCGGGAAGGTCACGCCGGTGACGCCCGGCTCGACGATCTCGGCCAGCCCGCCGGTCGCCGAGACGGCCAGCGGCGCGCCGGCCGCGGCGGCCTCCAGCGCCACCATGCCGAACGGCTCATACAGACTCGGCACCACCATCGCGTCGGTGGCGGCCATCGTGGCCGACAGATCGGAGCCGAGGAATCCGCCGAAGCTGACCGTGTGCTCCAGGCCCAGGTAGCGGGACAGATCCTCCAGCTCGCCCCGGTTCGGGCCGTCGCCGCAGATGACCGCGCGCAGCCCGGGGTGGGCGCGGCGCAACTCCGGCAGCGCGTGCAGCAGGTGTTGCACGCCCTTCTCGTGGACCAGGCGCCCGGCGAAGCCCACCAGCGGGCCGCTGCCGGCGTACTTCGCGCGGGCCAGGCCGACCCGCTTGGGCTCGGCCCGCCAGCGCGGCATGTCGACGCCGTTGGGGATGGCGTCGATCTTGGACGCCGGCACGCCCAACAGCACCGAGACCTCGCTACGCATGTAACGGGAGCAGACCAGGACCCGGGCGGCCTCCTGGGCGAGCCAGCATTCGATGGAGTGGATGCCGCGGTTCAGGTCGCCGGGCAGCCAGCCCTGGTGCCGGCCGGCCTCGGTGGCGTGGATGGTGGCCACCAGCGGGATGCCCAGGTGGTCCTTGACCGTGACGGCGGCATGGGTGACCAGCCAGTCGTGGGCGTGGACGAGTTCGAAGCCCGCGCCCCGGGCGGCGTGCAGGGCGGTGCGGGTCAGGGTGTGGTTGAAGGCCACGGCCCAGGCCAGCAGATGTTCGGTGGACAGCGGGATGACCGGCGGGTCCTGCGGGGCCCGCACCACGCGGACCCCGTCGACGACTTCGTCCAGGGGGGCGCCGGGGGCGTGGCGGGTGGCCACGGTCACGTCGTGCCCGGCCCGGGCCAGGGTGGTGGCCAGGGCGTGGACATGCCGTCCGAGACCGCCGACCACGACCGGCGGGTACTCCCAGGAGAGCATGAGGATCTTCCTTTTGCGGAACGTGGGGATCGCGGTCATCGGTTCGCCTCCTCGACAGGGATCACTGATGCCGTCCGCTCAAGGCGTGTGTTCGGCGGTGCGACAAGCATCGGCCAGGCAGATTGCACCCACGTTGCGCCTGTGAGGCCATCGTGTTCGGAATTCGCGAGTATCTGCGTTTCGGAAACGGCCGGAAATCATCAGGGTTCACACTGGGCCGCATGGAAGACGCCGAGCGGATCCGCCTGAGCGCCGCCGACGCCGAGGGCGCGGCCCGTGTGCCCTGGCGGGAATGGGGCCCCTATCTCGCCGAGCGCGCATGGGGAACCGTGCGCGAGGACTACTCCGAAGGCGGCACCGCCTGGGACTACTTCCCGCACGACCAGGCGCGTTCGCGCGCCTACCGCTGGAACGAGGACGGCCTGGGCGGGATCTGTGACGAGCAGCAGCGGTTCTGCTTCGCGCTCGCTTTCTGGAACGGCGTGGACCCGATCCTGAAGGAGCGGCTGTTCGGCGTCAGCGGCCAGGAGGGCAACCACGGCGAGGACGTCAAAGAGTACTGGTGGTTTCTGGACTCCACCCCCACCCATTCCTGGATGCGCTGGCGGTACCACTACCCGCAGCGCGAGTTCCCGTATCACGACCTGCTGGACACCACGCGGGATCTGGGCGGCGCCGACCCCGAATACGAGCTCGTGGACACCGGGATCTTCGACGAGGACCGGTACTGGGCGATCACCGCGGACTATGCGAAGGCCGGCCCCCACGACATCTGCATCCGCGTGCGCGTGGAGAACATGAGCCTGGAGCCGGCCACGCTGCACGTGCTGCCGACGCTGTGGTTCCGCAACACCTGGTCCTGGGGGCTGCCGGGACACACCACGGTGCCGCGGATCACGGTCCACGGCGCGCGGCTGGCCGCCGACCACGACTATCTCAGGCCGCTGTCACTGATCGGTGAGGGCAGCCCGGAGGTGCTGGTGTGCGACAACGAGACCAACAGCGAGCGGCTGTGGGGCTACGGCGGCTACAGCGCCTACCCGAAGGACGGGATCAACGACTACGTCGTCGACGGCGCCGCGACCGTCAACCCCGAGCGCGTCGGCACCAAGGCCGCGCTGCGCTACGTGCTGACCGTCCCGGCCTGGCAGTCCGCGGAGATCCGGCTGCGGCTGCGGATGTCCGGTCCCGGCGTCCCGCAGCAGACCCGCGCCAAACTCCTGGGCCGCGGCTTCGACCAGGTGATGGAACAGCGCGAGCAGGAGGCCGAGGAGTTCTTCGCGGCGCTGACCCCGGACTCCTGCTCCGACGACGAGGCCCTGGTGCTGCGCCAGGCCGTCGGCAGCCTGCTGTGGTCCAAGCAGTTCTACCACTACAACGTGCCGCGCTGGCTGGACCACGACCCCGGCCACGCGGCCCCGATCGGCGGCGCGGCCCGGCGCAACGCCCACTGGTGGCACATGTCGGCGCGCGACGTCATCGCCATGCCCGACACCTGGGAGTACCCGTGGTTCGCCGCCTGGGACCTGGCCTTCCACGCCGTCGCCCTGGCCCGGGTGGACCCCGGGTTCGCCAAGCAGCAGCTGCAACTCCTGCTGCGGGACTGGTACCTGCATCCCAGCGGCCAGATGCCGGCGTACGAGTGGAACTTCGGCGACGTGAACCCCCCGGTCCACGCCTGGGCCGCGCTGCAGGTGTTCCAGGCCGACGGGAGCCGCGACTTCGGCTTCCTCAAGCGGGTCTTCCACCGCCTGCTGCTGAACTTCACCTGGTGGGTCAACCGTCTGGACGCCGAGGGCAAGAACGTCTTCGAGGGCGGATTCCTGGGCCTGGACAACATCGGCCCCTTCGACCGCAGCTCCGGCGTCCCGGCCGGCGGGCAGCTGGAGCAGAGCGACGGCACGGCGTGGATGGCGCTGTTCACGCTCACCATGATGGACATGGCCCTGACCCTGGCGACCAGGGACAGCGAGTACGGCGAGATGGTCACCAAGTTCTTCGAGCACTTCGCGCTGATCGTCCAGGCGGCCAACACCCAGGGGCTGTGGAACGAGGAGGACGGCTTCTACTACGACGTGATCCGCGTCCCGGGCCAGGAAGGCGTGCCGCTGCGGGTCCGCTCGGTCGTCGGCCTGCTGCCGCTGAGCGCCACCGCCACGGTGTCCTCGGCGGCCTTGTCCGCGATGCCGGAGCTGGAACGGCGCCTGGCCTGGTACCGCACCAACAAGCCGCACTACGCCGACGTCCTGGCCGGCCGCATGATGCCGGCCAGCGACGTGCGCCTGCTGACCATGGTCCGGCACGACCAGCTGCCGCGGCTGCTGGAGCGCATGCTCGACGAGAACGAGTTCCTCTCCGACCACGGTCTCAGAGCCCTGTCACGGGCCCACCTCGCCGAGCCCTTCACCGTCCGTCTCGGCGCGGCCGACTACAGCGTCGGCTACGAACCGGCCGAATCACGCTCGACGCTGTTCGGCGGGAACTCCAACTGGCGCGGCCCGGTCTGGTTCCCGGTGAACTACATGCTCATCGACGCCCTCGACCGTCACCACAGCTTCTTCGGCGACCGGTTCCGCATCCCCTACCCGACGCCCACGGAGGCGACGGAGCCTCCGGCGCGCCGGGCCCCGAGCCGCGAGGCGACCCTCGGCGAGATAGCCGACGACCTCTCACGACGCCTGGTGTCGCTGTTCCTCAACGACGCCGACGGCCGGCGACCGGTGTTCGGCGAGAACGAGCTGTTCCAGAAGAACCCGGACTGGCACGATCTCATCCCCTTCCACGAGTACTTCCACGGCGACACCGGCGCGGGGCTCGGCGCCTCGCACCAGACGGGATGGACGGCTCTGGTGATCAATCTGATCCTGCGGCGGTCGGGACGGGACGCGCCGGGGGCGTGACGCGGGTCGTGCGGCTTCCGGCCGGGGTCAGCACGATCCGGCCGAACACTTCACCCTCCTGCATCATCCGGTGAGCGTCCGCAGCCTGCTCCAGCGGCACCACGTCGTGCACCACGGCCTTCAGCTCGCCGCGGGTCGCGGCGGCGAACTGCTGGGCGGTCACGGCGCGCCGCTCGGATCCGGACACGGTGTCCGCGCTGAAGGTCGCGAACGACATCGACTTGCGGAACGCCTGGAACAGCCGCGTCCCGAAATCCGGCGGCGGATCGCCGGCGACCGCGCCGACGGCGACCAGGCGCCCGTTGGGGTTCAGCTTGGCGAAGAACGCGGGCAGGTCCGCGCCGGCGACGACGTCGATGATGACGTCGTAGACGTCCGGCGCCCCCGCGCCGGTGCGGTCCAGCACGTGGGTCGCGCCGAGCTGCCGGAGGCGGTCGCCCCGTTCGGCCGACGAGGCCGTGACCGCGACCGCGCCGGCTCCGGCCCGGGCGGCGAGCTGGACCGCCATGACGCCGATGCCGCCGGCCGCGCCGCGGACCAACACCGACTCGCCGGGGGCGAAGCGGGCCTGGCGCAGGCCGAAGTGGGCCACCACGCCCGCATTGCCGAGCGTGACGGCGTCGGCGGACGGCAGCGCCGCCGGGACCGGGACGAGCGAGGCGGCCGGGGCGACGGCCTGTTCGGCGTAGCCGCCGCCGACGCCGGTGAACGCCCACACGCGCTGCCCGAGCCACGAGGGGTCGGCCTCGGCGCCGACCGCCGTCACGGTGCCCGCCACTTCCCCGCCGAGGATGTGTCCGCGCTCGAAGCCGTACGCGGCCAACGCGCCGCTGCGGATCATGGCGTCGACGCCGCCGACGCCGATCGCCTCGGTGGCGATCAGCACCTGTCCGGCGGCGGGTTCGGGGGCGGGGAGGTCGATGAGCGCGAGTCCTTCGGGACCGCCGAATGCCTGTATCGCGACTGCTTTCACGGCGCCGACGGTAACGGACGCCCCCGTCCGTTTCGCTAAACTGAGAGCATGGCCGAGCAGGCGTCTCACATGCTGCGTTCCGACGCCCGGGACAACCGCGAGCGCGTCCTCGAAGCGGCTCGCGCGGTGTTCGCCGCCGAGGGTCTGGACGCGCCGATGCGGGAGGTCGCGCGGCGGGCCGGCGTCGGCCCGGCGACGCTCTACCGCCGGTTTCCGACCAAGGAGCTGCTGGTCGCCGAGGCTTTCAGGGACCAGATGCGCGCGTGCTACGCCATCGTCGACGAAGGTCTTGCCGACCCGGAGCCGTGGCACGGGTTCGCCGTGGTCATCCAGCGGCTCTGTGAACTGCACGCTCAGGACCGCGGCTTCACGGCGGCGTTCGTCTCGGCCTTCCCGCACGCCCTCGATCTCGCCGCCGACCGGGCGCGGGCCTTGAAGTCGATCGCGGAACTGATCCGCCGCGCCCAGGACGCCGGCGAGCTGCGTTCCGATGTCGTCCTCGACGACGTGATCCTCGTCCTCATGGCCAACAACGGCATCCAGGCCCGGTCGACGAAGGCCCGGGTCGCGGCTTCACAACGCTTCGCCGAGCTGGCGCTGCGCGGGCTCCGGGCGGCCTGACACCGTCTCCTCCGGCGCAGCCCCGCCCGCCGACCGCACCCCGCCTCAGGTCGCGCGCGCCGCGGACAGCACCACGCCGACCAGACGCCTGATCCGGTCGAGGTCGACGTCCGCCGCCAGCCGGCCCTCCTCCGGCAGGTCCTCCACGAACGGTTCGACGCCGAACAGCAGCCGGGGAAGCACCGGGTGGATGGCGAGGCCGATCAGCTCGTCCGCCACCGCCCGGGCCTCATCGGCCGCGATGCCCGAGGCCGCCGCCAGGTGGGCCGCGAGGTCGGCGGCGGTGGCCTCGAACAGGACGTCGTAGAGGCCTGCCGCCAGGTCCGGCAGCCGGTCCGCTTCAGCGATGCCCAGACGCAGTGTCCTGGCCACCGAGGACCACCGCAGCAACTGGACGAAGCGTCCGCAGTACAGCACCACCGCTTCCGACGGTTGCGCGGAGTACTCGGCCGGGGTGCGCATCCGGGCCCCGAACAGGGCGCGGATGTGCTCGACGACGGCCAGGAACAGCGCGTCCTTCGTCGGGAAGTGCGCGTACAGAGAACGCTTCGACGTCTCCGCGCGCGCCGCGATCGCGTCCATGGAGGTCCGTTCGAAGCCGTCTTCCAGGAACGCGAGCTTCGCCGTGTCGAGGATGTGCTCGCGCAGCGCTGCCCCGCGTCGGGCCATGGCGTCCACCTTAAGTATACGGTACAGTCGAGTTTACTTCCGCTTTCCGCGACAGGAGCCATCATCCATGATTGTGATTACCGCCCCCACCGGGCAGATCGGCAGCAAGCTCGTCGCCACGCTGCTCCAGCACGGCGAGCCGGTCCGGCTCATCGCCCGGGACCCGGGCAAGCTGCCCGCCGAGGTACGTGAGCAAGCTGAGATCGTCGTGGGCTCGCACCGCGACCGCGACACCCTGGACCGTGCCCTCGACGGCGCCGACGCGCTGTTCTGGCTCATGCCGGCGGACGCGACCGCGAGCAGTCCTTACGAGGCGTACGTGACGGCCTCCATCCCGGGTGCCGACGCCGTCGTCCGTCACGCGGTCCCGCGCGTGGTGATCATCTCCGCGCTCGGACGCGGATCGCAGATCTATGCCGGCCACATCTCCGCGTCGCACGCGATGGAAGACCTCTTCCGCAGCACCGGTGCGCATGTGCGCGCCCTGGCCCTGCCGACCTTCATGGACAACATCCTCCGGCAGACCGCCGCGATCCAGAACGGGGTCGTCTCAGGCACCCTGCCCGCCGATCTCCCCATGCCGTGGATCGCGACGCAGGACATCGCGGCGCTGGCCGCCGAGTACCTGCTCGACCGCACCTGGACCGGACAGGATCCGGTCGAGTCCCTCGGCGGCGAGGATCTGTCTTACCGGGACGTCGCCGGAATCCTCACCGACGTTCTCGGCACGCCGGTCCGATACCAGCGCGACGACCGCACCGCCGTCAAAGAATTCCTCGTCGGCAGGGGCTTCTCGGAGGCGATGGCGCAGTCTGTGATGGACATGGACCTCGCCGGCGAGCGCGGCATCAACACCGCCACGCCGCGCACCGCCGAGAACACCACCCCCACCACCTTCCGCAAGTTCGCCGAAGAGACGGTCATGCCCGTCGTGACGGGGTGAGCAAGCTCGGCGCCGGCTGCCGACCGCGCGATCCGGTGGCTCCGCGCAGCGTCCGGCTTCACCCGCGAAGCAACCCGGCCATCAGCAGATCGAGCAGCCGTCCCGCCTGCTCCCGCTGCTCGGGCAGAGTACACACCGAGAACACCCCCACCAGCGCCACGACCACGTCCTCGGCCGCCACGTCCCCGCGCACCGTCCCGGCGGCGGCACCGGCGTCCAGCAGGCGGCGCACCGCGACGGACAGCTCCTGCCGGGCCTGCGAGCGGGTGACGGTGCCGTCGGCGATCAGGGCGCGCAGGGCGTCGGCCATCTCGCGCTTCGTGGCGATGTAGTCGGCGAAGCGGTCCATCCAGACACGCAGGGCGCGCTCCGGCGGCTGCTCGGCCAGCAGCTCGTCCGCGGCCTCGCACAGCCGGGCGCGCTCGGCCAGGTAAACCGCCTCGACCAGGGCTTCCCGCGTCGGGAAGTGGCGGTAGAGGGTGCCGATGCCGACGCCGGCCTGCTTGGCGACCGCCTCCAGGGAGACCTTGCCGTCGCCGGTGGTGAAGGCGCGCTGGGCGACCTCGATGAGGCGTCGCCGGTTGCGTTGGGCGTCCGCGCGGGGCGGGGTGTCCGGTCGGGCGGCCATTAAGCGGAGGTCCCTCCGTTTCTGCTAGCGTGCCGGGTGGGGGCTAACCGGAGGTTCCTCCGGTTGTGCCTCCACTATGCCATCTCACACCTGGGAGCGAGACATGAGCAGCAGCCACCCCGCTGAGACCCGCGCGCCGGGCGGCACCGCCACCCTGGCCGGGCACCAGGTCGCCCGCATCGGCTTCGGCGTGATGCAGCTGACCGAGCACCGGCCGGGCCGCCCGCCGGTCAGCGCCGACGACGCCGTGGCGATCCTGCGCACGGCCGTCGCCGGCGGTGTCAACCACCTCGACACGGCCGAGTTCTACGGAACCGCCGCCGCCAACGCCAACGACCTGATCCGCGCCGCGCTGCACCCCTATCCCGACGACCTCGTCCTGGCGACCAAGGTCGGCGCGGAGCGCGACGCCGCCGGCGCCCTGGTCCCCGCCCAGCGCCCGGAGCAGCTGCGGGCCGGCGTCGAGGCGAACCTCGCCCGCCTGGGCGCCGAGCGGCTGGCCGTGGTCAACCTCCGCCGCCTCGACACCGCTCCCGGCATCCTCGCCGAGGGCGACCAGCGCGTCGATCTCGACAGCCAGCTGGCCGAACTCATGGCGCTGCGCGACGCCGGCAAGATCGAGGGCATCGGGCTGAGCAACGTCAGCGCCGACCAGCTCCGCCAGGCCCGGCCCGCGGGGATCGCCTGCGTGCAGAACTCCCACAGCCCGGTCGACCGCACCAGCGAACCGGTGCTCGACCTGTGCCGCGAGCACGACATCGCCTGGGTGCCGTTCTGCCCGCTCGGCTCAGCCTTCCCGAACTGGCCCAAGGTCGCCGACCAGCCTGCCGTGCGCCGAGCCGCCGCCGCCCTGGGCGTCACCCCGGCCCAGATCGGCCTGGCCTGGCACCTGGGGCACTACGCGCACACGCTCCTGATCGCCGGCACGGCCGACCCCGCCCACCTGGCCGAGAACCTCAGCGCGGGCGCCATTGAGCTCGACGCCGAAACGCGCGCCGCCCTCGACGCGGTCGCGGTGCCGGCAGCCTCCTGAGACCGGCCGCAAG
Source organism: Catenulispora sp. (assembly GCA_013361685.1). GTDB lineage: Bacteria > Actinomycetota > Actinomycetes > Streptomycetales > Catenulisporaceae > Catenulispora. The sequence continues at coordinate 20,095 of JABFXP010000454.1, forward strand.
GCGCCCCTCCCAGACCGGCCGGCGCGATGCGCCGGCCTTCAGGACCGCGCGTCGAGCTGCTGACGGCATATGGCCACGCAGGAGTCGAACTGCTCGTCGCCGGAGACGGCGAGCAGTTCCGCCGCGGCTAGCAGGTCGCTCCAGTACTCGGCCGGCATCGGATGCTGACGCCGGGCTCCGAAAGTGGCCATCGCGACGAATGCTTCGCCCAGGCGCCCGGTCTGCATCTTGCGGCCCAGCCCGTAGGCGTAGCCGCTGGGCAGACCATAGGCGTAGGCGCCGGGCAGATTGGCTGACGCAGCGCGGGCCCTGTCGAGCAGCCGACGGATGTGCTGCTCTCGTTCATCGAGCTGCCGATGCACGTCGAAGAAGCCTGCCAGCTCCAGAAAGAAGCCGAGCTCGGCCGCGTCGTCGGGCTCTACCTGCGATATCAGTTCCGCGCCGACTTCCGCCCAGCGTTCTTGCGCTTGCTCAGGCGAGACACCTGCGGCCACGCACACGGCGAGGGCGGCGTCACCGTAGTCCTGGGCGCCCTCGGCCAGCGTCGCGAACACGGCGTCGGGGCGCGCGCCGGTCAGCAGTTCAGCGCGCGCCAGCTGCACCAGCACGGTGCCATCGCTGTCACCACTGCCGAAGTCGTTCTCGTCATCGTCATCGTCGCCCCGGGCGTCCATGCGCCCATGGTCGCAGTTCCCGACTTGACGCTGCCACTAAGAAGTAAGACCATCTAACCATGAGTGAGTCGAACCAACTAGCCGGCCTGCCCGCGGAGCGCGTGGTGGACGCCGTGCACGTGCTGGTACGGCTGCGGCGCACGCTGGAGCGGGTGGAGACCGGATTGAGCCTGCCGCAGTACCAGTTGTTGTCGATGGTGCGCAGCGGCGGGGAGCGGTCGGCGCGGTTGGCGGACAAGCTCGCGGTGCGCAAGCCGACGTTGACCGCCGCCGCCGACGCGCTGGTGGCGGCGGGTTTTCTGGAGCGGGAAGCGGATCCGGGAGACCGGCGGGTGGTCCGGGTGCGGATCACCGAGGCCGGGTCGGAGGCGTTGCGGGAGGCCGAGGAGGCGTTGGCCGTGGCGGTGGCGCCGTTGCTGGCCGATGCCGCCGGGCAGCTGGACGGCGGCCAGGAAGCGCTGCTGGGGTGCTTCGACGCTTTGGGCGGGGCCCTGGACCGGCGGTTCGCGGAGCACCGGGCGCGGCACCTGGCCGCGGTGGAGGGTGAGCGCGCCGGGTGAGTGGACGACGACAAGGGGTGGATGTGAGGAAGGCTGAGCGCGACGGGGCACCCGGGAACGGAGTCGACGTCGAGAAGCAGAGCGCGGCCGAGGACGTGCGGGGCTCCTGGCTCCGGCGGCTGGTGGCCGTCACGTGGGTGCACCGGAACAGCGTCCTGATCGCGTTCGGGGGCTCGCTCGTCGCGATGGCGGCGAACGCGGCGATGCCGCTGGTGCAGCGGCACATCATCGACGACGTCATCATCACGCGCCGGTCCTCGCTGATGCCGTGGGTGCTGCTCGCGCTGGCGATCACGGTCGCCAACTTCCTCGGCACACGGCTGCGCCGCTATGTCGGCGGGAAGCTGTCGCTGGACGTGCAGTTCGATCTGCGGAACCGCATCTTCGGGGCGCTGGCGCGGCTGGACGGGGCCCGGCAGGACGAGTTGGCCACCGGGCAGCTGATATCGCGGGCCACCTCCGACGTCACCATGGTGCAGGGGCTGCTCGGCATGATGCCGATGCTGACCGGCAGCCTGCTGCTGTTCGTGGTGTCGCTGGTGGTGATGGCCTTCCTGTCACCGCTGCTCACGGTGGTCGCGCTGGCCGCCGGGCCCGGCTTGTGGTGGGTGTCGATGGCCGCGCGCAAGCGGCTGTATCCGGCGACGTGGGAGGCGCAGCAGCAGGCCGCGGCGCTGGCCGGGGTGGTGGACGCGGCGGTCGGCGGCGTGCGGGTGGTGAAGGGGTTCGGGCAGGAGGAGCAGGAGCTCGGCAAGCTCGAGGCGGCCGGGGACCGGCTGTACGCCTCGCGGCTGCGGGCCGTGCGGTTCTCGGCCCGGTACAACCCCGCGATCATGGCGATCCCGGCACTGGGGCAGGTCGGGGTGTTGGCGCTGGGCGGGTGGCTGGCGTTGCGCGGCACCATCTCGCTCGGCACGTTCCTGGCGTTCTCCACCTATCTGGCGCAGATGCTCGGGCCGGTGCGGATGCTCTCGGCGCTGGTGACGCTCGGCCAGCAGGCGCGGGCGAGCGTGGAGCGGATCTTCGAGATCGTCGACTCGCAGCCGGTGGTGACCGAGCGGCCCGACGCCCGGGTGCTGCCGCGGCAGGCCGCCGGGGTGGAGTTCGACGGCGCGGTGTTCGGCTACGTCGCCTCCCGGCCGGTGCTGCGCGGCCTGGACCTGACCGTGCGGCCCGGGGAGACGGTGGCGCTGGTGGGCACCTCCGGCTCCGGCAAGTCCACCGTCTCGATGCTGCTCCCCCGCTTCTACGACGTGCAGGGCGGCACGGTGCGGGTCGGCGGCCAGGACGTCCGCGACGTCACCATGAATTCCCTGCGCGAGGCCATCGGCCTGGTCATGGAGGACAGCTTCCTGTTCTCCGACTCGGTCCGCGCCAACATCGCCTACGGCCGGCCCGACGCCACCGACGAGCAGGTGCGGGCCGCGGCGCGGATGGCCGAGGCCGACGAGTTCGTCGAGCGGCTGCCGCACGGGTACGACACCGTCGTCGGCGAGCAGGGCCTGACCCTGTCCGGCGGGCAGCGCCAGCGCATAGCCCTGGCGCGCGCCCTGATCACCGACCCGCGGGTGCTGATCCTGGACGACGCCACCTCCGCGGTGGACGCCCGCGTCGAGGCCGAGATCCACGACACGCTGCGCCGGGTGATGGCCGGGCGGACCACGGTCCTGATCGCGCACCGCCGCTCCACGCTGGCGCTGGCCGACCGGATCGCGGTGCTGGACGCCGGCCGGGTCATCGACACCGGCACGCACGAGGAGCTCACCGCGCGCTGCCCGCTGTACCGGCTGCTGCTGTCCGGACCGGGGGACGATGCGGAGGGCATCGACGCCGGCGACTTGTCGGCGGCGACGCGGGCTTCGCAGGGTCCGCAGACGTTGCAGGTGTCGCAGGGTTCGCAGAGCTTGCCTGAGGAGGCTCGGGTCCAGGCGCCGGCCGGGGCGGCCGCCAACGGCCGTGCCATGGGCCACGTCAACGGCCATGCCACTCTCGAACCCCAGGTCGACGGCATCACCCCGAGCCTGTGGCCGTCCGACGACGACGGCGACGCCCCGGCGGCGAACGGCGGCACTTCCACGGCCCTGCCCGGAATGGGCGGCGGAGGCGGCGGCATGCGGGCCGGAGCCGGCGCGGCGGTCGGCGGCGGTGGCGGCTTCGGCGGCTTCCTGGCCTCCTTGCCGCCGACCCCCGAACTGCTGGCGAAGGTCGCGGCCCTGCCCGCGGCCACCGACACCCCGCACGTCGACCAGGCCACGGCGCGCGCCGCCGACCCCGGCTTCTCGCTGCGCACCCTGCTGCGGCCGTTCCGGGCCGCGCTGCTGCTCGGCCTGCTGCTGGTCGCCGCCGACACCACGGCCGGGCTGGCGCTGCCGGCGCTGATCCGCAACGGCGTCGACAACGGCATCCTGGCGCACTCGCTGTCGGCGATCCTGGCCGTGTCGGTCGCCGCGCTGGCGGTGGTCCTGGTCGACACCGGCATCAACGCCTGCCAGTACGTGGTCACCGGCCGCACCGGCGAGCGGCTGCTGTTCGCGCTGCGGGTCAAGGTGTTCGCGCAGCTCCAGCGCCTGGGCCTGGACTACTACGAGCGCGAGCTCTCCGGCCGCATCATGACCCGGATGACCACCGACGTCGACGCGCTGTCGACGTTCCTGCAGACCGGTCTGCAACAGGCGGTCGTCAGCGTCCTGTCGTTCTTCGGCATCGTGATCGCGCTGTTCGTCATCGACTGGAAGCTGGCGCTGATCGCGCTCAGCGTGCTGCCGCCGCTGCTGATCGCCACCGCGGTGTTCCGCGCCAAATCCAGCAAGGCCTACACCGAGGCCCGGGAGAAGGTCTCCGCGGTCAACGCCGACCTGCAGGAGAACGTCGCGGGCATGCGCGTCACCCAGGCTTTCCGCCGCGAGGACGCCAACGCCAAGCGCTTCGCCGGACTCTCCGACGAGTTCCGCGTCTCCCGCCTGCGCGCGCAGAAGTACATCGCCACGTACTTCCCGTTCGTGCAGGCCCTGGCCGACGTCGCGGGACTGCTGGTACTGGCCGGCGGCGCCGCCCGGGTGCACTCCGGGGAGCTGACCGCCGGCGCCCTGATCGCCTACCTGCTCTACATCGACATGGTGTTCTCGCCGGTGCAGCAGCTCTCCCAGGTGTTCGACGGCTACCAGCAGGCCGCGGTCGGCCTGCGCCGGATCGGCGACCTGCTGCGCACCGCGCCGTCCACGCCGGAACCGGAGCATCCGCAGCCGGTGCCGGCCGACCTGGGAGACATCGTGTTCGACGACGTCACCTTCGCCTACGGCCCGGACGCGCGCCCGGCCCTGGACGGCGTCAGCGTCCGCATCCCGGCCGGACAGACCGTGGCGCTGGTCGGGCAGACCGGCGCCGGCAAGTCCACCTTCGTGAAGATGGTCGCCCGGTTCTACGACCCGACCGAGGGCACGGTCACCGCCGGCGGCCACGACCTGCGCGCCTTCCACCTGGCCGACTGGCGGCACCGCCTCGGCGTGGTCCCGCAGGAGGCGTACTTGTTCGACGGCACGGTCGCCGAGACCATCGCCTACGCCCGCCCGGACGCCCCGCCCCGCGAGATCGAGGCCGCGGCCCGCGCCGTCGGCGCCGAGCAGATGATCGCCACCCTGCCCGGCGGCTTCCACCACCGGGTGGCCGAACGCGGCCGCAACCTGTCGGCCGGCCAGCGGCAGCTGCTGGCCCTGGCCCGCGCCGAACTGGCCGACCCGGACGTGCTGATCCTGGACGAGGCCACCTCGTCGCTGGACCTGGCCACCGAGGCCGCGGTGACCCGGGCCGAGAGCTCCCGCGCCGCGCGGTCTCGCAGTGAAGGCCGGGACCGGGACGGGAGCCGACCGGGGAACCGCCGCACCACCCTGGTGGTCGCGCACCGGCTGACCACGGCGGCCCGCGCCGACCGGATCCTGGTGCTGGACGGCGGCCGGATCGTGCAGGACGGCACGCACGCGGAGCTGGTCGCGGCCGGGGGGACGTACGGGGCGCTGTGGGAGGCGTTCGTGGCCGGGCATGAGGAGGCGGAGGAGGAGGCCGCGGTCGTCGGCTGAGCCGTGGTGCCGATCCGGTCACTTCGACGTCAAGATTCACAACCGGCTGTGGACAGGGCTGCCATGAACCCAGGAGGAGGGTGACCATGTCGTCGCGGGAGGAACTGCTCCGGCTTCTCGAACCGCCGGCGGAGAAGACCGCCCCCTTGAGCCCGGACGAGATCGCGCGCGGGTACGGGAGCTCGCTTCCGGCCGACTTCATATGGTTCGGCGAGGTCTACGGGTCCGGGGCCATCGCGGATTATCTGACCGTGCTGGCCCCGGTCCCGGCCGACGAGGTCGGGGCCGGCCCCGGGGCCGCGCCGATGACCGCCGAGCAGTTCGTGGACTTCGACGGCGGTGACGAGATCGACCCCGCCTACCTGGAGCCCGGCGGGCTGGTCGCGTGGGGGACGAACCCCAACAACGACGTGGCGTTCTTCAGCCCGGTCGGCGATCCGGAGTCCTGGCCGATCGTCATCCGGCGTCACAACCCGCGGTCGGGCCCGATCTGGGCGCGGTACGACTGCGGCTTCGCCGAGTTCCTGCTTCGAACGTTCCGCGGGGAACTGGCGGAGAATCCGTTCAGCGGTGAGGGCCTGTGGCGGAACGAGGCTCCGG
>JABFXP010000675.1 GCA_013361685.1 Catenulispora sp.
CTCGAGACCGACCGTGTGGCTTTGCGCTTCTTTACCGCCGACGACGCAGACCTTCTGATCGAGCTGGACAGTGATCCGGCGGTGATGCGCTTTCTGAGCGGCGGTGTCCCGACGCCGCCGGAGGTGGTTCGCGACCGTGCCATTCCGAGCGTCCTTGCCGGGTACGAGCGGTGGGGGCATGAGCTTGGTCTGTTCGCCGCGTATGAGAGGGATGGCGGTGCGTTTATCGGGTGGTTCTGTCTGCGTCCGTTGCGGAGTGGGCCGCGTGAGGAGGCCGAGCTGGGTTATCGGTTGCGGCAGGCGGCGTGGGGGCGGGGCTATGCCACTGAGGTGTCGCAGGCGCTGCTTGCGAAGGGGTTTACGCAGCTGGGGCTTCGTATGGTCTGGGCTGAGACGATGACTTTGAACCGGGCTTCGCGCAATGTCATGGAGAAGCTTGGGATGACGCTTGTGGGGAACATCCCGACGCCGGACGACATGATGGCGGTCGAGGGGTCCGAGCTCGGGGGTGTGCGGTACGAGATGACGAAGGAGCAGTGGGGGCTGCGGTAGGGGGCGGGCGGGGGCCGTTGGTTCGGCGATATCGCAGGGTCGGGGTGTGGGGTTGCCGTTGCTTAGGCGGCATGTCGGCGAACGAGCCAGACGGTGGCTATGAGGAGCAGGAGGGACAGGAGCGTCAGGCTGCCGGCTTCGATGGTTTGGAAGGTCCAGAATCGGTTTTGCGGGAAGTAGGTCGCCTTGTAGCTGTAGCCCTGGTGGGCCAGGTAGGCGTACATATCCTGCGTGTGGCCGGTTGTTGAGGCTGTGTTCTGCACGGTGGAGATCTCCGTGGTGGAGAGCGTGTGGCCGTCAGGTGCCGTCCATTTCTCGGTGATGACCCAGGGGTTGCTGCCCGGCGCCATTGCGTTGATGACCGTGCGGGGTGTGAGGAAGTGTGATCGTAGCCTGACGAAGGTTACGGTGAAGATGGCGACCCAGCCTGCGAGGGTGGCTGCGATCGCCGGTACTACGCGGCGGAATAGTGCGCCGGCGAAGATGCCCAGGGCGAGTGCGAATAGGGCGCGGGCGATGAAGACGGTTCCGTAGACCTCGTAGGTCAGGTTTCCTGTTCCCAGTCGGCCGTGTGAGGGCACGAGGGGGCTGTACCACCAGATGACGATGGTGGCGAAGGCGCCGGCTGATGCGATGGTGAGGGTTGCGAGCAGGGTGATCTTGGTGACCAGCCAGCGGGTGCGGCCTACGCCTTGGGTGAAGGCGAAGCGGTGGGTGCCGGATTCGAATTCGCGGGCGATCAGGGGTGCGCCGAGGAACATGCCGAACAGTACTGGGAGCGGGAAGATGATTGCTGTCAGGCGGGTGACGAGGTCCAGGTCGTGATGGAACGCGTCGATGCGGACCGGGCATGCTGGGTTTTTGTGGCCGGGTATGCAGTCGGCCAGGCCCAATCTGCGGAAGTCGGCGTGCATTGTGAGGCCGTTTTGGAGCAGCAACAGGCCGCAGAGGAGGAGTACGCCGATCAGGCCGGCCGAGGCGGTGCGGTGCTGGCGCCAGGTTACCCAGGTCAGTGCGCGTAGTTGGGGCCGCGATGGCCGGGTTGGCGCGGTGGGGGATTCGGTCACTGCTGTGGTCACGGTCGGGCTCCCTTTCCTATCAGCTCACGGGGACCGGGTAGCGCGGATGCGGCGGGGGCGCGGAGGTAGGCCAGGACCATTTCCTCCAGGCCGACTTGGTGGGTTTCCCAGCCTGTTGGCACCTCTGTTCGGCGTCCGCTGGTCCGGACGAGCAGGTGGGCCTGGGCTTCGGCGCGTCGGTCGCGGACGACGGGCAGTGTCGCTGCGAGGCGGTCGGCTTGGGCGGCGGGGCCGGTGTAGAGCTGGTGCGAGGTGAGCAGGTCGTCGACCTCGCCGGCGACCTGGACCTGACCGGAGGCGAGGACTACTAGGTAGTCGCAGACGCGTTCCAGTTCGGCGACGACGTGGGAAGAGAAGATGACGGAGATGCCGTCCTCGGCGACGGCTGTCATGAGCGCCGCCATGAAGTCGTGGCGGGCCAGGGGGTCGAGGCTGGACAGCGGCTCGTCCAGGATCAGCTGCCGGGGGCGCTTGGCCAGGGCGAGGGTCAGGGCGACTTGAGCGCGCTGCCCGCCGGAGAGCTTGCCGACTTTGCGCGTTGGGGGGATGTCGAGCTCTGCGATGCGGGCTTCGGCGCGGGCCGAGTCGAAGCCGGTGTTGAGGTTGCGAGCGAGGTGCAGCATGTCGGCGACCGACAGGCTCGGGTAGAGCGCGGTGTCCTGGGCTACGAAGGCGACGCATTCCAGCGCCTCAAGGCTTCCGGCGTCCAGACCGCCTTGGACGCGGACCCGGCCGGTGGTGGGTGTGGCCAGCCCGACGGCGAGGTGCAGCAGGGTGGTTTTACCCGATCCGTTGGGGCCGACCAGCGCGACGACATGTCCCTCGGGGATGGAGAGCCCGCAGTCGCGGAGTGCCCACGTCGACCCGTAACGCTTGCCCAGTCCGCTGGCCTCCAGGGCGAGGCTCTGTTCCGGCATTCCGGTCATGAGGCGATCACCTCCGAACCTCCCGTCGTCCCGGTGGTCTTCCGGAAATCGTGCAGAGCGTTGGTGAACAGGGCGACCATGCCGTCTTCGTCGAGCCCTGCCTGGTCGGCGCTGCGCATCCAGGCTGTGAGCGCCCGACGCAACGCCTGCTGCTCCCGCAACGGCGTGGTGCCGAGCGTTCCGTCGACGAAGGTGCCCTGGCCTGGACGGCCGACCGCCAGCCCTTTGCGTTCGAGTTCCCGGTAGGCCTTGAGCACCGTGTTCGGGTTGATCGCCAGACCGGCGACGACCTCTTTGACCTTCGGCAGCCGGTCGCCGGGCTGGAGAAATCCCAGCCGGAGCGCGTGTTCCACCTGCTGGACCAGCTGGAGGTAGGTCGGTACGCCTGAACCCGGGTCGAGCCGGAACTCGATCGGCGACCCCTCGTCGCCGCTTATCGGTTTATCTATCGTCATAGGTAAAGAGATAAAGCATGAGCCCTTGCATGTCAATGCTCTGTGTCAGGGCACTGCGTCTGCTCGGTGGATCGGGCGCGCTGGCGAACGCCATCGCTCAGCAGGAGGGCGGGGCGATTGGTGGACCTGCCCTCGTCTGCGCGCGGCTAGGCGGACCGCCGCCGGATCAGATGTGTGGGGATGATGACCGACTCGGGTCGCTGCTCGTCGGGCTTGGTGATCGTCCGGGTCAGCAGATCGACCATGAGGTGCCCCATCTTCTCGATGTCCTGGTGGACGGACGTCAGAGGTGGGGTGGTCTGTTCGCCGACCGCGGCGATGCCGTCGAAGCCGACGACGGCGACGTCGTCCGGCACGCGGCGGCCGTGTTCACGCAACACGTCCAGTGCGGCGCCGGCCATCAGGTCGGAGGCGACGAAGACGGCGTCGACGTCAGGGTGGCGTTCGAGGAGGAGGTTCATGGCGCGTGCGGCACCGTGCCGGCTGAAATCAGCCTCCACGATGAGCGAGTCGGCGAGGTGGGGCAGCGCGTCGCGGAAGCCGAGCAGGCGATCGGTGGACGCCGTTTGGTTCATCGGGCCGGTGATCGTCGCGATCTTCGAGCGGCCCAGGGACAGCAGGTGGCGTGCCGCCGTGGCGCCTCCGCCGCGGTTGTCGGCGTCGACGAACAGGACGTCGTTGGCGGCTTGGTGGCGTAGCCAGTCGGGGCGGCCGCTGAAGACGACGGGCAGGTCGAGCCTCGCTACCGCGGCGGGCAGTCGGTCGTCGGCTTTCAAGGCGAAGACCAACGCGCCGTCGACGTGGCCGCCGGCCAGATAGCGCACGACGCTGTCGCGGTCGGTGGCGCCTTCGACGAGCAGCAGTACGAACTGCAGACCGCGTTCGGCCAAGGCCTTGCCCACGCCGCGGAAGATCGTGCCGAAGAACGGGTCGATGAAGACGCGCTCCTGCGGCTCGGCGACGACGACCGCCACCGCGTCGGTTCTGCGGGTGACCAACGAGCGCGCGGCCTGGTTGGGGACGTAGCCCAGGCGATCGATGGCTTCCCGGACGCGCGCGACGGTGTCGGCGCCGACGCGGCGGTCGCCGTTGATCACGCGGGAGACCGTCGCCCGGGAGACGCCGACTGCGGCTGCGACAGCCTCCAGCGTGGGGCGCGAAGGTGCGGGTGGCTCAAGTGTGGACGTGTCATGCCCCCTTCTCATCCGGTGGCCGGAGCGGCCTCGGCAGCCGTCGGGCTTCGCCCGCGCCGAGTACCGGCCGATTATCAACTTTAAGGGGCTGCTGAAGGGCGACTGGGCGTTTGGGCCTGCCGTCGGACGAGGGACGGCAGGCCGGTACCGCAGGCTGTGCTGAGGTCGAGGAGCCGGATCAGCGGCTCGCGGTGACGGAGTCAGACGTGGCTCGAGTCCCCAGCGGAAGGGGGTCGTGGTGCTCCTGATCGACGATGACGTGGCCGGCGACACCGAGCTGCGCGGCGAGTTGCTGGGAGATGGCCGGTGGCAAGGCTGCCGGGCCGCCGAGGACGTCCGCGCTGGTGAGGCCGCCGGCTTCGGCGAGTTCGCGGATGTAGTCGGCGTCGGGGCCGTAGAGGCCGCTCGGGTCGGTCAGCAGCAGCGGACCGCCCACGTGGCCGATCATCGCGCCGCCGGACAGGGCGTCGGGCCAGGTCGCCGACGTCGCGAACGCGGCTTCGGACATGCCGCCGAAGAAGGAGCGTGCCACGAGTAGTGCGGTGTCCTGGCGGGTGTCGCCGACGAGCTTGACCCGGAGGAACTCCTCGCCCCAGGCCAGTTTCCCCGCCATGTAGGCGTCGACCACCGCCTTGTCGCCGGGGCCGCCGACGGTGACGACCTGGGTGTTGCCGCCGCCGACGTTCGAGGTGGGGGTCAGGGTATTGAGGTAGGCGGCGGTCGCCGAGGGCATCTTCGACCCGGCGGTGAGGACGAGCGGTTGGCCGGTGGCGCCGGCGGCCAGGGCGTCGGGGAAGTTGTCGCCGCTGGCGATCAGTACGACTCTCGGGTTCGGGTCGACGGTGCGAGCGATCGCGGTTGAGGTGGCGTAGCGGTCCGGGCCGGCCAGGCGCACTACCGTGTAGTGCATCTTCTGCACTGCGGTGGCCACGGCAGGGGACAGGGCGCTGGTGCCGCCGAGCAGATACACCGTTCCGCCGGGGGCCAGCACGCGTTGCATTTCGTGCGCCACGTCCGGAGCCAGTGCCGTCGGATCGGTGATCAGCAGGGGTGCGTTCTTGCGCACCGCGAGGGAGGAGCCGCCGAGCGCGTCGGCGTAGGTGTCGGAGCGGGCCAGGACGACGGCTCCGGCTTGGTCCCGCGACCGGTCGGCGGCGTTGTGGTCGGCGAAGTCGTGGTGGGACGCGGCGATGGCCGTCTGGATGCGGTCGGCGCCGGCGACCCGGGTGACGTGGGACGGACGCGGCCCGGGCCGCCAGGCCGGCGCGTCGGCGTTCGGGATGCTGCCGACCGGGGCGCCGCCGGCGGCCGGGATCTCGACGACTTCGTGCCAGTTCGGCATTTCGTAGGCGAGGGTGCGGCCGTCCGGGGACCAGGCGGGCTCGGTGGCGTCGCTGTCGTCGTGGGTGAGCTGGACCAGGCCGCTGACGCCGTCGGCGGCCACCGTGAAGAGTTGCTTGACGCCGCGGGAGTCGGCGCGCAGGAAGGCGATCCGGGTTCCGTCCGGCGAGACCGCGGGTTGCGCGGCGTCGGCCATGAACAGCGTGGCCTGGCCGCCGGCGATGCGGTAGACGTCCGGTGGCGGCGGGGTCGTGGGGACGGCGGCGTTCGGGATGGTCGTGCGCTGGAACAGCAGGGAGCCGTCGGCGGCCCAGGTCGGATGCGTCGCGTAGAACTCGTTGGACGAGTACAGGGGGTATTCGTGGCCTGCCATGCTGCCGTCGAGGGACGTCAGCATGATGGACAGGCCGCGGGAGAAGGCGACGATGCCGTCCGGTGCCACCGCCGGGTCCAGGTCCGGCTGGTCGACGGTCGGGCCGTCCGCGGTGATCGCGATGTCGCCGCTTCCGTCCGGCCGAAAGGTGTGCAGGCGGGAGTCGCGGGTGTAGACGATCCGATTGACCGTTGGAGACCAGGCGGCCGCTCCGACCGGCACCGCGTAGCCGTTTGCCGGCTTCGCGGTCGACGAGCCCAGGTCGGTGCCGTCGGTTCCGCCGCCGGTGTCCATGATCATGTGGTCGTTGCGGACGAACGCCAGCGGGCCGGTCGTGCCCTGCGGCGCGGCTGGTGGCAGGCCGGTCGGTGCGCCGGCGGGCAACGGGCCGGTGGCGTTGAAGCGGATCAGGCCTTCGAAGAGCGGAGCCGAGGCGTCGTAGCAGCGGTAGTCGAAGCCGACTTCGAGTGAGGTGACGGTGCCGCTGGCGTTGGTGGCGATCTGGTAGACCGTGAAATCCGCGAACGATGTCGAGCAGTTGCCGCCGGACACGGAGTTCACGTCCAGTCCGGCTGACGAGGAGTCGGGACTCCGGCCGACGTTCTTGTAGGTGGTGCCGGCGGTCAGCTTCGAGCCGGTCGGCGCCGACAGGGTCGCGGTCAGGCCGTCCTTGCCGTTGTCGGCAGCGACTTGCAGCCACGAGGCGGTGCCGTTGACGCCGACCGACGGCCACACGCCGGCCTCTGTCGGGGTGACGCTGTTCCCCGGAGCCGCACGATACGAGAGCTGCGAGGGGCTCGGTGAGTCGGCGGCGGCAGCGGTGGCGGGATGGATCGCCGCGAGTCCCGAGCCGACGGCGAGTGTGGAAAGCGCGATGGATGTGATGTTGCGGCGCATGGACCCTCAGCCCTCCCGAAAACGCGGCTCCCCACCGCGAGACAGTGGCGTGATCGTAGCTCATGGGGGAGCGGGGTCAGCGCTTGATATCGGCTGGCGTTTGTTCGAGGTCAGGCCTGGAATGCGATGGCGGAACGCGGTGGGCGGAAGCCGGCGTCTTGGTGATCGACGGCTTCCGCCCAAGGGGACCCGGGTGGTCTGATCGGCAGGTGATCAGATGTCGGCGGGGAGTGCGGGCCAGGTGCCTGAGCCCTCATACATGTACGAGTAGGCCGCCTGCAGGTACTCGTAGAGGGCGTCCTCGGTGGGGAACTCGACGTCGGTGAGTTCGAGGTAGGCCTCGCGGGTCAGTTCCCGGGTGGCGAGGAGGTGCTCGAAGCCGGCTTTGAGGGCGCCGTCGTTGGCGTCGTCGAAGGCTTTGGCCGTCCGGTCGTTGCCGATGTAGTCGTCGGCGAGTTCGTAGCGGAGGTAGAGGCCGATGAATTTGGAGAGGGTGTCGTTCATATCGTCCTCGATCTAGGGGTGGCGGCCGAAGCGCGGGTTCGGGAAGATCGTGCGGGCGATCCACTTGTTGTTCGCGTCCAGCTTGTAAACCGGGGTGATGTTACCGCCTTCGAAGTCCACCGGGAGATACTTCGAGGGGTCCTGGGGGTCCTTGTAGAAGCCGGTCAGGCGCTTGTGGCCGTCTTCGCCGAGGACGTCCTTGATCGGGATCGAGGTGGGCGGTTCGCCGTGCTGGTCGATGTATTTGCGGACGTAGTCGTCGACCTTGACCATGTCGCCGGCGTTGTCGAAGCGGGTGGCGACGGCGCCGCAGCGGTGGGGGCCGCCGGTTTCGGCGTCGATGGTGGTGCCGGTCTCGGGGTCGATCCAGTCCTTGGAGGCGACGTGGTTGACGTTGGGGCCGCCCTGCTTGAGCTTCACGCTGCCGTTGGGGTTGTACTCGGTGGTGCCGAGGCGGCGTTGCAGGGTCTCGTCGTCGGGGTCCAGGTGGCGCTGGGGGCCGTGGCCCTGGGCCCGTAGTGCGTCGATGCGGATCTTCTGCTCGGCCTCGGCCCGGCCCCGGACGGCGGCTTCGGCGACCTTGGCCCGCTCACTGGCCGCTGCTGCTGCGGCGGCCCCGTCGGCCCGGCCCCGGACGGCAGCGGCCGCGGTGCTGGCCCGGGCAGCTGCTTCGGCCTCGTGGGCGCCTTGGGACTCCAGCTTGTTGGCTTCGGTGCCGAGCTTGTCCTTGGCTTCGGTGCCGAGCTTCTTCTCTTCCTCGTCGAACTTGTTCGCGGCGTCGTGCACGTGTCCTCCGTGCCCGTGCACCGCGCTGCCGGTCCGTTCGCCGATCCCGTGGAAGTGACTCGTCAGCGAGGTCAGCTTCGAAACTATCTTCTTTACCGGGTTACCCACGCTGGATCATCCTGTCCCGTATGTCAGTGAGCTGAGTCCGTTGACCAGGTTGCGGCCGTGTTGCTGGTGGTTCGCGGCGTCCTGCTGGATCAGGTTG
>JABFXP010000316.1 GCA_013361685.1 Catenulispora sp.
ACGGCGGCCGGGGCCTTGGCGGGCTGCGCCTTCGGCGTGGGCCTGGCGGCCGACGGCGGCGGCGCGGACTGCGGGGCTATGGCGGAAGGGGCGGCACCGGCGCTGGAGCCGGAGGGAGCCGCTGGAGCCGGGGCTCCGGGGGCCGCCGCGGGCTTCGCAGAACCCGAGGACCCGCTCGAACCACCCGGCCGCTCGTTCTTGCGCTCCGCCGGAGCCGGCTCCCCGGAACCGGCCGACGCAGCCGCCGAGCTGTCAGCCGCCGAGGTGTCAGGAGCCGCCGCAGAGGTCCCGGCGGCGGAAGGAGCGGCGGACGTCCCCGACTTCGAAGCAGCATCGTTCGCCCCGGCCGCCGGCTCCCGGCCCGCGGAGTCCCCGCCACCGCCCGCACCGGTCCCAGCCGTCGTTCCGACCTGCTCCTTCGTCGCCAAGCGCGGCCTCTCTCACGTCTGTGGGTGTGCCAAGTGTAACGACCTCTATATCGTCATTGTTTCCCACTCCGGCAACACGCCAGGTCACACCCGCAGAAGAGCGTGGATCCCAGCCTCGGGCACGGCCGTCGCGAACCGCTCGCGTCCGCCCAGGAAGCCCAGCTCCATCAGCACCGCCAGCCCCACCGGCACCGCCCCGGCGTCGCGCACCAGCTTCGCGGCCGCCACCGCGGTGCCGCCGGTGGCCAGGATGTCGTCGACCACCAGCACCGGCTCACCGGGCGCGAAGGCGTCGCGGTGCACCTCCAGGGCCGCGGTGGCGTATTCCAGCTCGTACTCCTCGCGCAGGGTAGCGCGCGGCAGCTTGCCGGCCTTGCGCACCGGCACGAAGCCGACGCCGGCCGCCAGCGCCACCGGGGCGGCCAGCATGAACCCGCGGGCCTCCAGACCCGCCACCCGGGTCGCCCCGGACGCCCGCACCTGCTCGGCCATCACGCCGACCACGGTGCCGAACGCCGCCGGGTCGCCGAGCAGCGGGGTTATGTCCTTGAACACGACGCCCGGCTTCGGGTAGTCCGGGACGTCGAGAACGCGAGTGGCGAGGACTTCGTCGAGACCGGAACGGTCCTGGACGAGGTCCCCGCCACGGGGGGTTTCGGGGAAGCTCACTCCAGCGAGCTTACCCGGCGCTCAGCGGTGCTCTATCGCCGCTTGCCGCTGGGCCGGTTGCGGCCGCGGTCGCCGCGCACCGGCTGGTTGCGCGGGCCGCGCGGGAGGTCGCGCGGCGTGGTCTGCGGGACGTCGGCCAGTTCCTCGCCGTCGCCGTCGCCCTCGCCGTCGAGGAACGCCCCGGGGACCCGGTCCTGCACCGGCACCGTGCGCTCGGCCTTCGCCGCGGCCTTGGCCTGCGCGCCGGCCGACTTGCGCCGCAGCACCCGCATCTCCGGCTCCCGCTCCTTCAGGTCGGCCAGCAGCGGGGTGGCGATGAAGATCGAGGAGTAGGTGCCGACCGCGATGCCGACCAGCAGCGCCAGCGCCAGGTCCTGCAGGACGCCCGCGCCGCCGCTGACCGTGGTGCCGGCCAGCAGCAGCGCCGCCACCGGGATCAGCGCGATCAGCGAGGTGTTCAGCGAGCGGATCAGGGTCTGGTTGACGGCCAGGTTGGCCGCCTGGGTGTAGCTCTGGTCGGTCTTGGCGGTGCCCAGCCCCTTGGTGTTCTCCCGGACCTTGTCGAACACCACCACGGTGTCGTAGAGCGAGTAGCCCAGGATGGTCAGGAAGCCGATCACCGTGGCCGGCGAGACCTCGAAGCCGACCAGCGCGTAGATGCCCGCGGTGATCACCAGGTCGTGGGCCAGCGCGATGATGCCGGACAGCGCCATCTTCCACTCGTAGAAGACCGCCAGGTACAGCATCACCAGCGCCACGAAGATGATCAGACCGGTGATCGCCTTGTCGGTGATCTCATGGCCCCAGGACCCGGACACCGCGGTCACCGACACGTCGGTGGGCTTCACGCCGTCCCCGGCGTGCTGGGCCACGACGGTGCGCACCTTGTCCTGCTCGTCGGCGTTCAGCGGCGTGGTCTTGACCACGATGTGCCGGCCGTCCTTGGCGCTGTTCGAGGTCTGGACGCTCGGGTCCTTGACGATCGCGGCGACGCCGTCCTTGATCGACTCGGTGCTGGCCGTGGTCGACTTGACGTCGAACTGCGACCCGCCCCGGAAGTCCAGGCTGAAGTTCAGCCCGAGCACCAGCAACGCGACCGCCGAGATGAGCAGCAACGCGCCGGAGATGGTGTACCAGCGCTTCTGCTTGCCGATGAAGTCGTAGGAGACCTCGCCGCGGTACAGGCGGTTGCCCCAGCTCTTGGAGGCGGACATCAGACTTCCATCCCTTCCGCAGAGCCCTGACGGCGGGCGGCGGCGCGGCGGTCGACGATCGATTGGCGCAGACCCGGGGACCTCTTGGCGCCCAGGCGCTCGGGGTCCAGGCCGGACCACGGGTGGCCGTCGGCGAAGAACTTCCGGCGGGCGAGCAGGGTGACGATCGGCTTGGTGAACATGAACACCACGACGATGTCCAGCAGGGTGGTCAGGCCCAGGGTGAACGCGAAGCCCTTCACCGTGCCGACCGAGACCTCGTACAGCACGAAGGCGGCCAGGAAGGACACGAAGTCCGAGGAGATGATGGTGCGCCGCGCCCGGGTCCAGCCGTGGTCCACGGCGGTGCGCAGGGAGCGGCCCTCCCGGACCTCGTCACGGAGCCGTTCGAAGTAGATGACGAACGAGTCCGCGGTGATGCCGATGGCCACCACCAGACCGGCGACGCCGGCCAGCGAGAGCCGGAAGCCCATCGCCGGGCCCAGCAGGGTGGCCAGCGAGTAGGTCAGGACCGCGGAGATCGCCAGCGAGGCCACGGCCACCACGGACAGGCCCCGGTAGTAGGCGATCAGGTAGGCGATGACCAGCAGCATGCCGATCCCGCCGGCGATCAGGCCCGCGGTGAGCTGGTTGCCGGCCAGCGAGGCCGACACCTGCGAGACGTCGCCCTGCTCGAAGGTGAGCGGCAGCGCGCCGTACTTCAGCACGTTGGCCAGGGTGTCGGCTTCCTTCTGGGTGAACTTGCCGGTGATCCGGGCGTTGCCGTCGGTGATCGGGCCCTGCACGGTGGCCGCGCTGTAGACGGTGCCGTCCAGGTCCACGGCGAACATGCCCTGGTTCTGGTACAGCTGCGTGGTGACGTCGCCGAAGTTCTTGGCGCCCTTGCTGTTGAAGGACAGGTCGACTTCCCAGTTGCCGGTCAGGATGGCGTTCGCCCCGCCGGCCTGCTCGGCGTTGGCCGAGGCGCCGGTCAGGTCCTTGCCGTCGACGTCGGCCGGGGCCAGCAGGTAGGGCAGGTGGCTGGTGAAGTCACAGCCCACCGCGAACTGCCCGGCGGTGAACTTGCTGCCCAGGTCGGTCGGCGGGTGGGTGCAGTCGATCGAGGAGTACAGCGCCAGCGTGTCGGCGGTCGGCGCCGCGTCCTTGGGCGTGCCGTCCGGGGTCGTGGCCGGCGGGGCGGAGGAACTCGGCGCGGCCGGCGTGGCCGGCGCCGAGGACGGGTTCGCCGACGGGGTCGAGGAGCCGGAGGGCTTCGGGGAGGCGGTGGCGGTGCCCGAGGGCGTCGCCGGGGTGCTGCCGCCGCTCGGGGTGGCGGTCGGCGCGTCGGCCGCCTTCAGACCGGCGTCGGCGACCCGGTGCTGGCTCGTGGTGGCGCCGGAGGACGGCGCGCTGGCCTTGGTGCTGGCCGAACCGGACGGCGTGGCCGCCGCACCGGTCGAGGAGGAGCTCGAGGGGGTGGCCGAGCCCGACGGCGTGGCCGAGCCGGACGGGCTGCTGGAGGGGGTGGCCGGCGGGGTGCTCGCGGGCGGCGCCGGGGCGACCGTGGTGCGCGGCGCGACCCCGTAGGCCGTCGGGTCCGGCACCACGACGCGGAAGTAGAGCTTCGCGGTCTGGCCCAGCTGCTTGAGCAGGTCCGAGGAGTTCTTGCCGGGCAGGTCGACCTGGATCGCCGAGCTGCCCTGCTTGGTCACCTCGGCCTCGGACACACCCTGGCCGTTGACCCGGTTGCGCATGATCTGCAGCGCGGTGTCCATGTCGCCGGACGAGGGCGTGCCGCCCTTGGCGGTCATCGTCATGGTGGTGCCGCCGGCCAGGTCGATGCCCAGCTGCGGCGAGCGGTGCCCGGTGCCGATCATGGTGCCCACCAGGGCCATGATCACGGCGGCCAGCACCGTCAGGGGGGTCCATGGGCTCGTCTTGCGGTTCTTGGACCGCGGAGCCTTCGATCCGGCCAAGGGATTCGTCCGTCTCTTCGTGTCTTGTAGTGTCCGGCGCCGGCGCGTCGGTCACACCCCACGCCGCCCGCCGCCTCGGCCCGGTTCACGTTCCGTGGCGGCGGTGCGACCTTACAGGTTTTCGCTGAGGAAACCTTCTGTCTAGGGAAGCCTTCCGGTACCGGGCATCACGGCTTCGCGGCGGGTTCGGCGTCCTTGGCCGCATCGGACGGAACCCGGTCGTCGTCGGAGGCCTCGGCGTCGGCCTCGGCCGGCACCGCGTCCTGGACCCGGTGCTCCTCGGAGCCGGCCGGGGCGTCCCCGATCCCGCCGGGCGTGGGCACGTCGGCCTCGCCCTCGGCGTCCTCGGCGGCCTCGGCCTGCTCGGCGTCGTCCTCCAGGATGATGCCGACGATGGCGGGCTTGCCGAACTTGATCCGGGTGCCGGGGGTGGTCTCCACGACGGCCCAGTCCTCACCCACCTCGACCACCGTGCCCATGATCTGGGCGGTGGTCCGGACCTGGGCGCCGGGCTGCAGGTGCTGGAGCATGTCCACCTGGCTCTGCCGGGCGCGCTTCTGCGGCCGGATCATCATGAAGTAGAACATGGCCCCGATCAGGACGATCCAGATCAGGAAGACGGGAGATCCCATAGGTGTCGCTGGTCCTTGGTTGAGACCCGTCCGGCACCGGGCCGGCAGGTCGCTGGTAGGCGGTGGGGGGCACCGCCCGACTCGCGGGAGTTTATGCGAGTGGATACGCCCCGAACAACGGTCCGGGGCCTACGGCCGGTTCCCGTGACTTAACGTAGTCGAAATCATCCGGAACTTGTGAACCGGCTGCGTCCGGCGGGCCGCATGTGGCCTGGTGGGGGCCGTGGGGCGACGGAGTCGGCGCCGGTTCGCGAAGTTCGTCCGATCTCGTCCGCATGGTGGACGAGATCATCCGCTCACGGGGCGCTGAGCCCGAAATGCGCCCACGCCGCGGCGGTCGCGATCCGGCCGCGCGGGGTGCGGGCGAGCAGCCCCTCCCGGACCAGGAACGGCTCGGCCACCTCCTCGACCGTCTCGGACTCCTCGCCGACCGCCACCGCCAGCGTGGACAGCCCCACCGGGCCGCCGCCGAACAGCTTGAGCAGGGCGTGCAGCACCGCGCGGTCCAGCCGGTCCAGGCCGCGCTCGTCGACCTCGTAGACGTCCAGCGCGGCCCGGGCGGTCTGGAGCGTCACCGCGCCGTCCGCCTTCACCTCGGCGTAGTCCCGCACCCGGCGCAGCAGCCGGTTGGCGATGCGCGGGGTGCCCCGGGAGCGGCCGGCGATCTCCCGGGCGCCGTCGGGGTCGATGCGCACGCCGAGCAGCCGCGCCGAGCGGTTGACCACGTGCTCCAGGTCCTGGGTGTTGTAGAACTCCAGGTGCGCGGTGAAGCCGAAGCGGTCGCGCAGCGGCGCCGGCAGCAGCCCGGACCGGGTGGTGGCGCCGACCAGCGTGAACGGCGGCAGGTCCAGCGGGATCGCGGTGGCGCCGGGGCCCTTGCCGACGATGACGTCGACCCGGAAGTCCTCCATCGCCATGTACAGCATCTCCTCGGCGGGCCGCGACATGCGGTGGATCTCGTCGAGGAACAGCACCTCGCCGTCGGCCAGCGAGGACAGGATCGCCGCCAGGTCGCCGGCGTGCTGGATGGCCGGGCCCGAGGTGATCCGGATCGGCACCGCCAGCTCGGCGGCGATGATCATCGACAGCGTGGTCTTGCCCAGTCCGGGCGGCCCGGACAGCAGCACGTGGTCCGGGGCCGCGCCCCGCAGCCGGGCCGCGTCCAGCACCAGCGAGAGCTGGTCGCGCACCTTGGGCTGCCCGACGAACTCGGCCAGCCGCTTGGGCCGCAGCGCCGCGTCGGCCGCCAGCTCCTCGGGGTCGCCGGTGACGGCGCTGCCCGAGACGAGGCGTTCGGTTTCCTGTTCCACGGCGGCGGTTCTCCTGCTCGGGTGCGCTGATCGGGGTGCTGCGAAGCGGGCTCGCCGTCCATCCTGCCAGGCCGGGCCGACGGAATGCGGCGCGGCCTCACGACGGCCGGAACAGCAGGGGTCTGAGCAGTTCGCCGAACGCCATCAGCAGCCGCGGGCCGGCCGGGACCCGCTCGCGGGGCGGAGCGTAGTGCACGAAGCCGAAGCCCAGGCGCCAGGCCAGCGCGCCGTCGGTGGCGAGCTGGTCGCCGACCACCAGGCCGGGGCGCGGCAGCTCGCGGTATCCCTTGCTGCGCAACGGTTTCACCGCCGAGGACCGGTAGCCGACGCGGGCCCCGGCCAGGCCCGGCAGCGCGGTCGGACGGCGCACCGAGTTGGTGGCGAACAGGACGCTCTGGCGACCGGGGATCGACTCCAGCCGGGCCATCGTCTTGTCGAGCCCGGCGTCCAGGGTGGCGGTGTCGGTGTCCCAGAGCGCGACCAGCGGCTCGACGTCGACCACCAGCGAGCGGGCGGCCAGCCGGTCGATCAGGGCCCAGACTTCCTCGAGCGTCGCCGCCTCGTACATCGCCACGCGCCGCATCGGCCGTCTCCGCTCGTCGTCCCTGGTT
This sequence comes from Catenulispora sp., assembly GCA_013361685.1. Lineage (GTDB taxonomy): Bacteria > Actinomycetota > Actinomycetes > Streptomycetales > Catenulisporaceae > Catenulispora. The sequence continues at coordinate 6,820 of JABFXP010000316.1, forward strand.
CCTGCCCTGCTGTCCACCCCCTTCCGCCCGCCGGTGCGCCGGGGCGCCGGCGTCTCCTACTTCTTCATCGTCCGCAGCGCCGCCTTCAGCAGCGGCCCGAGCTGCACCGTCTGGCCGCCCGCCTCCTGCTCGGCGGCGAGCGGCGCGACGGCGCTCACCGCGTCGTCGGCTTCGCGGGCCGACCAGCCCAGGCCGGTCAGCGCCTCGAGCAGCTGGATCCGCCAGGAGCCCAGGCCGGCGCGGGACCAGCCGTTCTGCGCCTGGCCGGGGACCGCGCCGGTGGGCGGGCCGAGGCGCTCCTTGAGCTCCAGCAGCAGGCGCTGGGCGCCCTTCTTGCCGATCCCGGGCACCTGGGTCAGCGCGGCCTCGTCACCGGTCATGAAGATCATCCGGAGGGTGTCGGGGGCGTGCACCGACAGCATCGCCTGGGCCACCTTGGGCCCGATGCCGCTGGCGGTCTGCAGGAGTTCGAAGACGGTGCGCTCGTCGTCGGTGGCGAAGCCGTAGAGGGTCAGCGAGTCCTCGCGGACCACCAGGGCCGTGAACAGTTTCGCCGGTTCGCCGACGGCGAGCGCGGCCAGGGTGGCCGGGCCGCAGTGCACGAGCATGCCGACCCCGCCGACCTCCACCACCGCGCTGGTCGGGGTCACCGCGGCCACCGGGCCGGACACGAAGGCGATCACGCGCCACTCCTCACTGTGCTGATCTGGCTGTGCTGGTCCTGCTGTGGTGATCCTGCTGTGGTGATCGAGCTGATCCTGCTGGCGACGTCAGCCGCCCGCGCCGTCCCTCATCGCTGTCTCGCGATCGCCGCGGCCAGCCGGTTCTGCGCGGTCCCGCGCCAGATGTGGCAGATCGCCAGGGCGGCGGCGTCGGCGGCGTCGGCCGGCTTGGGCGGCTCGGCCAGCCGCAGGACCTTGGCCACCATCGCGGCCACCTGGTCCTTGTCCGCCCGGCCCGAGCCGCTGATGGCGGCCTTGACCTCGCTGGGGGTGTGCAGCGCCACCGGCAGCCCGCGCCGCGCCGCCACCAGCATCGCCACCGCGCTGGCCTGCGCGGTGCCCATGACGGTGCGCACGTTGTGCTGGCTGAAGACCCGCTCCACGGCCACCGCGTCCGGGCGGTGCGTCTCGAACCACTCCTCCAGGCCGGTCTCGATCAGCAACAGCCGGCGCGACAGGTCCAGGTCCGCCGGTGTGCGCACGACGCCGACCCCGACCAGCGTCAGCGGCCGGCCCGGCGTGCCCTCGACCACGCCGACGCCGCAGCGGGTCAGCCCCGGATCGACCCCCAGTACCCGCACTCGCGCCCGACCTCTCCGCTGTTCGCCACCGTCCTTCTGGCGAAGCCTAGCGGCGCGGGACGACAGGAGACGGCATAAGGGCCCGAACCGTATAAGCGGGTTCGGGCCCTTATGCCGGAAATGCTGATGCGCGAGCGCCGGTCAGGCGTCGATCTTCTCCATGACCTCGTCCGAGACGTCGAAGTTGGCGTAGACGTTCTGCACGTCGTCGCTGTCCTCCAGGGCCTCGATGAGCCGGAAGACCTTGCGCGCGCCGTCCTCGTCCAGCTCCACCTGGACCGAGGGCAGGAACGAGGACTCGGCCGACTCGTAGTCGATGCCGGCGCCCTGCAGGGCGGTGCGCACCGGGATCAGGTCGGAGGCCTCGCTGACCACCTCGAAGGCCTCGCCGAGGTCGTTGACCTCCTCGGCGCCGGCCTCGAGCACCGACTCCAGGATGTCGTCCTCGCTCAGCGCGCCGGCCTTGGGGACGATGACCACGCCCTTGCGGGTGAACAGGTACGACACCGAGCCCGGGTCGGCCATCGAGCCGCCGTTGCGGGTCATGGCCACGCGCACCTCGGAGGCGGCGCGGTTGCGGTTGTCGGTCAGGCACTCGATGAGCACCGCCACGCCGTTGGGGCCGTAGCCCTCGTACATGATGGTCTGCCAGTCGGCGCCGCCGGCCTCGGCCCCCGAGCCGCGCTTGATGGCGCGGTCGATGTTGTCGGCCGGGACCGAGTTCTTCTTGGCCTTCTGCACCGCGTCGAAGAGCGTGGGGTTACCTGTCACATCTCCGCCGCCGGTCTTCGCCGCGACTTCGATGTTCTTGATCAGCCGGGCGAACAGCTTGCCGCGCTTGGCGTCGATGACCGCCTTCTTGTGCTTGGTGGTCGCCCATTTGGAGTGGCCGGACATTACCCCTGCTCCCTAACTACGAAAATTCATCAGGCTGCGCGCACTACGTCCACGAAGAATGCATGGACGCGGTGGTCCGCGGTCAGCTCCGGATGGAAGGACGTGGCCAGCAGGTTGCCCTGCCGGACCGCGACGATCCTACCGGTGGCGGGACCGCTCGTGACGCGGGCGAGCACCTCGACACCCTCCTCGACGCTCTCGACCCACGGCGCGCGGATGAACACGCCGGTCAGTTCACCGACGCCGTCGAAGGAGATCGGCTCCTCGAAGGACTCGGTCTGCCGCCCGAAGGCGTTGCGCCGCACGGTGATCGGCAGGCCGCCGAAGGTCTGCTGGCCGGCCGCGGCGTCCACGATCCGGTCCGCGAGCATGATCATCCCGGCGCAGGTGCCGAAGACCGGCATGCCGTCGGCGATCCGCTTGCGCACCGGCTCGAACATCTCGGCGGTGGTGGCGAGCTTCCACATCGCGGTGGACTCGCCACCGGGGACGATCAGCGCGTCGACCTTGTCCAGCTCATGCGGCCGGCGCACGAACACCGGCTCCTGACCGATCGCCTTCAGGGACGCGGCGTGCTCGCGGAAGTCTCCTTGCAGCGCGAGCACGCCGATCGTCTTCTCAGCCATGTACTACCAGCCGCGAGACGCGTAGCGCTGCTCGTCCGGCAGCGTGGCGATGTTGATGCCGACGATGGCCTCGCCGAGGTTGCGGGAGACCTTCGCGATCAGGTCGGCGTCGTCGAAGTGGGTGGTGGCCTCGACGATGGCCTTGGCCCGCTTCTCCGGGTCGCCGGACTTGAAGATGCCGGAGCCGACGAACACGCCCTCGGCGCCGAGCTGCATCATCATCGCGGCGTCGGCCGGGGTGGCGATGCCGCCGGCGGTGAACAGCACGACCGGGAGCTTGCCGGTGGTGGCGATCTCCTTGACCAGCTCGTACGGCGCCTGGTGGTTCTTGGCGGCGAGGAACAGCTCGGACTCGTCCAGGGTGGTGAGCTTCTTGATGTCGCCGCGCAGCTGCCGCATGTGGCGGGTGGCCTCGACGACGTTGCCGGTGCCGGCCTCGCCCTTGGAGCGGATCATCGCCGCGCCCTCGGCGATCCGGCGCAGGGCCTCGCCCAGGTTGGTGGCGCCGCAGACGAAGGGGACGGTGAACGCCCACTTGTCGATGTGGTGGGTCTCGTCGGCCGGGGTCAGCACCTCGGACTCGTCGATGTAGTCCACGCCGAGCGCCTGCAGCACCTGGGCCTCGACGAAGTGGCCGATCCGGGCCTTGGCCATGACCGGGATGGAGACGGCCTCGATGATGCCGTCGATCATGTCCGGGTCGCTCATCCGGGCCACGCCGCCGTCCTTGCGGATGTCGGCCGGCACCCGCTCCAGCGCCATGACCGCCACCGCGCCGGCGTCCTCGGCGATCTTCGCCTGGTCCGGGGTGACGACGTCCATGATCACGCCGCCCTTGAGCATCTCGGCCATGCCGCGCTTGACGCGGGCGGTGCCGAGCTCGGGGGCCTGCGCGGTGTTCTCGTTCGCGGACACGGGTGACCTCACAAAGGAAGGGCTTGTCGGATGAGCGGACTGCTCCCGAGGCACCATCCTAGACGGAGCGCAAGTGTGATCCACCTGACAATGTGGCCAGGTCAGCCGAGGCGAGTGGACGATGAGGCGGCTTGTGACTGCTGGGATGCGTCAGAGCCGCTACTCTGTGACACCCCTTACGCCCGCCGGTTCGGCTACGCCGCGGCCATCCCCCGCAGGCCGACGGGTTCCTCGTCGTCCATCTCGAACGTCTGCGGGAACGGCGCGTGCCCGGCCAGCCGGAACCACCGCACCAGCCGCTGCCGCCGCAGCACCCACGTGACGCGCACCGCGTCGTTGTAGAAGTGCCGCGCCAGCTGCACCCGCCGGCACGACGAGTCGAGCTCGACGAGCAGCGCGGCGCCGCCGGGCCGCTCCTTGAGCGCAGCGCTCTCCTTCGGATCCTCGAAGACGTCGCGCAGCACCCGCGTCAGGTTGGTCTCGGCGAGGTCGCGCGACTCGGCGTCGGCCTCCCGCGCGGTGTGCGAGGCGTCGTCGAGCAGGATCGAGGCGGCCGGATCCAGCAGCCGCGACGCCGCGAGGTCCAGCGACACCGAGGCCCGCCGCACCAGCTGCGCGTCGAGCGCGGCCCACGCCGCGTCGCGCCGCGTGTGCAGGCGGTCGAGGCGGGCCGCGGTCCAGCTGAGGTAGACGCCGATGAGGATGACGACAGCGGCGGCGTAGACGAGGACGGACACGGTTGGTCAGCCTAGTGGGCGCGGGCGGGTGTAGGCCCCGTCAGTGCCCGTCGGTGCTGGTCGGGCCCCGTCAGCGCTCGTCAGGCCCCGTCAGCCCCCGTCACCCTTGGCCCGCGCCCGGTACGCCGCGACCGTCGTCCGGCTCGCGCAGGCGTTGGAGCAGAACCGGCGGGTGCGGTTGCGGGACTGGTCGACGAAGTAGTCGCCGCAGCCGTCGGCGGCGCAGCGGCCGAGGGTCACAGCGGGGTCGCCGGCCGCCACCAGGGCGAGTTTGGCGGCGATCAGCTGACCGAGCCAGCGTCTGGCCTCGGTGCCGTTGCGGCTGAAGTGGATGTGGAACACGCCGTTTCCGGCCCCGTCGTGATCGGACAGGTGCATCTCGGGCGGGTAGTCCCGCAGCAGCTGGTGGACTGCCTCGGGCGGCCGGGCGTCGACGAGTTGCGCGAGCGCCGCGCGGACCAGGTCCGGCAGGTCACCGTAGGTGCCGTCCGGGGGCGGTGTGATCTCGTGCTGGACGAAGAAGTCCTCGACGAGTTCGCCGGTGCGGTCCAGGGTGCCGGTGTTGGCCAGCTCGACCGCGAGTCGGGTCACGTTCCCGATGTAGTCACCGTACTGCACTTGACCGCCTACTTCGTCGTTGCCTACCGTAGGCGCCATGATAGCTGACGACACCTACATCGCTCGCTGCCTCCAGCGCGCCGGGGAATGGGACGCCGCGCTCCAGGTGCTGGGGCCGGACGGGGATCCCGAACTGCGGGCCGAGATCGCCGTCGAGCGCTGGTTCTTCCGGATCGAGGGTCACGACGAGGCTGAGAAGGCCGTCGCGGCGCTGGATCCGGCCTCGGCGACCGCGCTGCAACTGACCGGGCGCCTGGCCTACAGCCGCCTGCTCTTCCGGCGTGGCGCGCGCCCCGACGACCGCGAGGCCTCCGAGGCCGCCTACCGCGCCGGGGCGAAGGCCGCACGAACCGAGGTGGAGCGGGGCTGGATCGAGTTCCACTGGGCCGTGCTGCTGGACAACATCGACGATGACTACGCCGCCGCGGCCCCGCACTACGACGCGGCACTCGCCGTGGCCCTCTCGGCCGGCGACCGCCTGCTGGAGTCGATCACCATCCGGCACACGGCGGGGCAGGAGCAGGACGCCGACACCCGCATCGCGATGCTGCGACGTTCCCTGCACCTGCGCGGCGCCGCCGGCATCCGCCCGCAGATCCTCGCGGCCCAGGCCGCCCTGGCCGCCTCCCTGCCCGAGGGCGATCCGGAGCGCGCGATCTTGACCGACGCGTTCCGGCCCGGCGCCGAGGAGCTGCGCATCGGCTGGCTCCTGTCCGACGACGAGGGCTGATCAGCACGGCCCGGCGTCAGCGCGCCGGGCCCTGTCAGACAACGCAGCAGCATCGCTGATGGACAGGCCGATCGTCGCGGAATCAGGGCTCGAGCAGTTCCCCGGCCGCCAGCGCCTCGATCTCGGCCGCCGAGGCCGCCGAAGCCGCCGTCGCCACCGCCAGCGGGTCGGTCGTCACCATCTCGTAGACCGCCAGCAGGTCGGCGGCCACCGCCGACCAGTCGTAGCGGCGCACCGCCACCGACGCGGCGGCGGCCAGCCGGGCCCGCTCCTGCGGGTTCTCCAGCAACTCGATCGCGTCCTTGGCCAGCGCGTGCGCGTCGCCGGTGGGGAACATCCGCCCCACCTGGCCGCCCTCCAGCACCAGCCCGAACGCGTCCAGGTCGCTGGCCAGCACCGGCGCGCCGGCCGACATCGCCTCGACCAGGATGATGCCGAAGCTCTCGCCGCCCAGGTTCGGCGCCACGTACACGTCCACGCTGGACAGCAGCCGCGCCTTGTCCTCGTCGGAGAGCCGGCCCAGGAACTCGACCTGGCCGCGCACCTGCTCCGGCAGGAACGCCGCCGCCTCCTCGATGTCCCCGCCGCCGAGCACCAGCAGCCGCACGCCGGGCCGGGCGGCCGCGATCTCCGGGAACGCCTCCAGCAGGGTGGCGAGCCCCTTGCGGGATTCGTTGATGCGCCCGATGAACGCCAGCGTCCCGCCCTGGCCGGGCTGGGTCTGCCACTCCGGCTTGGGTTCGGCGCGCTCGTAGAACGCGACGTCGACACCGTTCGGGATCACCACCGCGTCGCCGCCGAGGTGCTCCACCAGCGTGCGCCGCGCGTATTCGGACACCGCGATGCGGGCGCTGATCTTCTCCAGCGTCGGCTGCAGGATCGGGTAGGCCACGGTCATCGCCCGCGAGCGCGGGTTGGCGGTGTGGAAGGTGGCCACGATCGGCCCGGACGCGGCCCAGCAGGCCAGCATCGACAGGCTCGGGGAGCTGGGCTCGTGCACGTGCAGCACGTCGAAGTCGCCGTCGTGCAGCCAGCGCCGCACCCGCGCGGCGGACAGGAAGCCGAAGTTCACCCGGGCCACGGAGCCGTTGTACGGCACCGGCACCGCACGCCCGGCGTGCGTGACGAAGGACGGCAGCGAGGCCTCGTCGTCGGCCGGGGCCAGCACCGAGACCTCGTGCCCGAGCCGGATCAGGTGCTCGGCCAGGTCGCGGACGTGGTTCTGCACGCCGCCGGGGATGTCCCACGCATAGGGGCAGACCACGCCGATCTTCATGACGCCTCCCCCGGCCGGGCGGGCTCGGACTGGTCGGGCTGGTCGGGCTGGTCGCTCTGGCCCGGCTGGTCGCTCTGGTCGGGCCGGCCGCTCTGGTCCGGCTGGTCAGCCTGGTCAGAGTGCTCGGCCTGCGCAGGCTGCTCAGGCTCCACCGGCTTCTCCACGACAGGCTGGGCCCGGACCTTCGGTGCCTTGGCCGGGTCCAGGTCGGCGAGGAAGAACTTCTGCAGCATGTGCCAGTCGGTCGGGTGCGCCGCGATACCGGCGGCATAGGCGTCGGCCAGCTGCTGGCTCATCACGGCCACCTTCTCCGGCCGCTTGCCCTCGGCCGGGACGGGGATCTCGGGCAACACCCTTATCCCCATCTTCCCGTAGGACGGGTAGAACAGCTGCACCGGCAGCAGCACCGCGCCGGTCTGCACCGCCAGCGCGGCCGGCCCGGCCGCGATCCGCGTCGCCTCGCCGAACATCGTCACCTGCGCGCCGCTGGCGCTCAGGTCCCGGTCGGCGACCAGCGCCACCGTCTTGCCGGCGCGCAGCCGCCGGGCCAGCGTGCCGAACACCGACGGCCCGCCGTCGTGCGGCAGCACCTCCATGCCCAGGCCGCGCCGGTAGTCCAGGAACTTCTCGGCCACCGACTCCGGCTTGAGGTGCTCGGCGACGGTGGTGAAGCCCTCGCCGGTGAAGTTTATGAGCCACATCCCCGCGTGGTCGTAGTTGCCGGTGTGGCCCAGGGCCAGGATCGTCCCGCGCCCGGAGGCCAGCGCCTCCTTCAGGAGGGCGAGGTCCTCCGGCGGGAAGTCGGCGCCCTCCATGACCCGCTCGCGGCTCCACACCGGCGCCCGGAACTGCTCGCAGTAGACCCGCAGCGCCGAGCGCATCGCCAGCTTCGACGCCGCGCGCAGCTCGGCCTGCGGGGTGTCCTTGCCCAGCACCCGCAGCAGGTTCTTCTCCAACTGCCGCACCTGGCCGGTACGCCGGGCCCAGAGCCGGTCGGCGATCAGGTCGAACACCTTGTAGGCGGCCCGCTCCGGCAGCAGCTTCACGGCGGACCAGGCCGCCCCGTACCCCCAGTCGACGACCCGGTCCTTCGCGCTCACGCGACCGCCTCCCCCTTCAGCAGTTCCCTGCGGACCAGCATGACGCGCTGCACCAGCGTGACGAAGGACCCGATGGCGATCGCCCACAGCGTGATCGCCTGGACGTACGGCAGGCCCAGCCCGTCCAGGCCGGTGGCGACCAGCGCGCCGACCAGCCGCTCGCCGCGCTCGACGATACCGACGTTGGCGTCCACCCCGAGCCCCTCGGCCCGCGCCCGCGCGTAGGACACCACGGCGCCGAGCGACAGGCAGGCCAGGCACACCCCGAACAGCACCGGCTGGTCGCCGCCGCGCGCGAACCAGTACGCCAGCCCGCCGAAGATCGCCGCGTCGCCGAGCCGGTCCAGCGTGGAGTCCCAGAACGCGCCGAACTTGTCCTTGCGCCCGGCCATCCGCGCCATCGTGCCGTCGATCAGGTCGGAGAACACGAAAGCGGTGATGACCAGGGTGCCGACGAAGAACGACCCGCGCGGGAAGAAGCACAGCGCGCCGGCGATCACGCCCAGCGTGCCGACCAGCGTCACCGCGTCCGGGCTGACCCTCATCTTGAGGAGCACGCGGGCGGTCGGGGTGAAGATGGCGGTGAAGAAGGCACGCGCGTAGCGGTTGAGCATGACCGTCCTGATGAATAGCTGTACGGGGTCGGTGGGCGGGTGGTTCGGCGGCCAGCCGACCGCGAGGCCATCATAGGGGGCCCTTCGTTCCCGATTACGGTCGGTGGCGGAGGCACGGCACCTCACCCTGTCACCCCTAGGGGTTTTCCCCGCTAGTCGAACGTTTGATTGATCGCGGACATGACGGCCCGGACGGTGGCCGTGAGCACCGAGGTGTCCAGCCCCACGCCCCAGACCTCGCGGCCCGCCACCCGGCACCGGAGGTAGCAAGCCGCTGCGGAGTCGACGCCCGGGGTGACGGCCTGCTGGGTGTAATCGACGACCTCCACGGGGACGCCCGCCTCGGCCAGCGCGGCGGTCAGCGCGGAGAGCGGGCCGTTGCCCGACCCGGCGACCCGCACCTCGGATCCGTCGGGCCGCGCCAGAGCCGCCGAGGCCCGGTGCTCGCCCGGCCCGGGCTCGCTGAAGGCGGACTCGGTCAGCGTCCAGGCCCCGTCCTCCCCCGGCGCCAGATACGTCGCCCGGAACAGGTCCCACAGGTCCTTGGGCTCCATCTCCCGGCCGTGGTCGTCGGTGGCCCGCTGGACCACCTTCGAGAACACCGGCTGGAAGTCCTTCGGCAGGTCGATGCCGTAGTGCGTGCGCAGCAGGTACGCCATCCCGCCCTTGCCGGACTGGCTGTTGACCCGGATCACGCCCTCGTAGCTGCGTCCCACGTCGGCCGGGTCGATCGGCAGGTAGGGGACGTCCCACGGCGCCTGCGCCGCGGGGACCCCGAGCTCGGCCGCGCGCGCCGCGTGGTGCGCCATGCCCTTGCTGATGGCGTCCTGGTGCGTGCCGGAGAACGCCGTGTAAACGAGTTCGCCACCGTAGGGGTGGCGGGGATGGACCTCGATGCGGTTGCACTCCTCGACCACGGCCTTGATCGCGTCGACGTCCGAGAAGTCGACCATCGGGTCGACGCCCTGCGCGTGCAGGTTCAGGCCCAGCGTGACCAGGTCCACGTTGCCGGTGCGCTCGCCGTTGCCGAACAAGCAGCCCTCGACTCGCTGCGCCCCGGCCAGGACCGCCAGTTCAGCGCAGGCGACGCCGGTGCCGCGGTCGTTGTGCGGGTGGACGGACAGGATCACGTGCTCGCGGCGGGCCAGGTTCCGGCTCATGTACTCGATCTGGTCGGCGTAGATGTTCGGGGTCGCGACCTCGACGGTGGCCGGCAGGTTGTGCACCACCGGCCGGTCGGCGCAGGCGTCCCAGATCTCGGTGACGCGGTCGCAGACCTCGAGCACGTAGTCCGGTTCGGTCAGGTTGAAGACCTCTGGAGAAAACTCGAAGCGCATCCGCCCGGCGCCCCGGCCCCGGCGGTCGGCCAGCTTCGCGACCAGTTCGGCGGCGTTCTCGACAAGCCCCTTGACCTCGGCACGGCTGCCGCGCAGCACCAGGTCGCGCCACGCCGGCGCGGTCGCGGTGTACAGGTGCACCAGGACGTTCGGCAGGCCTTCGACGGACTCGAAGGTGCGCTCGATCAGCTCGGGGCGGGCCGGGGTGAAGACCGAGATCGTGACGTCTTCGGGGATGTCGTCGCGCGCCGCCAGGGAGCGGACGAAGTCGAAGTCGGTCTGGCTCGCCGAGGGATAGGCGACCTCGACCTCTTTGTAACCCATTCGGAGGAAGAGGTCGAACATCTTCGTCTTCCGGGCGGTGTCCATCGGCTCGGCCAGGGCCTGGTTGCCGTCGCGCAGGTCGACCGGCACCCAGAGCGGGGCGCTCTCGAAACGGTTGTCGGGCCAGGTCCGGACGGTCAACGGGACGTCCACGCGCTCGAAGACACTCCGGTAGCGGTGTGACGGCATCGGACTGGGCTGCTGCGGGTTCCAGAAGGGCGTCATGGCCGGGACGGTATCACAACTCCTCAGACAAGCGGAGCACCTGTGTACATGACTAGCTGAGTTGCAGAGTGGTGGCCGCGCGGTGGTACAACTGGGGTCGTGACCCTCCGATCGATCCAGCCCAGTCCGCTCGTCGAGCAGGCCGCCGAGCAGCTCCGCGCGCAGATCACCGGCGGGGCCTGGCCGGTCGGCACCAAACTGCCCGGCGAGACCACGCTCGCCGCGAGCCTGGGCGTCGGCCGCTCCACGGTGCGCGAGGCGATCCGCGCCCTGGCCGGCGAGGGACTGCTCCAGCCGCGGCAGGGCGCCGGGGTGTTCGTGCTGGCCGCCGAGCCGCGCGTGGACTTCGGCGACCACCTGCGCAAGGCCGCGATCGCCGACGTCTACGAGGTCCGGATGATGATCGAGACCCGGGCCGCACGGCTGGCCGCCGAGCGCCGCACCGAGGCCGACGTCGCCGCCCTGGAGGCGGCGCTGGACCGGCGCACCCGGGCCGCCCGCCGCTCCGACGCGCACTTCATCGACGCCGACATCGCGCTGCACACCGCGGTCGTCGCGGCCGCCGGGAACCCGGTGCTCACGGCGCTGTTCGAGCAGTTCGTCCCGGCCCTGCGCGAGGGCCTGACCGCGCTGGTCGCCGCCAGCGGCCGGGCCGACGAGAACCTGGGCCACACCGCGCACGCGGCCCTGGTCGCGGCGGTCGCCGAGGGCAACCCGGAGCGCGCCGAGGCGCTGGTCTCCGAGGAGATCGCCGCGACCACCCTGCGCCGCCTGGCCTGAGCCGGCCGTGAGCCGCCCGGACCCCGCCCCCTTGTCGCGGCCCGCATATAGGAGTTGGCTGCAAGGGACAGCCGGGTAACGAATTCTGTACAGCCGGTACATCGATCCGTCGTCCCGGTGTCGTGACGAGGGTCGTGACGAGTTCTGACAAGATCGGCTCCGGCTCGGCCGGCGAACCCGGCCTGAGCCGCCCTGACACGGAAAAGGAGCACGCTCGATGGCGGACAAATCAGGCGGACAGGGCGGCCACGCCGGGGCCGCCGGCAGGGTAGCGGCGCCCTCCCGGCCCGAGCAGATCCGGAACGTGGTGCTGGTCGGCCACACCGGCGCCGGCAAGACCACGCTGGTGGAGTCGCTGCTGGCGGCCACCGGCACGGTGAACCGGCCCGGCCGGGTCGAGGAGGGCACCACCGTCACCGACTTCGACGAGGTCGAGCAGCGCCAGCAGCGCTCGGTGGCCCTGGCCCTGGCCCCGGTGGAGTTCGAGGGGGTCAAGGTCAACCTGCTGGACGCCCCCGGCTACGCCGACTTCGTCGGCGACCTGCGCGCCGGGCTGCGCGCCGCCGACGCCGCGCTGTTCGTGGTCTCGGCCGCCGACGGCGTCGACGGCTCCACCCGCCTGCTGTGGGAGGAGTGCGCGGCGGTCGGGATGCCGCGCGCCGTGGTGGTCACCAAACTGGACTCGGCACGCGCCGACTTCGACGAGATGGTGGCGATCTGCCAGCGGGTGTTCGGCGACGGCGTGCTGCCGCTGTACCTGCCGCTGCTGGACGACCAGGAGCACGTGGGCGGCGTCATCGGGCTGCTGACCCAGCGGATCTACGACTACTCCGGCGGCGGGCGCGAGGAGCGCGACGCCGAGGAGGCGCACACCGAGGCCACCGAGGAGGCGCGCAACGCGCTGATCGAGGGGATCATCGCCGAGAGCGAGGACGAGACCCTCATGGACCGCTACCTGGGCGGCGAGGACCTCGACCTGGACGTGCTGATCGAGGACCTGGAGAAGGCGGTGGCCCGCGGGTCGTTCTACCCGGTGCTGCCCTACTCGGCGATCGTCGCGGGGGCCGTCGCCGCGCCGCCGGCCCTGGGCGCGATCGAGCTGCTGGAGCTGATGACCAAGGCCTTCCCCTCGCCGCTGGAGCACGAGGTGCCGCCGGCGACCACCCCGGAGGGCAAGCCGAAGGGGCCGCTGACCTGCGATCCGGCCGGACCGCTGGTGGCCGAGGTGGTGAAGACCTCCACCGACCCCTACGTGGGCCGGATCAGCCTGGTGCGGGTGTTCTCCGGCACCCTGCGCCCGGACCTGCCGGTGCACGTGTCCGGGCACGGCCAGGAGTCCCGCGGCCACGCCGACCACGACGTCGACGAGCGGGTCGGCGCGCTGTCCAGCCCGCTGGGCAAGACCCAGCGCGCGATCGACACCGGGATCGCCGGCGACATCGTCGCGGTGGCCAAGCTGCTGCACGCCGAGAGCGGCGACACGCTGTCCGGCAAGGACGACCCGATGCTGGTCGAGCAGTGGCTGATGCCGGACCCGCTGCTGCCGGTGGCGATCCGGGCGCACGCCAAGAGCGATGAGGACAAGCTCTCCCAGTCGCTGTCCCGGCTGGTCGCCGAGGACGCCACGCTGCGGCTGGAGATGAACCCCGAGACCCGCCAGCTGGTGCTGTGGTGCATGGGCGAGGCCCACATGGACCTGGTGCTGGACCGGCTCAAGAACAAGTTCGGCGTGGCGGTGGACACCGTGCCGCACCGGATCTCGCTGCGCGAGACCTTCGGCGGCGCGGCCAAGGGCCACGGCCGGCACGTGAAGCAGTCCGGGGGCCACGGCCAGTACGCCATCTGCGACATCGAGGTGCAGCCGCTCCCGGCCGGCAGCGGCTTCGAGTTCGTCGACAAGGTGGTCGGCGGCGCGGTGCCCCGGAACTTCATCCCGTCGGTGGAGAAGGGCGTGCGGGCGCAGATGGAGCGCGGCGTGATGGCCGGCTACCCGGTGATCGACCTGCGCGTGACGCTGTACGACGGCAAGGCGCACTCGGTGGACTCCAGCGACATGGCGTTCCAGACCGCCGGCGCGCTGGCGCTGAAGGACGCGGCGGCGAAGACCAGCATCCTGCTGCTGGAGCCGGTGGACAGCCTGGAGATCCACGTGGCCGACGAGTACGTGGGCGCCGTCATGGGCGACCTGTCCTCACGGCGCGGCCGGGTGTCGGGCTCGGAGCCGGCGGACAACGGCCGGACCGTGATCCGCGCCGACGCGCCGGAGGTGGAGATCGGCCGGTACGCGATCGAGCTGCGGTCGCTGTCGCACGGGACGGGCACGTTCTCACGGTCGTACCTGGGACACGAGCCGATGCCGCCGCAGCTGGCGACGAAGATCAAGGCGGAGGCCGAGCAAGAGGACTGAGCAAGACCGGCGGTGCTCACCGCCGATATCCTTCCGACGGTGAGCACCGACTACTGGGACCGCACCGGCACCACCAAGACGTTCGGGCATCCGCTGGAGCTCAACTGGCTTGAGGCAGCCGGGCCCGACGCCGCCGTGATCGACTACGGATGCGGATACGGGCGCCTGGCCGGGGAACTGCTCGCGGCGGGCTTCACGGACGTCGAGGGCTTCGACGTGTCGGCGCCGCTGATCGAGCGGGCCCGGCGCGAGCAGCCCGCAGCGCGGTTCGCCGTGCTCGCCGATCCGCCGCGGATGGCGCGCGAGGACGCGTCGGCGGACGTCGTGCTGCTGTTCGCCGTGCTCACCTGCGTACCGGACGGCGACGCCCAGCGCGGCATCCTCGCCGAGATCCGGCGGGTCCTGAAGCCGGGCGGGCTGCTCTATCTCAGCGACTACTGCTTGCAGGACGACGAGCGGAACGTCACCCGGTACCGTGAGCACGCGGCCCGGTTCGGGGTGCACGGCGTGTTCGAGACCGGCGACGGCGCGGTCTGCCGCCACCACGAACGGCAGTGGCTGCGCGGCTTGCTGACGGGGTTCGACGTGCAGCGGGAGCGGGATGTGCGGGTGTCGACGATGAACGGGAACCCAGCGGTCGCCACGCAGTATCTGGCCCGGCGCTGATGGTGCGGATCCCGAACCCGCTGGACGCCCTCGGCGCGCTGGCGGCGATCCCGGCGAGCCTGGGCATCACGGCGCTGCTGAAGCTCGCCGCCCCCACCGCCGGCACGACGATCTACGGCCTGGCCGAGCGCGGCCCGCTGGTGAGCGTGGACGGATTCGACGCCGACGGCCTGCGGGAGCTCAGCGCGATCGCGCTGGCCCACGGCGACGCGGTGGACCCCGCGGCGCCGCTGCTGGTGGTCGCCACCGACCTGTTTCCCGAGCGGCATCCCGACGCCGCGCGGGAGCTGCGGCGGGTCGCGGCGACCCTGGCGCACCGGGACCGGGTGCTGGTCAGCGGGCGGATCTGGGAGCTCGACGAGGCGCCCGCGCAGATCCCCGGGCGGGCGGAGTGGGCCGAGGCGCAGGTCGCGATGGTGCTCGGGGACGGGGATCCGCGGCCCGAGACCGCGCTCATCCTGCGCTCGAGCACGCCGGCGATCGCGGCGGCGGACACCGGCGACGAGGCCGTACCGGTCGAGCAGCCTGCGGCGACCGTCTCCGCCGCCGTCCTGACCGGCCACTGGGCCGTCAGCACCGTCACCCCGAAGGCGCGCGTCACCGTCAGCGGGCGCGGACCGTGTCCCGACCGCATAGTCCTCGCCGCCGTGACCGACCTGGGGCCGTATGTCTCAGGCGCGCGGTCCCGTGCGCTCCGCCTGGCGAAGCGCACGTTCAGTTAGCCCGGTCAGCAGCTCACCCGATCAGTCAGGCGCTCTCCCGCGCCGCCGGCGGAAGCGCGCACGCGGCGGTCCCTCCGGGCATCTTGTGCCGGTTGTTCGCGATGAGCCGGTACACCCCGGCGGCGAGCCACCGCAGCGGCGGCGTGCGCATCAACCACCCGGCGGCGGCGTAGACGCCGCCCGCGGAAACCAAAAGGCGCGCAATAGCCTGCGCGCCTCCGTTGACCCGTCCCGAGCGGTCCACCCACAACACTTCGTAAGAAGCCCGCTCCTCGGTTGTCCCGTACAACTCGAGGTCTGCGAACTGGTAAGCCGTGACGTCGACGTCCACTGGAAGCCGCTTCAGCGCGTTGACCGAGCGCTGGCAGAAGCCACAGTCGCCGTCGTAGATCAGCACCGGCTTGTCAAACCTGGACTCACGCATTGGCCCTCCCTCTGCTGATGCCTGAGTCGGACTGCCCTCTTCCCGGTACAACGAGGCGGAGACTCGAATTCATCCCGCCCCTACCAGGTCGTTCTCGGCTGCCCCTCAGCACCAGGGTAAGGCACGCACAGACTTTCGCTAACCTGGGGCCGCGTTGTCAACGCCCGATGATCAGGCGGGCCAGGCGTCGGCCAGCAGCTTGCGCGTCTCGGCCAGCAGCTGCGGCAGGACCTTCGTGTGGCCGACCACCGGCATGAAGTTCGTGTCCCCGCCCCAGCGCGGCACCACGTGCTGGTGCAGGTGCGCGGCGATCCCGGCCCCGGCCACGTCGCCCTGGTTCATCCCGATGTTGAACCCCTGCGCCCCGGCGGCGGCCCGCACCGCGGCCATCGCCCGCTTGGTGAACTCCGCCAGCTCCGCGGTCTCCGGCAGCGTCAGGTCCGTGTAGTCCGCGACATGCCGGTACGGCACCACCATCAGGTGGCCGCCGTTGTAGGGGTAGAGGTTCAGCACCGCGTAGACCAGCTCGCCCCGGGCGATGATCAGCCCTTCCTCGTCGGACAGCGCCGGGATCCGGCAGAACGGGTCCTGCCCCTCGTCAGGGCCGGTGGGCTTGTTCTCCCCCTTGATGTACGCCATGCGGTGCGGCGTCCACAGCCGGCGGAAGCCGTCCGGTTCGCCCACGCCGGGCTGCTCTTCCAGCTCGGCCGGGGTGATCGGAGCTTCGTGGGGGTCCGGCATGGTCATGACTAGCTAGCTTAGGGTGTGCCGACGCGACCGCATAAGGTTGAAGCACTATGACCCTCACCGATCGCCTGCCGGCTCTCGACGACCCCGACGCCCTCTTCGACGCCTTCAGCGAGTGGGCCGGCGAGCAGGGGATCGACCTCTACCCGGCGCAGCAGGAGGCGCTGATCGAGGTCGTGAGCGGGTCCAACCTGATCCTGTCCACCCCCACCGGCAGCGGGAAGTCGCTGGTCGCGGCCGGAGCGCACTTCGCGGCGCTGGCCCGGTACCGGGAGGACCCCAAGCAGCGGACCTTCTACACCGCGCCGATCAAGGCGCTGGTGAGCGAGAAGTTCTTCGCCCTGTGCGCGATGTTCGGCGCGGACAAGGTCGGGATGCTGACCGGCGACGCGAGCGTGAACCCGAACGCGCCGATCATCTGCTGCACCGCGGAGGTGCTGGCCAACCACGCGCTGCGGGACGGGGCCGCGGCGGACATCGGCCAGGTGGTGATGGACGAGTTCCACTTCTACGCCGAGCCGGACCGCGGCTGGGCCTGGCAGGTGCCGATCCTGGAACTGCCGAAGGCGCAGTTCATCCTGATGTCGGCGACGCTGGGCGACGTCACCCGCTTCGAGAAGGACCTGACCCGGCGCACCGGGCGGCCCACGGCGGTGGTCTCCTCCGGGCAGCGGCCGGTGCCGCTGTACTACTCCTACAAGGAGACGCCGCTGCACGAGACGCTCGAGGAGCTGCTGCAGACCAACCAGGCGCCGATCTACGTCGTGCACTTCACCCAGGCCGCGGCCATCGAGCGGGCGCAGGCGCTGATGAGCGTCAACGTCTGCACCAAGGAGGAGAAGGCCGCGATCGCCGAGATGATCGGCAACTTCCGGTTCACCGCCGGGTTCGGCAAGACCCTCTCCCGCCTGGTCCGGCACGGGATCGGCGTGCACCACGCGGGCATGCTGCCCAAGTACCGGCGGCTGGTGGAACTGCTGGCCCAGGCCGGGCTGCTGAAGGTGATCTGCGGCACCGACACCCTGGGCGTCGGCATCAACGTGCCGATCCGGACCGTGCTGTTCACCGGGCTGACCAAGTACGACGGCGTGAAGACCCGCCAGCTCAAGGCGCGCGAGTTCCACCAGATCGCCGGCCGGGCCGGCCGCGCCGGCTACGACAGCGCCGGCTACGTGGTGGCGCAGGCGCCCGAACACGAGGTGGAGAACTCCAAGCGCGTCGCCAAGGCCGGCGGCGACAAGAAGAAGCTCTCCCGCGTGGTCCGGGTCAAGGCGCCGGAAGGATTCGTCTCCTGGGGCAAGCCCAGCTTCGAGCGCCTGATCGCGGCCGAGCCGGAGCCGCTGACCTCCAGCTTCCAGGTCAGCCACGCCATGCTGCTGAACGTCATCAGCCGCCCCGGCAACGCCTTCGACGCGATGCGGCACCTGCTCGAGGACAACCACGAGGACCGCAGGTCCCAGCTGAAGCTGATCCGCAAGGCGATCGCGATCTACCGCGCGCTGCTGGCCGCCGGGATCGTGGAACGCCTGGACGAGCCGGACGAGCAGGGCCGGATCGTGCGCCTGACCGGGGATCTGCAGTTCGACTTCGCGCTGAACCAGCCGCTGTCGCCGTTCGCGCTGGCGACGCTGGAGCTGCTGGAGCCGGAGTCGCCGACCTACGCGCTGGACGCGTTGTCGGTGATCGAGTCGACGCTCGACAACCCGCGACAGGTGCTGTCGGCGCAGCAGAACAAGGCGCGCGGCGAAGCCGTGGCGCAGATGAAGGCGGACGGGATCGAGTACGAGGAGCGGATGGAGCTCCTGGAGAAGGTCACCTACCCCAAGCCTCTGGACGAGCTGCTCTACGCGGCTTATGACGTCTACAAGCGCAGCTCGCCGTGGGTCGCCGACTACGAGGTCGCCCCGAAGTCGGTCGCGCGGGACATGTACGAGCGGGCCATGACGTTCGCGGAGTACGTGAGCTTCTATACGCTGCCGCGTTCCGAGGGACTGCTGCTGCGGTATCTCGCCGACGCGTATAAGGCGTTGAAGCACACGATGCCCGAGGAGATGCGGAACGACGAGGTCAACGACCTCATCGAATGGCTCGGGGAGATGGTGCGGCAGGTCGACTCCTCGCTGCTCGACGAGTGGGAGGAACTGGTCAACCCGGGCGAGGAGGCGCCGGCGATCTCGCCGCACAACTTCGACGAGCGGCCGCCGCCGGTCACGGCGAACGGACGGGCGTTCCGGGTGATGGTGCGCAACGAGCTGTTCCACCGCGTCGAGCTGTTCGCACTACGGAAGTACGACGAGCTGGGAGAGCTGGACGGCGCGGCCGGGTTCGACGCCGAGCGGTGGTACTACGCGATCGAGGACTACTTCGAGACCCACGGCGAGCTGGGCACGGGCCCGGACGCCCGCGGACCGAAGCTGCTGATCATCGACGACCGGCCCGAGGGACAGCCCGGGAAGTGGCTGGTACGGCAGATCTTCGACGACCCCGAGGAAGACCACGACTGGGGGATCAGCGCCGAGGTGGACCTCGCGGCGAGCGACGAGGCGGGGACCGCGGTGGTGACCGTTACGGAGGTCGGGCAGCTGTAGGGGGTGGGGCTGTGCGGCTTGGCGGCTGTGCTGCACGCCTCGGCGGCTCGCCGCTCGGCGGCTGCGCTGAGTAGTCGTCCGGCTGCGCGGCTCGGCACCGAGATCAT
>JABFXP010000048.1 GCA_013361685.1 Catenulispora sp.
CGGTCCCGGTCACTGCCGGTCCCAGACAGCCCCGGCGCGCGCCAGCCGGTCCCGGTACTCGATCCGGCCTGCCCACCCGGCCGGGAACGCCGCCATCCCGAGCCGTGCGCCCGCGAACGCCCCCGCGAGCGCCGCGATCGAGTCCGAGTCACCGCCGGTCGCCGCCGCGCGGCCCAGGGCGCGGACCGGCTCGTCGGGATGCATCAGGAAGCAGAGCAGCGCGGTGGCCAGCGCCTCTTCGGCGATCCAGCCCTCGCCGGTGGCCAGGCAGGGGTCGGCTTCCGGCTCCGGCCGCACGAGCGCGGCCGCCAGCCGGTCCAGCACCGCCGCGCAGTCGTCCCAGCCGTGGGCGATGAAGTCCTGCGGCGACTCCCGGCCCGGCACCCGCCACAGGTCGTCGCCCAGCCACGTGCCCTGATACACCGACCGCTGCTCCCGGCAGCGCTCCCGCAGCGCCGGGACCAGGTCGGCCGGCGCCATGCCGGCCAGCAGCCACCGGGTGGCGAACGCCGTCAGGTCCGAGGCGGCCAGCGCGGTCGCGTGGCCGTGCGTCAGCGCCGCCTGCACCTGCGCGATGCCCGCGGCGGTGTCCTCCGGGAGCCCGGGCACCAGCCCGACCGGCGTCACGCGCATGTTCGCGCCGCAGCCCTTGGATCCGCGCTGGGTGGCCTCCGTCCACGGCCGGCCCTGCGCCAGCCCGCCGCAGGCCCGCAGGCAGGTCATCCCCGGCGCGCGGTTGTTCTCCGGAGAATGGGCCCAGGCGACGAAGTGCTTGGTCAGCGAGGCGATCAGCGGCTCCGGCTCCGGATCGCGCCCGGCCGGCTGCTCGAGCAGCGCCTCGGCGACGGCCAGCGCCATCTGCGTGTCGTCGGTGACCAGCGCCCCTTCCGGCAGGTCCGACGGCCCGGCCGGCCCGTACTCGCGGACGATCTCCTCGAACCGCCGGAACTCGGTGGGCTTGCCCATGCTGTCCCCGTATGCGAGCCCGAACAACGAACCGGTCGCCGACATGCGATCCCTCCCGTGGCTTGGTCCCGCCAGTCTGCCAGCTACAGTTCCGGATCATGAGCGACTTCCCACCGGCCGAGCCGATACTGCGTGACGCCACCGCCGCCGACCTCCCCGCGATCGTCGGGCTGCTGGCCGAGGACAAGCTCGGCGCCACCCGCGAGAGCCCGGACGACCTCAGCCTCTACCTGGCGGCCTTCGCCGAGATCGAGGCCGATCCGAACCAGCGCCTCGTCGTCGCCGACCGGGACGGCGAGATCGTCGGGACGTTCCAGCTCACTTACATCCCCGGCATCAGCCATCGCGGCCTGAAGCGCGCCGTCATCGAGGCCGTGCGCGTCGCCGCGGCCGAACGCGGCAACGGCCTCGGCTCCCGGATGATGACCTGGGCGATCGCCGAGTCCCGCGCGGCCGGCTGCGGCATGGTGCAGCTCACCTCCCACACCGAACGCCCGGACGCCCACCGGTTCTATGAGCGCCTGGGGTTCGTGCCCTCGCATATCGGGTTCAAGATCAAGCTGAGCTGAGAGGCCCGCTCAAGCGGCCAGGCCCCGCGCCCGCAGCATCGGCTCCACCTCCGGCGCGCGCCCCCGGAACTCCGCGAACGCCGCCATCAGGTCCACGCTGCCGCCGCGGGAGAGCACCGACCGGCGGAAGGCCTCGCCGCTCTCGCGGATCGAGCGGCCCTCGGCCGCGCCCTCCTTGAACCAGTCGACCGTGTCCTTGTCCAGGACCTCGCTCCACAGGTACGAGTAGTACCCGGCCGCGTAGCCGTTGCCCCAGATGTGCGCGAAGTAGCTGGAGCGGTAGCGCGGCGGGATCTCCGGCACCAGCAGGCCGTAGCGCTTCAGCGCCGCTTCCTCGAAGGCCTTGGCGTCGCCGGGCTCCTCGCCGGGCGCCAGCGAGTGCCAGGCCCAGTCCAGCATCACCGCGGCCAGCACCTCCACCACGCCGAAGCCCTGCCCGAACTTCTCCGCCTCGGCCATGCGCTCCACCAGGTCCGCCGGCACCGGCTCGCCGGTCCGGTAGTGCTTGGCGTAGTTGGCCAGCACCTCCGGCCACTCCGCCCACATCTCATTGACCTGCGACGGGTACTCCACGAAGTCGCGCGGCGTGTTCGTGCCCGCCAGGGTCGGGTGCTCCACGTCGGAGAACAGGCCGTGCAGGGCGTGGCCGAACTCGTGGAACAGGGTCCGGACCTCGTCCCAGGTCAGCAGCGTCGGCTCGCCGGCCGGCGGCTTGGCCACGTTCAGGTTGTTGACGACCACCGGCGGCTGGCCCAGCAGGTGCGACTGCTCGACGTAGTTCGTCATCCACGCCCCGCCCCGCTTGGAGCTGCGGGCGTAGAAGTCGCCGAGGAACAGCCCGATGCCGGTGCCGTCCGCGTCGAACACCTCCCAGATCCGCACGTCCGGGTGGTACCCGACCAGGTCCGGCCGCGCCTTGAAGGTGATCCCGTAGACCAGCTCCGCGGCGTGGAACACCCCCTTCACCAAAACGCTGTCCAGCTCCAGATACGGCCGCAGCGCCTCGGAGTCCACGTCGTACTCGGCCTGCCGCACCTTCTCCGAGTAGTACGTCCAGTCCCACGCCTGCAGGCTCTGCCCGGCCGGCAGGTGCGCGCGCAGCGCCTCGGCCTCCCGCTCGGCATTGGCCACCGCCGCCGGGATCAGCCGCGTCATCAGGTCCTCGACAGCCTCCGTGGTCTTGGCGGTCCGGTCCTGCACCGCGTACTCGGCGTGGGTGCCGAAGCCCAGCAGCGCCGCCCGCTCGGCCCGCAGCTTGGCGATCGTGACGATCACCGGCCCGTTGGCGTCCCACGCCCGCTCCAGCGACGCGTCCAGCAGCGCCTGCCGCGCCGCGCGGTCGTCCAGCGAGGCCAGCTCCGTCTGGTTGGAGAAGTTCTTCAACGAGATGACGTACTTGCCCGGCAGGCCGACCGCCTCGCCGTTCTCCTTCGCCGCCGCCACCGCGTCCGCCGACATCCCGGCCAGCTGCTCGGCGCCGTCGAAGACCTGCTGCCCGGCCTTGTTCGCGGCCAGCAGGTTCCGGTCGAACTCCGTCGACAGCGCCGCCAGCCGCTCGTTGAGCTCGGACAGCCGGGCCTTGTCGGCCGCCGCCAGCTTCGCCCCGCCCAGCACGAAGTCCCGGTGCCGCTTCTCCAGCAGCTGCGCCTCGACCTCGCTCAGCGCCAACTCACCGCGCCGCTCGTACAGGTCGTCGATCCGCGCGAACAGCGCGTCGTCCAGCGTGATCGCGTCCATGTGCGCGGCCCACCGGGGACTGATCTGCTGCTCCAGCTCCTGCAGACCGTCCGTGGTGTCGCTGGAGGTCTGCGCGAAGAACACCAGCGCGACGCGGTTCAACAGGCCGCCGGCCCGCTCCATGGCGACGAGCGTGTTCTCGAACGTCGCCGGCTCCGGGTTCCCGGCGATCGCCTTGATCTGCGCCAGATGCTCGGCGAAGCCGGCGTCGAACGCCGGGAGATAGTGCTCCTCGGCGATGGCGGCGAACGGCGGGAGCTCGTACGGGAGCGTGCTGGGCTGGAAGAACGGGTTGTCAGTGGTCACGTCCCCGACTCTAACCCCTGACCGGTAGCAGGCGTACAGCGGTTTAGTCGGTTACCCCTGCCGCTCCCACCGCGCCACGGAGATGTCCGAAGATAAGACTCGTCTCGGTGTGCCCCACCGCCGGATGAGTAGTCAGGTGCTCCAACACGAAGTCCCGCAGCGCGTCGGAGTCCGCCACCGCGACGTGCAACAGATAGTCGTCGGCCCCCGCGACGTGCCACACCCCCACCACGCCCGCCAGCCCCGGCACGTCCCGGATGAACTCCTTCACGCTCTCCCGGGTGTGAGCCCGCAGCCGCACCGCGATCATCGCCTGGAGACCCCGGCCCAGCGCCGCGGGGTCCACATCGGCGTGGAAACCACGGATGACACCTCGCTCTCGCAGCGCCCGAATCCGGGCCAGACACGTCGACGGCGCGACACCCACCGCTTCGGCGACCGCGTTGTTCGGCGTCCGGGCGTCGGCGGCCAGCACCGCGAGAATGGCGCGGTCGACGGCGTCCAGAACCGGCCGGGGAGCTCGCACATCGTTCGACATACCCGCCAGTATCATCAGTCCCGCTGAATCTTTCAACGCCACAACCACCAACCACAGAATCTTCTTCGCGAGACTTCCCATCTCCCCGACGGTTCTTCAACAATGACCGCATGCTGCCCGCTTCCGCGCTCCCCGACACGGTCGCCGTCCACGCCGGCCGCGACGACCTGGCCGCGCTCGGCGTCCACGTGCCGCCGATCGACCTGTCCACCACCAACCCGCTGCCGGAAGTAGGCCTCGGCGGCGACAGCTACGAGGCGCTCGCCACCGGCGGCACTCCCTTGACCGGCGGCAGCCACGTCTACCAGCGGCTGTGGAACCCCACCACGGCCCGGTTCGAAGAAGCGCTGGCCCGCCTGGAGCACACCTCGGCCGCGGTCGCCTTCGCCTCCGGCATGGCCGCCATCACCGCCTGCCTGCTCGCCGCCGCAGCCGAGGGCAAGCGCCACGTCGTCGCGGTCCGCCCGCTCTACGGCGGCAGCGACCACCTGCTGGCCAGCGGCCTGCTCGGCACCGAGGTCACCTGGTCATCCGCGGCCGACATCGCCGCCGCCCGCCGCCCCGACACCGGCCTGGTGATCGTCGAGACCCCGGCCAACCCCACCCTGGAACTGCTGGACCTGGCCCGGATCGCCGACCAGTGCGGCGACGTCCCCCTGCTGGTCGACAACACCTTCGCCACACCGATCCTGCAACGCCCCGCCGACTACGGCGCCACCCTGGTCGTGCACAGCGCCACCAAATACCTCGGCGGCCACGGCGACGTCCTGGCCGGCGTCGTCGCCACCACCGACGAATGGGCCGCCCGCCTGCGCCCGATCCGCGCCATCACCGGCTCGGTCCTGCACCCGCTGTCCGCCTACCTCCTGCACCGCGGCCTGCAAACACTGCCACTCCGCGTCCGCCACCAGTCGCAGAACGCACAGAAACTCGTCGACCGCCTCCTCGCCAACCCGTCAGTCGAACGCGTCTACTACCCCGGCCTGCCCGACTGCGACCCCCTGCACCTGGTCGGCCGCCAGATGAGCGGCCCCGGCGCGGTGTTCGCGATGTCCGTCCGCGGCGGCTACCACGCGGCCGCCCGCACCGCCGACTCGGTAAAACTGATCACCCACGCGGTTTCGCTCGGGGGAGTGGACACCCTGATCCAGCACCCCGCATCACTCACCCACCGCCCGGTCACAGCAGACGCCAAACCGCACGCCTCGGTACTGCGAGTCTCCGTCGGACTGGAGGACCCCGAGGATCTCTACGCGGACCTGGAACGCGCCCTGCGGTCGTGAATTCACACGCCGAGCGCCGCGAGGAACTCTCCGCGGTGCTCGGCGAGCCAGGCGTGGATCTTCTCCCACCGCTGCGGATCCCGCTGGGCGTCGATCTCGGTGAAGACCGGATCGCCGGCTGCGACGCGCTTGGCGATGAACCGCCGACACGTCTCGGTAACCTCGGGGAAGAGGTCCAGAAACGCACCGCGGCCCGCGTCATCAAGGCCATAAGCGTCGACCATGAGCCGCAGCCGCCTGCCGACATCGAGCCCGTCCAGACCCTCGACCCGCCGGATCTCACCAGGCACCATCGGCACCCAGTACCAGGCGGAGAACGCCAGATCCCACAACGGCCGCCCGGGAGCGGCGAAGTCGAAATCGATCAAAGCCACCGCCTCACCGTCACGGAAAACGACGTTCTCCAGACAAACATCGTTGTGGCACAGCACGACATCCCCATCCGCCCCCGGATCCGCGAACTCCGTCGGCCACCGCGCATCCGGAATCGGCACCCCGGCCGCCACATCGTGCATCCGCCGCAGCAACCGCCCCACCGACGCGATCGACTCGTCAGCACGAGGCCACTCCGGATACGGCGGCACCGCCACATCCCCCTCCACGAAGCTCAGCGTCTCGCGACCACCCCGCAGCCCCTTCGGCTCCGGCACCCCGTCGAATCCGGCATCCCGCAACGCCCGCAGATACGCATGCAACGCCGCCGCGTGCGGGGGAGCGGGCCGCTCCACGACATCACCGCGCCGCACGACCTGTCCCAGATTCGCCAGCCCGCCGCCGAGCACCTCATCAGCCACCGACCTTCACCTCCGGCCAAGCCCCACGCGCCATCAGCCCCAGAACGAGCGCAGCGATGTTCCACGCGTCATCAGCGCCACAATGATGCCGACCCTCCAACGGCAACCCCGCCACCTCCAGCGCACGATGCATACCGACACCTTTCGACCACCCCTGCGCCACCGCGAACTGCTGCTTCGCATTCACATGCGCCCCAAACGGATACCGCACACCGGCATCACACTGCCGCCGAAACTGCTTCCGGTCGTAGTCACCCCAACTGGCCCACACCCGCGAATCGGCACGATGCTCCCGCAACACCTCGCAAGCCTCCGCGAACGGCACACCACCGTCCACCTCCTCCTGGGTCAGGCCGGTGAGCTCAGTACAGAACGCACTGACCGTCGAATGCTCCGGCCGCACCAGAATCCGGTGCTTGCCAACCCGCACCCGCTCCTCGACATCCACCACGGTGAGCCCGATCTCGATGATCTCAGACACCTGCCCACCAGGCGGCCTGCCCTCCCAGCACGTGGCCTCCACATCCACCACGTTCAGATACCTGCCGTACGTTTCCATGCTTGAGAGTAGGACGCCTCCCACCGACGATCATCCGGATTATCAGCCAGAAACATCCCGGAAACGCCCCACCCCTAGCATCCCCCCATGATCGCCATCGTCCCGATGACCGCTCTGCACGCCCCCGACGTCCTGCGCATCTACCAGCACGGCATCGACGAAGGCGACGCGACCTTCGAAACCGCCGCCCCCTCCTGGCAGGACTTCGACGCCACCAAGCTCCCCGACCACCGCTTCACAGCCCTCGAAGAGTCCACCACCCTCGGCTTCATCGTGGCCTCAGCCGTCTCCAAACGTCCCTGCTACGCAGGCGTCATCGAACACTCGGTCTACGTAGCCCCCGAAGCACGCGGCCGCGGCGTAGGAAGCCTCCTCCTCACCGCCCTCATCAACTCCACCGAGGCAGCCGGCATCTGGACCATCAACGCCGGCATCTTCCCCGAGAACACCGCCAGCCTGGCCCTCCACACCCGCCACGGATTCCGTATCCTGGGCCGCCAGGAACGCATCGGCAAAACCGCCACCGGCATCTGGCGCGACGTGATCCGCCTGGAACGCCGCAGCGCCGCCGTCAACTAGAAGCGTCCAAAACGGGGGTGCCCTGATGGTAGACGATCCTCCACGCCTCCCCATCACGCCGCCAAACAGTCACCCGCCGCGTCTTCCGCCCATCAAGCACGAGCGTGTACGTCAGCAAATAGACACCGGCCGCCAACTCCCGGCACAAAAAATCCGACGCCGCCCACTCCTCCACCGGCGCATCCCGATACCGCTCCTCAAGCACATCCAAAACATGGGCCCGGCTATACCGCCGCCCCGACGCACCGGTCTCCCAAAAATCAGGCACCGTCATCGCCTCGAAGTCAGCCCTCTCCGTCCCCAACTCCGGCCGGTGAAAGAGCGGCTCCCTCCGCACCAACTCCTCCAGCACACCCAGCAACCGCTTCTCAGTAACGAAATCAGGTTCCATCCTCAATGAAGTACGTCGACTTGGACGCCACCGTCAACGGCCAATCCGGCGTCATCAGCCCCACGGCCTACCTAGCCGAACTCCCCAACCTGGACCTCCCCACCGAAGCCCACGCCTTCGCCACCGACCCGAACCACTACGACTTCTACAGCCAACGCTGCGTCAAAGACCTGCAGCTGGAAGCAACGCGCTTCAACGACGAAGCCCTCGACCTGCACTTCCGCCACAACTGCTGGAAGCACGAGGAAGACCTGCACATCGCCTACCGGGGCGTCTCCAGCCTCATCCTCGCCACCGACCCCGAAGAATCCTGGCTCGGCAACACCGTCGTCCTCGACGAGATCCTGCCCCACCCCCTCGGCTGCAGCCACGAAATCGGCTTCCGCACCGGCACCCTGACGATCATCTGCCGCGACCTCACAGCCACCTGGGTCCCCGCCAACTGCCCAGACCAGCCGACATCCCGCAGCTGACCCTCGCCAACGCGACCAACAGTGTGGCACCCCGAGCCATCCACACATCTGTGGCGTCCTGGTCTCCCCGTCGCTTCGGCGGGCGAAGCCAATCTCG
>JABFXP010000510.1 GCA_013361685.1 Catenulispora sp.
GGCTCTGCGCCGGCGGTTTGTGAGGTGGTGGCGGTGTGTACCCCTCGGTCGCGTCGGCACCCTACGGGTACAGCGCCGCATCCCGGGTGTCAAGTCTGCGCTGTTGCGTTGGGGGTGTGGCCTGCGGTTTTGGGTGCGCAGACTGGACACCCGGGCTGCGGCACTGTAGGACAAGCCTGCCGACGCGACCGAGGGGAACACACCGAAACCCACCCAGAGGTGTGATGGCCTCGGGGTGGGTGGTGGGCGTGCTAGATCCGCACCGCGTCCAGGGCCGCACGCAGGCGTAGCACCCGGCGTTCCAGGCGGCCGACTGGGCCTTCGCGGCCGTTTTGGTCGATCAGGAGGGCGAGGGTGCCTTCGATGGCGCCGAGGCGGTTGGAGAGTTCGTCGAGCATTCGGGGGGTTACGCCTGCTGCTTCGCGGAGCATTTCTGCTTGCTCTTTCAGCTGGCGGTTCTTGCGGTGGAGTTCGGCGAAGACGCCGACTTTTGCGCGCAGGACCCAGGGGTCGAAGGGTTTGGTGAGGTAGTCCGCTGCGCCGGCTGCGTAGCCGCGGAGGGTTTGGTGGGGGCCGTCGCCGGCTGCGGTGAGGAAGATGATGGGGGTGTCGCGGGAGCGTTCGCGCAGGCGGATGTGGGCTGCTACTTCGAAGCCGTCCATGCCGGGCATGCGGACGTCCAGGAGGATGACGGCGAAGTCTTCGCGCAGGACTGCTCGGAGGGCTTGTTCGCCGGAGGCTGCTGTCACCAGTTCGTGGCCCAGGGAGGTGAGGATGCTTTCCAGGGCCAGCAGGTTCTCCGGGCGGTCGTCCACCAGCAGGATCTTGATGTCGCTGCCGGTGGTGCGGGCGTTGTCGTTCACGCCGGGGATCCTCCGGGGGAGGTTTGGACGTCGGCGTCGAGCCAGCCGCGCATGACGGACAGGAGGTGGGGGGTGTCGACCGGTTTGGTGACGTAGTCCGATGCGCCGGCTTCGATCGATTTCTCGCGGTCGCCGCGCATGGCCTTGGCGGTCAGGGCGATGATCGGGAGGTTCTTGTAGCGGTCGATTTCGCGGATCGCGGCCATGGTGGCGTAGCCGTCCATCTCCGGCATCATGACGTCCATCAATACCAGGGCTACGTCGTCCGCGCGTTCCAAAGCCTCTAATCCGGCGCGGCCGTTTTCGGCGTTCAGGACGGTGCAGCCCTGCTGTTCGAGGACTGATGTCAGGGCGAAGACGTTGCGGATGTCGTCGTCGACGATCAGGATCTTCTCGTTGTTGAAGGTGATGTCCGCGGTGCCGGTGTGCAGGTCGGCTGTGGCCATGCCCGGCAGGTAGAGGTCTGGGTGCGGCTGGTCCGGGATCAGGAGGGCCGGCTGGCGGGCGGGTGCCGTGATGGTGGTGCTGAAGGTGGTGGGGCTGGTGACGGTTGTTTCCGGTCCCACTGTGCGCGGCAGGTAGAGCGTGAAGGTGGAGCCGCGGCCGCGTTCGCTCTCGGCTCGGATGCCGCCGCCGAGGAGTTTGGCGATTTCGCGGCTGATGGACAGGCCCAGGCCGGTGCCGCCGTAGCGGCGGGAGGTGGTGCCGTCTTCTTGTTGGAAGGCTTCGAACACGGTCTGGATCTTGTCGTCGACGATGCCGATGCCGGTGTCGGACACGGCGAAGGAGACTGCGCGGTCCAGCACTACTTCGTTGCTGTCTTCCGGGCCGCCCAGGACCACTTCGTCGACGGAGTCCACGACCAGTTCCACGTGGCCGGTTTCGGTGAACTTCACCGAGTTGGACAGGAGGTTGCGCAGGACTTGTTGCAGGCGCTGCTCGTCGGTGTACAGGTGGGCCGGGACTGAGGGGGCGACGCGGACGCGCAGCTCCAGGCCCTTCTGCTCGGTCTGGGGGCGGAAGGTCGCCTCGACGTAGTCCACCAGTTGGCTGACCGCTATCCGGGCGGGCTGCACGTCCATGCGGCCGGCCTCGATCTTGCTCAGGTCCAGGATGTCGTTGATCAGCTGGAGCAGGTCGCTGCCCGCGCCGTGGATGGTCTCGGCGTACTCCACCTGGCGTTCGGTCAGGTTGCCTTCGGCGTTGTCGGACATCAGGCGGGCCAGGATCAGCAGGCTGTTCAGGGGGGTGCGCAGTTCGTGGGACATGTTGGCCAGGAACTCGGACTTGTAGCGGGAGGACATGGTGAGCTGGTCCGCGCGCTCTTCCAGTTCTTGGCGGGCTTGTTCGATCTCGGAGTTCTTGACCTCGATGTCCTGGTTCTGCCGGGCCAGGAGTTCGGCCTTCTCTTCCAGTTCGGCGTTGGAGCGGCGTAGCTCCTTTTGCTGCATCTGGAGTTCGTCGGTGCGGGCCTTGAGTTCGTCGGCCAGGCGGCGGGATTCGCCCAGCAGTTCTTCGGTGCGGGTGTTGGCGGTGATGGTGTTGACGGTGACGCCGACCATCTCCATCAGGGACTCCAGCAGGGCCCGGTGGACTTCGTCGAAGAGGTGGAAGCTGGCCAGTTCGATGACCGCCATGACTTCGTTCTCGAACAGGACCGGCAGGACCGCGATGGAGGAGGGTGGTGCCGAGCCCAGGCCGGAGGAGATGCGGATGTAGTCGGCCGGGGCGTGCTGGATCATGATCGGCTTGCGTTCCACCGCGGCCTGGCCGACCAGGCCTTGGCCCAGGCGGAAGCCCGGTGCGACCTGTTCGGACTCGCGGTCCACGCCGTAGGAGGCGACCAGGTTCAGGACCTTGGTGCCGGCTTCCTTGCGGGCCAGGTAGAAGGCGCCGTATTGGGCGTTCACCAGGGGGGTGAGCTCGCTCATGATCATGGCGGCCACGGCGTCCAGGTCGCGTTGGCCCTGCATCAGGCCGCTCATCCGGGCCAGGTTGGTGTTCAGCCAGTCCTGCTGGTCGTTGCGGCGGGTGGTCTCGCGCAGGTTGCCGATCATCTGGTTGATGTTGTTCTTCAGGTCCGCGACCTCGCCCTTGGCCTCGACCGTGATCAGGCGGGTCAGGTCGCCGGAGGTCACCGCGGTGGCCACCTCGGCGATCGCGCGGACCTGGGTGGTCAGGTTGCCGGCGAGTTCGTTCACCGACTCGGTGAGGCGCTGCCAGGTGCCGGAGACGTCCTCCACCGTGGCCTGGCCGCCGAGCTTGCCCTCGATGCCGACCTCGCGGGCCACGCGGGTGACCTCGGAGGCGAACGCGGACAGGCGCGCCACCATGGTGTTGATCGTGGTCTTCAGTTCCAGGATCTCGCCGCGGGCGTCGACGTCGATGCGCTTGTTCAGGTCGCCGTTGGCCACCGCGGTGGTGACCTGCGCGATGTTGCGGACCTGGCCGGTGAGGTTGTTCGCCATCGCGTTGACGTTGTCGGTCAGGTCCTTCCAGGTGCCGGCCACGCCGCGGACCGTGGCCTGGCCGCCGAGCTTGCCCTCGGTGCCGACCTCGCGGGCCACCCGGGTCACCTCGTCGGCGAAGGTGCCGAGCCGGTCCACCATCTTGTTCAGGGTGGTCTTCAGCTCCAGGATCTCGCCGCGGGCGTCGACCGTGATGGTCTGCGTCAGGTCGCCGGAGGCCACGGCGGTGGCCACCTGGGCGATGTTGCGGACCTGGGTGGTCAGGTTGTCGGCCATGGAGTTCACCGAGTCGGTGAGGTCCTTCCAGGTGCCCGCCACGCCCGGCACCCGGGCCTGGCCGCCGAGCCGGCCCTCGGTGCCGACCTCCAGCGACACCCGGGTGACCTCGTCGGCGAAGCCGGAGAGCTGGTCCACCATCGTGTTGATGGTGTCCTTCAGCTCCAGCATCTCCCCGGCCACCTCGACGGTGATCTTCTGGGTCAGGTCGCCCTGCGCCACCGCGGTGGTGACCCCCGCTATGTCGCGGACCTGGGCGGTGAGGTTCTTGGCCGCGGAGTTCACCGAGTCGGTGATGTCCCGCCAGATGCCCTCCGCGTGCGGGACCGTGGCCTGGCCGCCGAGCCGGCCCTCGGTGCCCAGCTCGCGGGCCACGCGGATCACTTCGGAGGCGAAGCCGGACAGTTGTCCGACCATGGCGTCGATGGTGTCGGCCAGTTCGCGCACCGGTCCGTCCACGTCGCCGGACAAGGCGATGGTCCGGGACAGGTCGCCGCGGGCCACCGCCCGCGCCACCTCCAAGATCGCGCCGAGTTGGCGGTCCAGCTCGGGGTCCGTGCGGACGTCCGGTTGCAATGTCATCGCCGCGCCTCCTTGCGCGTCGGCGGCCTCGGCATCTGGTGCCCCACGCGGACGGCTCGGCAACGCTGGCGGAGCCACCCGACGTGCGGCGAAGGCCGCCCGGTGTTCTCTCGGTCTGTCACAGTGTCGCAGATCGTTCGGACGGAAAAGGATGAACCATACGATTAGCCCGCACTGAGCCCTCCGCGGGGTTAGGCTCGAACGCGATGGCCTCTCGCACCCCCCGTACCTCTCTTTCCCGAGACCGACCCGAAGAAGCGGTCCGGCTCACCTTGCTTTCCCAAGCCGGCGAACTGCTCGCCGGAACCCTGGACCGGCGCCGGCTGGCGGCCCTGGCCGCCCAGCTCATCGTGCCGAGACTGGCCGACTGGGTGGCACTGTATCCGCCCCCCGGGCCCCATGCGGGTGCAGATCACTCGAACGTGTCAACTTCCTTGCCACCGGAACACACGTGGCACCGGGAGGAACGCCGCCTGGACGCGCTGGCGGCGGCGCTGGCCGACTGGCGGCCGCCGGGTGGTGAGACGGATCACACCGGCGGCGAGTGGCCGGTGCCGGTCACCTCGCCGTTCGGCCAGGCGCTGCCGATCCCGCTGACGGCGCGCGGCGCGGGGCTGGGCACGCTGGTGCTCGGCGGCCCCGGCAAGGGCGGCTTCACCGGGGCCACGGTGTCCCTGGCGGTGCAGCTGGCCGCCCGGATCGCCGCGGCGTTGGACAACGCGCGGCTGTACGCGGAGCAGCTGGAGATCGTGCGCGGCCTGCAACGTTCGCTGCTGCCGCCGACGCTGCCGCGGATCGACGGCCTGGACATCGGCGTGGTCTACGAGGCCGCGTCCAACAGTGACGGAGTGCACGTCGGCGGCGACTTCTACGACGTGTTCCCGATCACGCCGAAAGTGTGGGGGTTCGCGGTCGGCGACGTGTGCGGCACCGGGCCGGAGGCCGCCGCCCTGACCGGGCTGGCCCGGCACTCGCTGCGGCTGCTGGCCCGTGAGGGACGTTCGCCGGTGTCGGTGGTGGAGCGGCTCAACCAGGCGGTGCTGGAGGAAGGTGAGCTGGCCGGCGACGCCGGGCGGTTCATCACCCTGCTGTACGGCGAGGTGGAGCCGCGGCCGGACGGATCGGCGCAGCTGGTGATGGTCTGCGCCGGGCATCCGCTGCCGCTGATCCTGCGGCAGGACGGCACGGTGCGGGCCGCCGCGAACCCGCAGGCGCTGCTCGGCGTGCTGCCGGAGCCGTCGCTGTACGCCGAGGACGTGGAGCTGGGCGCCGGCGAAGTGCTGCTGGTCTACACCGACGGCGCGAGCGAGCGGCGCAACGGCCGCCGGATGCTGGGCGACGAGGGCGTGGCCGCGGCGCTGGCCGGCTGCTCGGGGATGACGGCACCGGGCGTGGTGGCGCGGGTGCGGCAGGCGGTGGCGGACTTCGGGTCCTCGGGGACGCGGGACGACTTGGCGTTGCTGGCCTTGCGGGCTTCGCGGGGCTGAGGAGCGTCGGGGTTCGGGGGCCTGAGAAGGCCGCAGACGGCCGGCGGGAGCCGTCGGCTACCCGCGCGTAGCACCTGCTCTGTCTGCCACGCTCAGGGCGTCAGAGGGCTGCGCAGGCGTCACGGACGCCGTGTATACGACAGCTGTGAGACGCCGAGGTAGCCGGAGGTGAACCCGGCTTCGCAGTACGCGAGGTAGAAGCGCCATGTGCGGTGGAAGACCTCGTCGAAACCGAGCGCGGCGACCCGCGGCCAGTTGGCCTCGAAGCGGTGCCGCCAGGCGCGCAGGGTGCGGGCGTAGTCCAGGCCGAAGTCGCGGCGGGCGGCCAGCCGCAGGCCGGCGGCGTCGGCGGCGTCGTCCAGCGCCGGGATCGAGGGGATCAGGCCGCCGGGGAAGACGTACTTGTGGATCCAGGAGTACGAGTCCTGGGTCGCCAGCATCCGGTGGTGCGCCATGGTGATGGCCTGGATCGCGGCGCGGCCGCCGGGCGCCAGGTGGCGTTCGATGGCCTGGAAGTAGTCCGGCAGATAGTGGTTGCCGACGGCTTCGACCATCTCCACCGACACCACGGCGTCGAACGGCTGCTCCCCGGTGACCTCGCGGTAGTCGGCCAGCCGGACTTCGACCCGGTCGGTGAGCCCGGCCTCGGCCACCCGGCGGGCGGCCAGGTCCCGCTGCTCCTCGGACAGGGTGAGGGCCAGGACGGTGGCGCCGCGCTCGCCGGCCGCCTTGACGGCCAGCGAGCCCCAGCCGGAGCCGATCTCCAGCAGCCGGGTGTCCTTGCGCACACCCGCGGCGTCCAGGATCGCGTCGAGCTTGCGGAGCTGGGCGGCGTGCAGGTCGCCGGGGCCGTCGGCGTCGGCGACCGGGTCGAACAGGGCCGAGGAGTAGGTCATCGACGGGTCGAGGAAGAGCTCGAACATGTCGTTGCTCAGGTCGTAGTGCGCGTGCGCGTTGTTGCGGGCGCCGTCGTGGTCGCCCCGCTGGTCGTGCGGGACGTGCTGGACCTGCATCCGGCGCAGCCGTTGCAGCGGCCCGGGGACCAGGTGTTCCAGCCGCAGCGCCAGCTCGGTGAGCAGGGCCACCAGCTCGTCGCCGCTGCCGGTGTCCCAGGCGCCGGTCTGGTAGGCCTCGCCGAAGCCGATCAGGCCGTCCCGGCCCAGCCGGTTCAGGAACTCCTTGGGCCGGCGGACCCGCAGCACCGGTCCCCCGCCGCCGGGCACTCCGGCGCCGGCCAGCGCCAGGCCGTTGGGCGCGACGACGGTCACCGGCACGTCTTTGAGCGCGTGAGTGAAGATCCGGCGGGCGATCCGGGCCCGCACCGGGTGTTCGGGGACGCGCGCCAGGTCCGGCCAGCGGTCGGCGTCAATCAGCAGGATGGGTGGCTGGGCCATGTTTCTGCTCCGGACTCAGGTCTGTGACACAGAAAATCTGTGGCACTGAACGTATTAGTAAACTAACACGTGCTTTGGTCGGCTATGTGCGGACTCGTCCGTTCGAGACCAGCACGTGCTGCAAACCTTCGGAGTCGTCCGCCTGGAAGGCCGCCGCGATGACGTCGGCGTAGCGGGGCGACGGCATCGCGGCTTCGGTGAGGCAGGTGGCGGCGAACGCCAGGACGAGGCGGTTCCAGTCCCGCGCCCGGGCCAGCAGTGTGTGGCCGGAGCCCGGCAGCACGATCCGCGCCACGGTGTGGCCGTCCGCGCGGGCCCGCACCGCGTACTCGAACGAGGAGCGCGGCGAGGTGATGTGGTCCTTGGTGCCGTGCGCCAGCAGCAGACGCCGCCCGGCGAGCTGCGCGGTGGGCTCGGTCGGCGGCAGCCACGGGGCCAGCCCCAGCACCCCGACGACCCCCGGCGCGTCCGCGGCGTTGACCACGGCACGTCCGCCGAGCGAGTGGCCGGCCAACACCAGCGGCACGTCGCCGTACCGCTGTGCCAGCCGCTCCGCCGCCCACCGCACATCGGACACGGGTGCCCGCTCGTCGTCGTTCCAACCCTGGTAGCGGAAGTTCATGGTGTGCACCGCGATGCCCTGCCCCGCCAAGCGCGGCGCCACCGCCCGCGCGATCATCCGCACCCGCTGCACCGGCCCGCCCCGCCGCCGGGGCGGCTGGTGCGAGCGCTCCTTCCCGCCGTGCGCCAGCAACACGACGCCGGCCACCGTCCCGGGCACAAGACAGACCGGCGGGTCGAGGCGGGGTTCGATTTCCCTGCTCACGCCAGCGAATGTACCGCCGGCGACGGGATGGTGCATGAGGTGGAACGGCCGGGGCCGCCTGCGGAAGACCGATCTTCCGCAGGCGGCCCCGGCCGCTGTGTCCGGTGGTGCTCAGGCGACCTTGCGCAGGTCCCCCGCCGCCTCGGCGAACTCCTCGCGCGGGCGCTCGATGGAGCCCAGGCCGACGGCTTCGCGGCGGAAGAACAGCGCCAGGGTCCAGTCGGCGATGACGCGGATCTTGCGGTTGAAGGTGGGGACGCGGCTCATGTGGTACGTGCGGTGCATGAACCAGGCCGGCCAGCCGCGCAGGCGGACGTTGTAGACGTCGGCGACGCCCTTGTGCAGGCCCAGGGAGGCCACCGAGCCGACGTGCTTGTGCTTGTACTCGCGGGG
>JABFXP010000797.1 GCA_013361685.1 Catenulispora sp.
GGTGTGCGGCAGGATGCGGGCCAGCGCGGCGCGCGCGGCGGCGGCCGGATCGGCGGCCGGGACCGCGCACAGCCAGACGTCGTCGCGGTCCGGCCAGACCACGCGCACCGGGCCGACCGGCGGCCCGACGGTGGTGGCGGCGATCAGCGTGGTGGAGCGGCCGTCCTTGTCGATGGTGACGGTCCCCGAGGATGTCAGGGGATTGAGTTCCGGGACCCGTCCCAGGGCTTCGGCGACCAGCGGATCGAGTTCGCCGAGCGGCAGGCCACGGCCGAGCGCGATGACGACGGTCGCCGATCGCAGGCCGAACGCGACCGTCAGGCCACTGATGATCGGGGCGAACTCCCGAAGCGTCGCCTCGAGAGTCTCGTCGTCGAGTTCGGCGGCTTCCGGGGACTCGGTCCTCAGCTGCCCGGCCAGACTTTCCACGTCGACCGCGTCCGCGGCCCGGACCTCGTCGCCGAGTTCGGTGAGCGTGCCGCGCACCTTCGCGAGCCAGGCTGTCGCGGTCGGCGGGGGCGTCGGGTAGAGGGCGCTCATTCCGCGTCCTTCAGGGCCCTGATCGTGTCTATATCTGGTTCCTGATACGAGCCCGGGTCCGTCCGGGCCGCCGATTCCCCGCACACCGGACAGTCCGGCCGCCGCTCGACCGACAGCCACAGCGACTGGTACGCGTACTGGGCCGGCGTCCCGCGCATCAGCCCGGCGAAGATCCAGTAGTCGGGTTCGTGACCGAAGACCGCATACGTGGTCCCGGCTTTGAGGGCGCCTTGGACGAACCGGGCGGCGTCGGCTTCGTCGTCGGCGTCGTGCAACAGTCCCAGCGCGATCTTCACAGCCACGGCCGACACCTGGTGGATGTCGGCCAGCAGCCCCGGCTCGGCGATCAGCCGCCCGGTCCCGTAGTCGGTGGCGGCGGTGACCGAGCCGCTGGCGGTCTCCTGCAGATCGGCGCGGACTCCGCCGGTCGCGCAAGTGAAGCAGGCCGTGCCCGGTGCGGCGACGATCACCTCGCCGCCTCGGGCGCCTTGGTACAGACCCGGGAAGACCGCCGGACGCCCGTGCCAGTAAGCGAAATGGCCGAGCCGGGTCTGCGCCTGCGGATCGTCGGTGGCGGCGACCACGAGGTCTGATGCGCTGACGAGAGCGGCCAGGTCCACGTCCTCATGGCGCGCGGTGTGGATCTCGACGTGCGCGCCCGGGTTGATCGACAGCACGAGGTCGGCCAGCGCCCGAGCCTTGTCCAGTCCGACGTCGGCCAGCCGGTAGGCGCTGCGTCCCAGGTTGGCCGGCTCCACGGTGTCCGGGTCGACGATCGTGAACGTGCCGACGCCGCTGCGGGTCATCGTCTCGGCGAGGTAGGAGCCGACCGAGCCGGCCCCGATGATCAGGACCCTGCGTTCGGCGAGCGTCGGTGAGAGGATGCCCTCGGTGCGGGCGAACAGGGGGACGGGCTTCGCATCGTGCGAGGCATCGCCTTCTTCGCCGGCCTGCCCTTCGCGGGTCTGCGCGCGGGGCCGGGGCCGGTGCGTCCGGCGCAGCGCGGGCATGGCGGCGGCCAGCCGTTCCAGCGGCGGCACGCCCAGGCCCCACACCAGCGGCAGCGGCCCGTCGCCGTCCTCGGGCAGCAGGATCGGCGCGGTCGCCGGGAAGTCGGCGCCGAACAGCATCGTGACGCCGCCGAAGCCGGGGATCCGCGCCCGGGTGGCCAGCAGCGCCGCGCCCTCCACCTCCACCGCGGCCGGATCGGCGTCCGGCTGCACCCCGGCCCGTCGCAGCATCCTGACGATCGGCACCACCACCGGCCGCACCGGCGCCACGTGCACCCCGTCCGCGGCCCGGTGCGCCCCGTAGAACGACACCCGCGCCGGACCGAGCCGCACCTCGTGCCCGCCCAGCGGCGTGTCGACGTCATGCGTGACGATCGGCGCCAGATACCGCGCCAGGTGCGGGTTCAGCCGCAGCGACTCGGCGTACTCCGAGCGGTCCTGCCCGGACGGCGCCGGCATCCCCGCCGGATGCGAATGCACGATTCCCTTGAACCGCGCGGCGGTCGCGGCCTCCCGCTCCCCGACGGCGGCGATGAGCCAGTCGGTGTTCTGATACCGGCTCCCGGTCGTCGCGGCCCCGGCGTCGTGCAGGAACCCGGTGACGTAGTCCAGGCCGGGCAGCCCCAGCAACGCCCCGCCCTGCTCCGGCGCCACCGCCCCGATCCGCGCCGCGATCGCGTCCAGCACGAAGTCCGCGACCCGCACCGGCGTCAGCATCCCCACCCCCTACCTCAAAGGTCGTATTCACCCTCGTTGTTCACCGAGAACGGGAACGGATACCCGGCCATCACGACATCCATTCCGGTGGCCCACAACACCGACTTGGAGTAGGCCTCCTCCAGACTCGGCTGCCCGGAACCGCCGTGCTGACTCAAGCACAGCTTGCCGTTGGCGAACAGATGCGACGAGTGCACCCCGAGCAACCCCTCCAGCCGCGGCTCGACCAGCTTCACCTGATAGCTGATCCCGTCGAAGTACGCGAACATGGTGTAGGGCCGCCCCATCTGCGACCGGAAGCTGTAACACCACCCCCGCGCATCCCGATGATCGATGAAGCGCGTGTTCCGCGGCATGTGCGCAGCGGCCCACCGCAGATCCTCGACCTCGCGCCCCCGCACCCACGCCGCGAACGTCCCATGCTGCACCTTGCTCAAAGGACGCCCCTCCGGAGCCTCCCCGGTGTAGATCTCCCCCTCGGACCCGACCACCACCCGCGCCTTGGGATCCACCGGATACTGATCACCGGCCTGCTGCGCGTTCCGGATGATGTCCCGCAACCGGTTCAGGTCGGTGCGCTCGACGTCTGACATCCCTACCCCTTCGCACTGGACTGCCGTGCGTCTTCAGGGTAGGTCGCGACCGCTCAACCCGCCACCAACCGCAACCCGTTCCGCCGGCCGTCCTCGGCCAGCAACCGCTCCAGCTTCGCCGCCGTGTCCGTCCCGGCCTGCGGGTTGTGCAGCACCACGCGCAGATCGGCGCGGTTCGGCACGGCCAGGATCACCGACTCGAAGTGCAGCGCGCCGACCTTGGAGCTCAGGGTCTTGCGGCGGGCGCTGTTGTGCGCCACATCCTGGCGTTCCCACAGGGCGGCGAACTCTGGGCTCTGGGGGATCAGGGTCTCGACCACGTCCTGGAAGCCCTCGTCGCCGGGGTTGGCCGTCATCTCCGAGCGGTAGGCGGCCACCACGTCCGGGGCCAGTTCCTCCCAGTTGGTCACGCTCTCGCGGTAGATGTCGTCCAGGAAGTACTGGTGGAGGCAGTTCACGCCGGGGTCGGTCATGTGCAGGGCCAGTTGGGCGCTGCGGTTGGCGACCACCATGTTCCAGTAGCAGTCGACGATGTGGCCGGGGTTCGGGAGCCAGGCGTCGACCAGGCGGATCAGGGCCTCGTCGACCGGGCCGGCGGCCTCGGCGCGGCAGATGGTGCCCAGCGGCGGGGGGTTGAGGCCGGCCAGGGCGTACAGGTGGCGGGTCTCGGCCTCGTTCAGTTTCAGGACGCGGCCGATGGCGTCCAGGACGTGGGACGACACCGTGATGTCGCGGCCTTGTTCCAGCCACTGGTACCAGGAGGAGCCGACGCCGGCCAGGACGGCGACCTCCTCGCGGCGCAGGCCCGGGGTGCGGCGGCGGCCGCCGGGGGCCAGGCCGACGTCCTCGGGTGTGATCTGGGCGCGCCGGGCCACCAGGAACTCGCGCAGGTTCGCCCGGCGGACGGTGTCGGGGTCCACGTGGACCGGTCCCGTCATCGACACAGCTTTCTCCCCTTGAAGCAGGTCACCACACAGCACGTCAGAGCAGGTCAACGCCCGAGCGCCTGCGGCAGGCCCCCGCGCGGCCCCCACATCGGTGGCGGAGGCGGCGGACCCGCCGCTGCTCCGTAGCCTGGTGTAAGGGCCACCAGGATAACTACGCGCTACCTTCATTCTCTTCCCCGGCCGAATCCTGGATGCATGACAGACGTCCTCGACCGCCCGGCCGCCGGCAGCGGCGCCGGA
Organism: Catenulispora sp.; assembly: GCA_013361685.1. Lineage (GTDB taxonomy): Bacteria > Actinomycetota > Actinomycetes > Streptomycetales > Catenulisporaceae > Catenulispora. The sequence goes on from JABFXP010000797.1 coordinate 4,048, forward strand.
ACCGGCCCCGTGAACGGCGCGGCAGCCACCGCGAACCCCACCCGCACCCCCGGCCAGACCGCCCCCGGACAGCAGGGCATGTCCGCCCGGGCCAAGCTGGTCCTGTTCCTGCTCTGCGCGGCCAACTTCATGGTCGCCGTCGACTTCTCCATCCTGAACATCGCGGTCCCGAGCATCGGCAAGGACCTCGGCATCTCCGAGGCGAACCTGCAGTGGGTCTCCACCGCCTTCGCCTTGCCCTCCGGCGGCTTCCTGCTGCTGTCCGGCCGCATCGGCGACCTGGTCGGCCGCAAGAAGGTGTTCGTCACCGGCACCGTGCTGTTCACCGCCGCCAGCCTGATCGCCGCGCTCGCCTGGATCCCCGCGGTCCTGCTCGCCGCCCGCGCGTTGCAGGGTGTCGGCGCGGCGATGATCGTGCCGACCGGCATGGCCCTGCTGACCACCTCGTTCGCCGAGGGGCCGCAGCGGGAGCGCGCGCTCGGCATCAACGGCACGCTGATGACCGTCGGCTTCACCTTCGGCATGGTCCTCGGCGGCGTCCTGACCCAGGCGTTCAGCTGGCGCTCCACGATGGTCCTGAACACCGTCATGGGCGCGCTGGTGCTGCTCGGCGCCCCGCGGCTGCTCACCGAGAGCCGCAACGCGCACAGCACCAAGCTGGACGTGCCCGGCGCGATCACCGTCACCAGCGCGTTGCTGGCCCTGATCTACGCGCTGTCCACCGCCGCGCAGGTCGGCTTCGGCCGCGCCGACGTGGTCGTCGGGCTGGCCGCCGGGGTGGCGCTGCTGGCCGCGTTCGTCGCGATCGAGGCCCGCGCCGCCGAGCCGCTGGTCTCGCTGCGGATCCTGCGCCGCCGCAGCGTCGCGGTCGGCAACCTCGGCGGCCTGGTCACCTTCGCCACCATGAGCTCCGTGGTCTTCCTCGGCACCCTGTTCCTGCAGCAGGTGAACGGCATGTCCCCGACGCTGACCGGCCTGGTCTTCGGCGTGATGGGCGTGGTCGCGGCGCTCGGCGGGATGGTCGCGCCGAAGGCGATCGGCCGGTTCGGCGCCCGCGCCACGCTGGTCGGCGGGCTGATCGCGCAGGGCGCGCTGATCGCCCCGCTGGCGCTGATCGACTCCTCCAACGGCACGCTCCTGCTGCTGACCGTCGCCGCGGCCGCCGCCTTCGGCCACCTCGGCGCGATCGTCGCCTACGGCGTCACCGCCACCAGCGGCCTGTCCGATGCCGAGCAGGGCCTGGCCACCGGCCTGGTGACCACCTCGCAGCAGGTCGGCCTGACCATCGGCATCCCGCTGTTCAGCGCCCTGGCCTCGGCCCGCGCCGACAGCCTGCGGGAGGCCGGGCACACCGCCAAGGACGCGCTCACCGGCGGCATCCGTCTGGGCCTGGGCGCCGACGGCCTGGTGGTCCTGGTGGTCGCGGTCCTGGTCGGACTGGGACTGCGGACGGGTCGCAAGGCGAAGGCCGCCGCGACCGCGAACGCCGCCGCCGGCGCCAACGCCAACGCCAACGCAGCGATCTGACCCCACACCTCCCCGACCCCGAAAAGCAGTGAACGGCCCCGCCTCGGCGGGGCCTTTCGCTTCCTCCCACCGCGGATCAGGCATCCACCGCCAGAATCCGTCCCTCCTTGATGGCCGCGAGCAGCCGCTGATGATCGGCCCGCGTCTGGTCCGCATAAGCCAGCGCCCACCGCGCCATCGCCACATCGAACGAGTCGCCGCGACCGAGATACGCCGCGATGGCGACCCGGTCCCCGGAGCGCGCGTGCGCCCGCGCCAGCGTCTGCCCGCACACCTCCGAATACCGCCGCAGCATCTTCTGGTCCAAGTCGGCGACCACCGCCGAACCCTTCATGTCGCGCAGCTGCCGCACGTAGAAGTACCGGCCCTCGGGCCCGGTCGCCCAGCCCAGGAAGATGTCACTGCTGGCCTGCATCAGCCGCTGCCCGGCGACCACCCGGCGCCCCTGATGTTCGAACCGGCTGGCCTTCAGATACGGCGCCAGCACCGATTCCTCGGCTTCCTTCACCTGTAAGAACAGCGGCTGCCGGACGGTCCGTCCGAGCAGCAGCGCCATGGAGCACCGCGTCCCCACACTCCCGACCCCGACCACCTTCAGCGCCGACTCCACGAACTGGAACCGGTCCAGCAGCACCTTGCGGTCGTCCTGCAACGTCGACCGGTAGTCGGTGAACACCCGGCGGACGATCTCCTCCTCGGTGTCCCGGTCGAAGCCCAACTCCGCGTACGGCACCAGCAGCGGCGGCTGGTACTTGATCCGCGGGCTGCCGTCCGGTCCCTGCACCGTCAGCTTGCGCAGCGCCTGCACGCTGGTGTGGCGCTCGGCGGCGGCGAACGTCGACTCCAGGGCCTTGCGCCCCTTCGGCCGCTTCGCCAGCGTCAGCAGCGTCTGGGCGTCCGCGCTCTGGTACCAGACGTCCAGCTCGCCCATCCCGGCCAGCCGCGCCATGGCCAGCCGGTAGGCCCGGGCGGCGTCGCGCGCGGCGTCCTGCGCGCACGCGTCCTTGAAGCCGTTCTCCCGCGCCGCCACCGCGACGCTGGCCGTCAGCCGCTTCAGGTCCCACTCGAACGGCCCCGGCAGCGTCTCGTCGAAGTCGTTCAGGTCGAACACCAGCCGCCGTTCCGGCGAGGCGTACAGCCCGAAGTTCGACAAGTGCGCGTCCCCGCACAGCTGCACCGTCAGCCCGGTGTCGGGCGAGCGCGACAGGTCCGAGGCCATGATCGCCGGGGCGCCGCGCAGGAACGCGAACTCCGAGGCCGCCATCCGTCCGTACCGGATCGGCACCAGCGCCGGCACCCGGGTGGCGGCCTGCTTCTCCAGGATGGCGATCGGGTCCTGCCGGTCGGCCGGCGGCGACCACTCCCCGGCCGCGGAGCGGGAGACCTGCTTGCGCGCCGTGCGGCCGACTTCCGTCCGCGTCACCAGGGTGGTATCCGTCATGCGCTCCAGGGTGCGGCCGCGCGCGGCCGCGCGCCCGGCCGGATCGGCTGATGAGGCGATCCGGCCGCGCGCGCTACCGCTTGGCCGCCATCCCGGCCGCCTGCTTCGGCAGCAGGAACGCCAGGCCCAGGATCGCCACGATGACGACCACGTCCACCGCGTCCACCCACCGCATGGCCGTCACGTAGTCCCCGAAGCCGCCCGGGTGCGATCCGAGCACCGAGAAGAACACCGTGCCCAGCACCGTCACCCCGGTCGCGCCGCCGAACTGCTGCGCCGTGACCAGCATCCCGGAGGCGGCTCCGGCGTTCTTCGACCGGATCCCGGCCAGCACCGAGCCCACCAGCGACGGCAGCACCAGGCCGTTGCCGGCGCCGACCAGCACCATCGACGGCAGCACCTGCCACGCCGCCAGGTCCGCGCCCCGCCAGGCGAGCACCACGCCCAGCAGCACCAGGCCGGTGGTGCTCAGCGAGGCGCCGATGGCGATCACCCGCGCCCCGTACCGGCCGGACACCCGCCGGGCCAGCATCGAGCTGCCCGCGAACGCCACGCCCAGCGGCCCGAACAGCAGCCCGGCGCGCACCGGGCTCATGTGCATCCCGCCCTGCAGGAACAGCGTCATGGCCAGCATGAAGCCGCCGAACATCGCCAGCATCATCCCGGACAGCGCCAGGCCCACGCTGAAGGTGCGCTCCTTGAACAGCGTCAGGTCGATCATCGGCGCCCCGCCGGTCCGGGCCAGCCGCGCCTCCCAGCGCAGGGCCACGATCATCACCGGCACCGAGGCGATCAGCGACAGCCAGGTCCACAGCGGCCAGCCCTCGGCCCGGCCCAGGATCAGCGGCGCCAGCGCCAGGCCGATGCCGGCGGCGATGCCGACCGCGCCGATCGGGTCGAACCGCGGCCGCTGGGTGCCCCGGGTGTCCGGCAGCCAGCGGATCGCCAGCACCACCGCGAGCACCCCGATCGGGACGTTCACCAGGAAGATCGGACGCCAGGTCCAGTGGAACAGGTTCGCCTCCAGCAGCACGCCGCCGAGCACCTGCCCGGCCACCGAGCCGGTGCCGATGGTGGCGCCGAACCAGGCCATCGCCCGCGGCCGCTCGTGCAGCGGGTAGACGACGTTGATCAGCGCCAGCAGCTGCGGCACCATCGCCGCCGCGGTGGCGCCCTGCACCAGGCGCGCGGCGATCAGCAGCGCCGAGGAGGTGGCGATGCCGCAGGCCAGGCTGGCGGCGGTGAACGCGGCCATGCCGTAGACGAACATCCGCTTGTGGCCCACCAGGTCGCCGAGCCGGCCGCCGGTGATCAGCCCGGCGGCGTAGGCGAAGCCGTAGCCGCCGACCACCAGCTCGATGCCGGCGTCGGAGGTGTGCAGATCGGCCTGGAAGGAGGGGGCGGCGACGTTGACGACGAAATAGTCGAACATCGCCATGAACATCGCCGAGAGGATCACCGGCAGCATGCGCCAGCGGCGCGGATCCGGTTCGGGGATGGATTCGGCCGCCGCCGGTGTTGTACCGGGGGCGGGGGCCTTCGGGGATATCAGGCGTTCCGTCGTGGCTGACACTGGCTCATCGCCCTCGCTCAAAGACTCAAGATTCCGTTCGACAGTCATCGAACGGTTCGATTACCATCGAACTGTACGACGGTTATCGAACTCTAAGCAAGCGGGTTTAGGCTGTGGCAATGGAGTCCCAGGTCGAGCAGCACGAACTGACCCATCCGGACGCGGACACCGTGGAGCTCACCGCCGTGCTGGCGGCGCTGGCCGAGCCGGTACGGCTGAAGATCGTGCGCACCGTGGCCGAACGGGCCGGCGACGACGGCATCCGGTGTCTGGACGTCTGGCAGCAGGGCGGATTCACCGCCTCCAAGTCGACGATGTCGCACCACTACAAGGTGCTGCGCGAAGCCGGCGTGGTCGTGATGTGGTGGGTCGGCGCGAAGAAGAACGTGCGGCTGCGGCGCGAGCTGCTCGACGTCCGGTGGCCCGGGCTGCTGGACGCGGTGCTCGCCGACTGAGCCCCGGCCCGGCTACCCGTCAACGGCGTTCAAGGCCCTCAGGGATGCTTCGCAGCGCCCTTCACCGCCTTGTCGACCGCGTTGCGCGCCCCGTAGACGACGATCCCGACCAGGTCGAGGTCGGCACCGGGGACGGCGCGCACGGTCGCGCGGTTGTCGGCGTCGTTGCCGGTGGCGAACATGTCGGCGGTGAACACGGCGACGTCCAAGCCGCGGTCCAGCGCTTTGGTCCGGGTCGCCGCCAACGTCTCCTTGCCGCCCTCGAAGACCATCACCGGCTGCCGGAACTCGCGCAGGTAAACAGTGCCGTCGGCGTCCTCGTACGGCTCGCCGATAACCTCCGGACGGGCGGTTCCAATGCCGCTCACCAGGAACGAGGTTACGTTCAAGCGCTGCCACACCGCCAGGTCGTCACGCAGGACCACGGCGATCTTGGTATCGAATCTCTCCATGGGTCGAGCATCCCGACCTGCACCAACGCTGGTCTTGTACATTCCTTGCATGGAGCAGGTGAAAGCCTGGCGTCCGCCGGTGCCAGGGATCGCGGAGGTCTTCCACGCGCACTTCACCGAGCACGTCTATCCGATGCACGCCCACGCCACCTGGACCCTGCTCATCGTCGACGACGGCGCCGTGCGCTACGACCTGGACCGGCACGAGCACGGCGCGCTGGCCGACGTCGTCACCCTGCTCCCGCCGGACGTCCCGCACAACGGCCGCTCCGCCGACCCCGCGAACCCCGACGGCTTCCGCAAGCGCGTCCTCTACCTCGACCGCGACAGCCTCGGCCTGGACCTGATCGGCGCCGCCGTGGACCGGCCCGCGTTCCCCGACTCCCTGCTGCGGCACCGGATCCACCAGGTCCACCGCACCCTGCGCGCACCGGGGGAGGAGCTGGAAGCCGAGAGTCGGCTCGCCTTGGTGCGGGACCGCCTGCGGGAACGTCTGGCCCCCGCCGCGACCGGACGGACCGAACCCCCGTCCCCCACGGCCGCCCGCCTTCTCAGGGAACTGATCGACGCCCGGATCATCGACGGCGTCGGGCTGGCGGCCGCCGCCGAGGAACTGCACTTCCACCCCGCGCACCTGATCCGCAGCTTCACCCGCGAATACGGCATGGCCCCGCACCGGTATCTCACGTCACGACGCGTGGACCTGGCACGGGGCCTGCTGCTGGCCGGGATGCCGCCCGCGGAGGCGGCCGGCGCCTCAGGATTCTGGGATCAGTCCCACCTCGCCCGGCACTTCAAGCGCGTCGTCGGCGTCAGCCCCGGCCGGTACGCCGGCGCCGGCCCCGGCAGCGCCTTCGCCCCCGGCCGGCTTGCCGTGCCGTAGGTCCCGCTCGATCTGCTCCAGGCTCCGGCCCTTCGTCTCCGGGATGTAGAACCGCGCGAGGATCAGCAGCAGCACGTTGACCCCGGCGAACACCCACATCGCGCCGCCGATGCCCAGGTGGTTCTTCGCCGACATCGTCGGGAACACCGCGGTCACCAACCCGGTGGCGGCCCACAGCACCGTGGTCGCCAGCCCGGTCCCGGCGGCCCGCTCCCGCAGCGGGAAGATCTCGCCGATCATCACCCACACCGTGGCACCCCACCCGAGCTCGTACCCGGCCAGGTACAGGATCAGGAACACCAGCGTCAGCGTGCCCAGCGTGTCCTTGTCGTGCACGTTCTTGATCACCAGGCCGGCCGCGAACAGCGCCACCGTCATCACCGCCGCGCCGGCCGTCAGCAGCGGCTTGCGGCCCCAGCGGTCGACGACGAACAGCTCCCACACCGTGAACAGGAACTTCACCACGCCCAGCACCACCGCGGACAGCAGCGCGGTGCGGGTGGCGAAACCCAGCGACTTCAGCATCGTCGGGAAGTAGGCGTTGATGGCGTTGACGCCGGAGAACTGCTGCCCGACCGCCAGGATCAGCGCGACCAGCACCATCGGCCGCACCCACGGCTGTGCCAGGTCCCTGATCCGGCCCCGCTGCTCGGTGTCCCGCCGGATGACGTCGCGGATCTCGGCGGTCTCCGTGTCCAGCTCGGCCGCCGCGGCCCCGGGCCGGACCGCCGCCAGCACGGTGCGCGCCTCGGCGTCGCGGCCCTTGCTCAGCAGCCACCGCGGCGTCTCCGGCAGCACCAGCAGCCCGCCGAGCAGGATCGCCGCCGGGACCAGCGCGCCGAGGAACATGCCCTTCCAGTTGTCGTGGCTGCTCAGCGCGTAGTCCACGAGGAAGGCGCTGAGGATGCCGGTCACGATGAACAGCTGGTTCAGCGAGCCCAGTGCGCCGCGGGTGCGGGCCGGCGCGAGCTCGGCCAGGTAGGTCGGCACGGTCGCCGAGGACAGCCCGACCCCGATGCCGATGACGCCGCGGGTCACCGTCATCACGGTCCAGCTGCCGGCCAGCACGCAGCCCAGGGTGCCGGCGACCACCACGACGGCGGCCAGCATGATGGTCCGCTTGCGCCCGATCAGGTCGCACAGCCGCCCGGCCAGCATCGCACCGATCATGGCGCCCACCGACAGGCTGGCCGTGATCACGCCTTTCTGGAACGCGGACAGCTGCCACTGCTTCGTGATCAGCACCAGCACGCCGGCGATCACGCCGAGGTCGTAGCCGAACAGGATGCCGCCGAAGGCGCCGAACGTGTAAAGGGTCGCGCGGTTCACCGGCCTGCGGGCGGCCGGGGCTGCGGGGGGAGCGGTAGTCGCCATGGCGGTGACCGTGGCACTGGTAAAGGACCCTGACAAGAACTCGCGCGGTAACGATTCAGTAACATGGACAGGGTTCACATACCTGAACGGTGCTTGTTTCAGAAAACGCCGGGCGGACATCGGTCCGCCCGGCTTCTCGGGGTGTGCCTGAAGGCTGGTGCCGCGGCGCTCAGCGGATCCCGGCCCGCCGCAGCTGCTGGCTCAGGTCGTCGCCGGCGCTCCGCAGCAGCGAGCCGACCTTCTGCAGCTCGGCGTCGGTGACCCGGTCGGCCGGCATCGAGCAGCTCATCGCGTCGGTGCCGGGGATCCGGTACGGCACCACGGCGGCGACGCACGCCACGTCCGCGGAGCTCTGGCCGCGCTCGGTCGAGTACCCGCGCTCCCGGATGAAGGCCAGCTCCGAGCGCAGCGCCTCGCGGTCGGTGATGGTCAGGTCGGTCAGCGCCGCCAGGTGCTTGGGCAGCACCGCGGTCAGCTCGCCGTCGGCCAGTTCGGCCAGCAGCACCTTGCCCAGCGCGGTGGCGTGCGCGGGCAGCGTCCGGCCGACGCGGGAGACCAGATGCGCCGAGGTGCGCGACTCGCGGGTCTGCAGGTAGACGATGTCCGGGCCGTTGAGCCGGGCGTAGTGGCAGGTGTAGCCGACCTGGTCGCGCAGCCGCTCCAGGGCCTCGGTGGCGTAGGGCATCACCGGGTCGCGGTCCAGGTAGGCGGTGCCGCAGATCAGGGCCCGGACGCCGAGCCGGAACCGGGTCCCGGCGTCGTCGGACTCGATCCAGCCCACGTCGCGCAGCGTGCGCAGCAGTCCGTGCAGCGACGAGCGCGGGATCCCGGTGTGGTGGTGCAGGTCGGTCAGCGACAGCCAGGCGTGGTTGGCGCCGAAGGCCTCCAGCAGCTCCACGGCCCGCCGGGCGGACTTCACACCAGCGGCGTCCGCCGTCGTCTGGGTCGCGGTGTCGGTGTGCGCCATGAGGCCCCTTCGTTGACAGGTCTGGGGCCTCAGATTACCGTCTGCGGCGAGTTTCAGGTATATGGCGATTGTTCACATATCTGAAACACCTGTTTCGCGCCACAGTCGGAAGGGGAACCTCCAGTGCTCAGCGCAAGACGCAAGACCACGGCCGTCGTCGCCGGGATCGGCCTGGCCGTGTTCGGGGTGGACCAGGCGGGCTTCGCCGCCGGCGGCCTGACGGTGAACGTCGTGAACTACTCGGACTGGGGCGCCGGCTTCAGCGACGGCGCCACGGTCAAGAACACCGGCGGCAGTACGGTGACCGGCTGGAACATCCAGTTCGACCTCGATCCGAGCGAGGCGCTGACCTCCTCCAGCGGCGTCACCTACAGCTCCTCCGGGAACCACTACACGCTCACGGCGACCGGAACCGCCGCCACCCTCGCCGCCGGAGCCAGCGTGCTCGTCCACTTCAAGGGCAGCGAGAGCGCCGGGCACTACATCGCGCCGACCAACGTCACCGTGAGCACCGGCGGTGGCGGCGGGAGCACGAGCCCGGCGACGCCGACCGGTTTGTCCGTCACCGGCACGACGACCTCGAGCATCTCGCTGGCTTGGACCGAGACCGACAACAGCGACCCGGCTGTCTCCTACAAGGTCCTCGAAGGCTCCTCGGTCGTCGCGTCTCCCACGGCGACGACCGCGACCATCAGCGGCCTGGCTCCGGGCTCGACCCACAGCTACGCCGTCGAGGCCGTCGACTCCCACGGCGTCGCTTCCCCGGCCGGCAGTCCGGTCACCGCCACCACACAGCCCACCGGCGGAGGCGGCGGCCAGTTCACCCAAGCGCTGATCGACTCCGCGGTGGCCGCGCCGCTGTTCTCCTGGGCGGCCCCGACCTCCTCGGTCCCGCGTCCCGGCACCAACCCGGCGAACATCGCCGAGGCGAAGGTCGTGTACTACCTGGCGGTCGTGGACAAGGCGGCGCCGGGCAGCGCGGCCACCGACGGCACCACTGTGCAGAGCCGCCTGCTCGCCCAGGTCCGCAGCATGATCGGCGGCGGCCACGAACCGGACGCCGACGGCGGCCTGGAGATGTGGGGCCAGGCCCCGGTGGCGCAGGCCCTGCTGCTGCTCAAGAACGACGCCCCCGCGTGGAGCCAGCTCTCCGCCGCCGACCAGAACCGGGTCGCGCTCCTGGAAGCGGCGATGGGCTACGGCAGCAACTACACCTACAACGACGCCGACAACTTCTCCTCCGGGATCTGCGGGTTCGGCAACTTCGCCAAGACCAACAACCCGAACTACCGCGACGGCGGCGTCGACGCCGAGCTCGCCGCGATCCAGTTCTTCGGCGCCTCGACCTGGGACAGCATGCTGAGCTCCTTCAACGACGCCACCTTCACCGCGCAGCTGGACGCCGCCGGCCTCACCAACGCCGGGCAGTGCTTCGCCGCGGTCGGCAGCGGCGGCACTTCGGCCATCGCCGTCCCGTTCGTCTACGGCGGCCACCACTCCAGCGACCTGCTGGGCATCTGGGGCGACATAGCCGCCTTCACCTTCGACAAGACCGCGGCCAGCGTCGTGGGCGTCGCGCACATCGCCGACAACACCACCAGCCCCTACGACGGCCAGTGCTGTATGGCCCACGAGTTCAACAGCACCGACTCCTCCGGCCTGCGCAGCTCGGCGCTCTACGTCTTCGAAGGCTGGATGAACGTCACCGGCGCCCGGGTCGCGATGGAGCTGCTCGGCACCTTCTCCGCGACCAACTCCGCCGAGCCGCAGTTCCACATCGGGACCCTGGACATGAAGTACAAGCTGGACCACGGATACATCGGCCAGGCCCTCAATCAGGATCTGCTGCTGGTCGACGATCACGGCAACCCGGCCGGCGACGGCCCGAACGCCAAGGGCTTCCTGTACGACTGGGACGCCTACACCGTCTCGGGCGCTCCGCAGAGCTGACCCGTCGCCGTCGGCAGAGGGCTCCTGGCAAGGAGTGCCAGGAGCCCCTTCCTTCCCCTTGACCGCCCGCGCCACCCCGGCTACCGTTCCAGCGGTCGAGCACGTTCACTTATCTGTCTTCGTTCACATCCGTGAATCTCGTCGAGAGTCGAGGGCCCATGCGAACAGCGACACCCAGAACGGCCAGGTCCACCGCCGCCGCGCTCGCCGCCGTGGCGCTGCTGGCGTCCGGCACCGCGTGCGGCTCGAGCAAGTCCTCCGGCGCCGCCACCTCCAAGAACGCGAAGGCCACCGGCACGCTGAACGTCTGGATCCGGGGCGCCGGCGACTCGCCGAAGGCGTACCAGAAGATCTTCGACGCCTTCACCGCGCAGACCGGCATAAAGGTCTCCATCGGCAAGGCCACGCTCACCGACTTCGAGACCGCGCTGAGCGCCGCGGCCTCCGCGCACCAGCTTCCGGACATGGTCGTCGACGACGCCGCGCAGCTGGGCAACTTCATCTCCCAGGGCATCGTGCTGCCCGTCGACAAGACCACGTTCACCGGCGCGGACCAGCTCACCGACCAGGCCTGGGCCTCGGCCGCGGACCTGAAGGGGAAGACCTACGCCGTGCCGTTCTCGGCGCAGGCCAACGTGCTGCTGGTGCGCAAGGACTGGCTGGACAAGCTGGGCCTCCAGGAGCCGAAGACCTGGGATGACGTCGCCACCGTCGCCAAGGCGTTCACGACCCGGGACCCGGACGGCGACGGCAAGAACGACACCTACGGCCTGGCCGTCCCCGGCTCCACCGCGCGCGGCTACACGTCCTGGTTCTGGTCCTCGTTCCTGTACTCGGCCGGCGGCGACTTCCTCAAGGCCGACGGCGGCAAGTTCACCGCGACCCTGAACTCCGCGCCGGCGGTGTCCTCTGCCAAGTTCCTGGAGGACCAGGTCTGCACCGCCAAGGACGTGCAGCCCTCGGCGCTCGGCGACGACACCACGGCCACCAACAAGGCCTTCCAGACCGGCGTCGCCGGCATGTACCTGACCGGTCCCTATGCCTACGCGACCATGGACGCCACCGCGATCAAGGGCGAGTACGTCGCGATCGCGCCGCCCGCCGGCCCGACCGGCACCGCCGGCACCCTGGCCGAGGGCACCGACATCTTCACCATGGCCGACAGCAAGCAGGACGAGGTGACCAAGCTCGAGGAGTTCATGGTCACCGCCGAGGCGCAGAAGCTCGGCATGTCCGCCGTCCCGACCGCGACCATCGTGCGGCTGCCGGTGAACAAGACCGTCGACGCCGCCGGGGCGCACGGCGGTGACCCGCGCTGGCAGCTGGCGCAGCAGGTGTACACCACCTCAGGCCACTACGAATACGACAACGCGCCGAACTGGACGCAGCTGCGGCAGAAGATGTCCGACGACCTCAACAAGCTGCTGTCGTCCTGCGGCGACGCGAAGGCGGCGCTGGACGGCATGAACTCCGACGTCGCCGCACTGCTGAAGCAGCAGGGTGTGGGATGACGGCCGGAACCCGGACCCCCGCGGCGGCGGACGCGGACGTCACCGTCCGCCGCCGCGGGGCACCGCGCGCGCGACCGCGTCTGCGGCGCCTGGGGCCGTGGCTCTATCTGGCGCCGCTGCTGGTGTTCATCGGCGTGTTCAAGGTGTGGCCGCTGATCTGGGGCGTCTACCTGAGCTTCTTCCATGTGCGGCCGTACCTGGGCGACGAATACGTCGGCACGGACAACTACTCGAAACTCTTCTCCGACCCGGATCTGCGCTCGGCCGTCGTGCACACGCTCCTCGACGCCCTGATCGCCGTCTCCGGATCCATCTTCGTCGGCTTCTGGCTGGCGGTGCTGCTGCAAGGCCCGGCCCGCCACGTCCGGATCCTGCGCACCGCCGTCTTCCTGCCGACCGTGATCGCGATGGTCGCCGCGGCCGAACTGTGGACCACGCTGCTCTACCCCTCCCGCTACGGCGCGGTGAACTCCCTGCTCGGCCACGCCGGTCTCGGGCCGGAGCCGTTCTTCTCCAGCCCGCATTCCTCGCTCGCCTCCGTGATCGCGATGCAGATCTGGAAGCACGCGCCGTACGACATGGTCATCTTCGTCGCGGGCCTGGCCTCGGTGGACCGCGAGATGTACGAGGCCTGCCAGATCGACGGCGCGTCGTGGTGGCAGCGCCTGCGCTACGTCACCCTGCCCTCGCTGCGGCCGATCACCACGATCGTGCTGGTCCTCGGCGTCATCCGGGGACTGCGCGTGTTCACCGACATCTGGGTCGCCACCAACGGCGGGCCGGCCGGTTCCTCGGAGTCGGTGGTGACCTACCTGTACCGGCAGTTCAGCCAGGACAACGACACCGGATACGCGTCCGCGATCGGGACCTCGCTGCTGGCGGTGACCGTGGTGCTGACGGCTCTGATGCTGATGTGGCGGAGGCGCGGGGAGACATGAGGGTCCGTACCAAGGCCGGCGTCTGGTTCCTGTACGCCCTGGTCCTGTTCGTGTTCGTCTACCCGCTGTGGACGCTGGTCGCGACCGTGTTCTCCCGGCGGCAGGCCCGCCTCGGCGAGCTGATGACCGTCCCGCACGGCCTGACCGGCGGCAACGTCTCGGCCGCCTGGCACCTGGGCGTCGCCCGCGGCCTGCTCAACTCGTTGATCGTGGTGGCGGTCGGCCTGACGTTGCAGCTCACGGTGTCCTCGCTGGCCGCCTACGCGCTGGCCCGCAAGCGGTTCACGGGTGCGAACCTGGTCATGCTGGCGATCCTGGCCACCATGATGATGCCGGAGGAGGTGATCGCGATCCCGCTGTTCCAGGTGCTCGGCAAGATCCACCAGCCGTTCACCGGCGGGACGCTGGTGAACTCCTACGGCGGGCTGATCCTGCCGCTGGTCGGGTGGGCGCTGCCGGTCTACGTGCTGACCGGGTTCATGAAGCGGGTGCCGCTGGAGCTGGAGGAGGCCGCGCGCATCGACGGCGCCGGCGACCTGCGGATCTTCTGGCGGATCGTGCTGCCGGTGTGCCGCCCGGCGCTCGGGACCTGCGCGGTGTTCGGGTTCCTGATGATCTGGGACCAGTACCTGCTGCCGCTGCTGGTCTCGCAGACGCCGAGGATGGACACCCTGACGGTGGTCGTGACCAGCTTGCAGGCCGCACAGGAGCAGGGCGAGGGGGTGCGGCTGGCCGCCGTGCTGATCCTGGCGGTACCGGGGGTGCTGGTCTACCTGGCTTTGCAGAAACTGTTCGAACGCGGTCTGCTCAGCGGCTCGCTCAAAGGATAAGGGAACTGATGCAATCACTCGTGGAGCGACTGGACGGGCTGCTGTACTTCCCCGTCACCCCCTTCGTCCGGGGGGCCGGCGATCGCGCCGGGCGGGTCGACGTGCCCGCCTTCCGCGAACACCTGCGGTCGCGGCTGGCCTGGCTGGACGCGACCGGGCGGCCCGGACCGGGACCGGCGGCGGTGTTCGCGTGCTGCGGCACCGGCGAGTTCTTCTCCCTGGACCTGGACGAGTACGCCGAGTGCGTGCGCGCCGCCGCCGAGGAGGCGGCCGGCCGGGTGCCGGTCGTGGCGGGCGTCGGCTATGGCGCGGCGCTGGGGGCGTCGTTCGCCGCCGCCGCCAAGGAGTCCGGCGCCGACGGCCTGCTGGTGATGCCGCCGTACCTGGTGGCCGGGGGAGCGGCCGGTCTGCGCGACCACTACGTCGCGGTGGCCGAGAACACCGACCTGGACTTGATCATCTACCAGCGCGACAACGTCACCTTCACCCCCGAGGTGGTCGCCGAACTCGCGGCCGTGCCGAACATCGTCGGCTTCAAGGACGGCAAGGGCGACCTGGACCTGATGCAGCGCATCGTCTCGGCGGTCCGCGACCGCCACGGCGCGGGCAAGCTGCTCTACCTCAACGGCCTGCCGACCGCGGAGATGTCCCAGCTCGCCTACCGCGGGGTCGGCGTACCGGGCTACTCCTCCGCCGTGTTCTGCTTCGCCCCCGACATCGCCCTGGCGTTCTACCACGCCTACCGCGACGACGACCCCGTCCTGGTGGCGGCCCTGCTGGACCGCTTCTACCGGCCGCTGGTAGAACTGCGCCAGCAGGCCCCCGGCTACGCGGTGTCCCTGGTCAAGGCCGGGGTCCGGCTGGCCGGCCTGGACGCCGGCCCGGTCCGTCCGCCGCTGGCCGAGCCGGCGCCGGAGCACGTCGAACGGCTGGCGGGGTTGGTGGCCGAGGGCCGCCGGGTACTGGTCGAGCACGGGATCGAGCCCGCGGCATGACAATGCGCTGTGGAAGGGGCGGGACAACACATGTCTGAGAGCACACACGGCAGGATCCTCATAACGGGAGCGGCGGGCGGGGTCGGCACGTTCCTGCGCACCGGCCTGGCCGACCGGGGCTGGGCGGTCCGCGGCCTGGACCTGGTGACCCCGCCGGACCCCGGCCCGGTCGAATGGCGGGTCGGCGACGTCGGCGACCCCGCCGTCCTCGACGCGGCCATGCAGGACGTCGACGTGGTCGTCCACCTGGCCGGCATCCCCGTGGAGGACCGCTTCGACCGCATCCTGAAGACCAACATCGACGGCACCTACCAGGTCTTCGACGCCGCGGTCCGCAACGGTGTCCCCCGCGTCCTGGCCGCGAGCAGCAACCACGCGGTCGGCTACTACGAACGCGCGGATTATGCGGACTCCACCATCGGCGTCGACGTCCGTCCCCGCCCGGACACCTATTACGGGGTCTCCAAGGTCTTCATGGAAGCCATCGGCTCCTTCTACGCCGACCGCCACAACCTCCAGGTGGCCTGCGTCCGCATCGGCTCCTGCTTCGAAGCGCCCCGCAGCCGCCGCATGCTCGACACCTGGCTCAGCCCCGCCGACGCCGTCCGCCTCTTCCACGCCCTGGCCACCGCGCCCGACCTCCGCTACGAGATCGTCTACGGCGTCTCCGCGAACAAGACCGCCTGGTGGGACATGGAACCCGGCCGCCGCCTCGGCTACGTGGCCCAAGACGACTCCGACGTGTTCGCCGCCAAGGTCGAAGCCGAGGCCGCCGACGTCTACGACCCCGAAGACCCCGAGTACAAGTACCTCGGCGGGGTGTTCACGACGTTCGTGCCACCGGAGGACTAGGTATCGGGAGGTAGCGGGAGGTAGCGGGAGGTAGCGGGGGAGTCCTACTCCGGTTCGGGCCCTTGCTCCGGCCCGGCTGCCAGCGCCGTGATGCCGGGCCGCAGCAGCTCGGCGATCTGCTCCGGGCCGGCGTCGGCGAGCGCGTCGGACCTGAGCAGGTGCCGGGAGATGGTCACACCGAGGATGACCGCGTTGATGACCGCCGCCCTCAGGTCCGCGTCTGCGGCGGGGATCGCCTGGGCGACGTTCGCCTGGTAGCGGGTCGCGGCGGCGCCCACGGCCTCGGCCGCCTCGGGGTTCGTCAGCATCGAGCGCAGGATGGTCAGCGACGCGACCGGCGCGGCCGCCATGCGCTCGGTGAGACCGGCGAGGATCTCCTCGGCCGCCCGGCCGGGCTCCGCGCTGAGCTCCGGGACCGGGGCGGCGGCGATCACGCGCCGGAAGAGGTCCTGCTTGGACCCGAAGTAGTGCATGACCAACCCCGGGTCCACGTCCGCCGCCGACGCCACCGCGCGGATCGTGGTGCGCTCGTACCCCACGGCGAAGAACGACTGGGCCGCGGCGTCGAGGATGCGGTCTTCGGTGCGCTTGCGCTGTTCCGCGCGGGAACCGGGCTGGGGGTCGGCCATCTGTTCATTCTACGAGCGTTGACCGAGACCGCGGCGCCCCCTACGCTGGTTCATTGAACAAGCGTTGAATGAACTGTCCGGAGGGGAAGAATCCGCATGCCCACCGCCACTGCCGCCGACATCCTGGCCCGCCGCCGCTCCCTGATCCTCGATCACGACGCCGACGGCTTCGCCGCCCTGTTCGCCCCCGACGCCGTGATCGACCTGCCCTTCGCGGGCACGCCCGACGCCCCGGTGCGCGTGACCGGCCGGGAGGCGATCCACGAGTACGCCACCCGCGTGCTCGCCTCGCCGCTCAGCCTCGAAGAGTTCGAAGTCACCGCGCTGCACCAGACGCTGGACCCCGAGGTCGCGGTCGTGGAGATGCGCACGAAGGGCACCGTCACCTCCACCGGCCGCTCCTTCAGCGTGACCTCCGTCCAGATCCTCCAGATCCGCGACGGTCTCATCACGCTGTTCCGCGACTTCGCCGATCCTCGCGTCCTGGCCGCGGTCATGGGAGAGGAGCATCCCTGAGCCGGACTACCGATTCTGCGTGACCGTGTGCGCCGGACGCAGCGAGCTGTCGTCCCAGCTGTTGTTGTTCCGCGGCCCGAAGAACGCGGCGATGACGCCCACCACGATCATCACGATCAGCAGCACCCGCGCCCCGCTGCTCAGCAGCAGCGGCCGGGTGGGAGAGCGCCGGTCCTGGGCCGCCGGCACGTCGCCGAAGACTTCCTTCGGGTACGTCGGGGTCAGCATCCCGAAGTACGCGGTGGTCCGCGTCGAGAACCGGAACGCCGCGCTGGTCGCGCCGAACGCCGGCTCCGGCTGCCGGCCGGTGAACAGCATGATCACCCAGACGAAGAACGACACGACGCCGGCGCCCTCCATCACCACGCTGGTGAGGACCCACGCCGGGAACGCCAGGATGATGCGGAAGAACACCGCCGCCGGGTTCAGCCGGGTGGCCGGCGGGATCTCGACCTGGATCGGGTAGTCCGGCGCGTCGAAGAAGGCGAACGGCGGGTACTCGTCGACCAGCAGCAGCGTGTAGCCGGTGACCCGGACGTGGTACTTCAGGATCCCGATCAGGAACTCCCTGATGCCCTCCGGCAGGCGGCCGGTGAACAGCGCCGCGAACCAGCCGACGATCACGACGAAGAACCCGGCCAGGAACAGGAAGTACATGATGATCGCCTGCGGGATCACCAGGATCAGGCGGATCAGCACGGTCCAGCGCCGCTGCGGCCGCAGCCCGTGGACGTCCAGCTGCACCCGGGGCTCGGCCTGCGCGGTGCCGTACGGGTCGTTGCCGTAAGGGTACTGCGGGTACCCCGGCTGCTGTCCGTAGGGGTTGCCCGGCTGGCCGTAGGGCGGCTGCCCGTACGGCGGCTGGTTCGGCGGTTCCGGTGGCGGCGGGGGAGCCGGCGGCAGTGAATCGCTCATGGTGCCTCCTCGGGCTCGGGTGCGCGGCCACGCGTCATCGCCCCATGGTCACTCCGCTTCGGCCTCGTCACCTTCGGGGCCGACCGAACGGATGACGGAGCGTCCCCGTCGTCGCGCCGGCCGCGCGCGCGGCGGTGTCGTCACCAGGCCGAGGGCCTCCATCAGGAATCGAGCGTCCTCGGCGTCGCGGGCCCGGGCCGCGAGCGCGCGCAGCGCCCGCTCGCGGATCTCCGGCGGGCACTCGGCACTGGAGGCGAGCTCGACGACCGTCCCGCCGGACGGGAAGGCGAAGCTGTCCGTTCCTTTCGTCACATCCCGCCCATACCCGGCTCGGCGCCCCGTGAACGGCCCGGTGCCCGGACCGGGGTGTGTGATGACAGGCATCTGGTCTAATCACCACCGTGAAAGCCGCCCTGCTCCGCCTGTCCGACCGTCTCTACGCCGACGGCTCCGCCAAATACGGAGGCCTCCCGGCGGCCCTGATCGCCGCCACCCTGGTGACCGGCACCGTGGACGCCGTCAGCTATCTGGCCCTGGGGCACATCTTCGTCGCCAACATGACCGGCAACGTGGTCTTCCTCGGCTTCGCCGTGGCCGGGGCCAAAGGGCTGACGGTCTGGGCGCCGTGTCTGGCCGTGGCCTGCTTCGCGGCCGGCGCCTGGGCCGAGACGCGGTCCGGCCGGCGCGCCGCCGGCGACGACCGGCGGCGGCTGGTCCGCGCGGTGGCCGCGCACGCCGCCTTCGTCACCCTGGCCCTGCTGATCGCCGCGCTGGAGGACGACACGAAGACCTCCACCCATGCCCAGCTCACCGCGATCCTGGCCTTCGGCTTCGGCGTCCAGAACGCGGTGGTCCGCAAACTCGCCGTCCCGGACTTCACCACCACGGTCCTGACCATGACCGTCACCGGCCTGGCCGCCGACCCCTTCGGCAAGCCCACGATCCGCCGCCTGCTGTCCCTGTGCTGCATGTTCCTCGGCGCCCTGGCCGGCGGCCTGCTGGTGCTGCACCAGAGCGTGAGTGCCGCGCTCGGCCTGGCCCTGGCGCTGCTGGTGGCCGCCGGCACGATGGCGCGCGTCGCGGGGAGCGGGACGGCGGCGGCTTCGGAGAAGTAGCCGCCCACCGGGAGCTGTCCCGGTGGCAGCGGCCGTACATGTTCACGGCAGCTGCGCCAACACCGTCCGCAGTTCCTCCGGCAGCTCGAAGGAGAACTGTCCGTCGACCACGCCGGCGCTCAGGTCGTGCACCGTCCAGCCGCGGACCCACAGCAGCCGCGGCGGCAGCGCCGAAGACGTGTCGCGGGCCAGCGCGCCGTTCAGCTCCCACAGGGCGGCGGTGGCCCGCAGCGTGGCGTTGGACTCCAGCGGCAGCGTCACGAACGCGTTGTCGGTGGTCAGGATCACCAGCGCGCCGTGCGGCAGCGGGCGGCCGAGGGCGCGGTCCAGGCGGAAGATGTGGGCGGCGCCCGGCCAGCCCTGCCCGTTGACCGCGAAGGTGGGCGCGTTCGCGGTGGAGAGCTGGAAGCCCTGCACGTTCAGCGGCTCCACGCCGAGCGCGTCCAGCGCGTCGTCCCACAGCCGGGCGGCCGGCACCGGCCACGTCGCGGCCAGATGCCGGGTGAGCACCAGCGCCTCGTCCTGCTGGCCTTTGACCACGAGCGCGGCGACCACGTCCCGGTGGAACGCGGCGACGAGCGGATCCTGGCCCAGCGGCGTCCCGGTCGCCTGGACGACGATCCGCAGCCGCGACGGGAGCAGGCTCGGCGGGATGCCGGCGACGGTTCGGCACACCGGATCAGCGCATGGCAAAGCCCCGAACATGATTTCCCCCCACCCCGAGATCCCCCTGCGCCTCATCCCGAGCGCCGGGAGAGCCTACAACAATCGGCGCCCCGCACACCGGGCCCTGAGCGGGTGGGACGTCCACCGCCGGCTGAGTGGCTTCCTCACCAGGCCGCCGCCGGCGTCGCCGCGTGCTTTGTGCGGCTCACCGCCCCGTCGCCGGCCCGCCGCCCGCCGGATCGCCGTTGAACCACCCCGGGATGTCGAACCGCGTCTCCCGGTCGGCGGTGATGGCCCGCAGCGCCGCCTCCAGCGCCGCGATCTGCTCCTCGCCGAGCTGTCCGGCCCAGCGGGCACGCTGTTCGGCCATCAGCCGGAACGCCAGCTGCTGCACCTCCACGCCGCGCCGCGTCAGCCGGATGATCTTGCTGCGGGCGTCGTCGGGGTCCGGCACCCGCTCCACGTAGCCGTCGCGTTCGAGCCCTTCGATGGTCTTGCCGGCCGCCTGTTTGGACACGCCGAGGCGGCGGCCCAGCGCGGCGGCGGTGGTGCCGTCGCCGATCGCCTTGAACGTGATGCCGTGCAGCGGCCGGAAGTCCGGGTGGCCGGCCGCGGCGAGTTCGACGTGGACGTCGTCGATCAGCGCCCGGAATCCGAGCAGCAGGAGTAACGGCAGGTCGGAGCCGCGCGGCGGCAGAGCACTTGACACGATCGACAACCTCATTGTCTAGTTAGGACAACCACATTGTCGATCATAGGGGAGCCGACCATGCCTGTCATCCACACCGCCGACGTCCGGCGGTCCCAGACCCCGGCCGCGACCATGACCACCCTCGCCTCGCCGACGCTGGGGAGCGCCGAGCGGCCGGTGTGGCGGGTCGACGTCGTCCCGGGCGCCCCGGCCGGGCCGCTGCACGTCATCAACGTCGAGCAGATCTGGACCTTCCTCGACGGCGGCGCCGCCGTGGAGTGCGCGGGCGAGACCTTCCAGGTCCGGGCCGGCGACACCGTCGTGCTGCCGGGCGAGGCCGAGCGCCGGGTCGTGGGGGACGCCGAGACCGGGTTCAGCGCGATCGTCACCTCGCCCGCCGACGTCCGTGCCTGGGTCGTGCCGCGCGAGGGCGACGGCGTCGTCCCGCCGTGGACCGTGTGATCCGGTCCGCGTGACGAGCGATCCGGGGTCCACGTCAGCCGGGGTCCACATCATCCGTCCGGCCGAGCAGGACGCTCAGCTGCTCAGCGTCCCCAGCGTCACGGTCGCGCTCTGCTTCGAGCCGTCGGCCGTCGTGTAGTCGACCTTGACCTGCTGCCCGGGCTTGAGCGTCACCAGCACCTGGGACAGCGCCGTCGGGTCCGGCGTCGGGGTGCCGTTCACCGCGGTGATCACGTCGCCGACCTTGAGCCCCGCCTTCCCGGCCGGGCTGTCCGCCGTCAGCTCGGCGATCCCGACGCCGATCGGCGTCCCCGAGCGGTCCACCACGCCGATCACCTTCACCCCGAGCGCGGCCCGCCCGGAGTCGGTGACCTTGCCGCCGGCGATCAGCTGGTCGGCGATCCGGGTGGCGGTCGCGGACGGGATGGCGAACCCGATGCCGGGCGCGGCGCTGTCGCCGAGCTCGGGGTTCAGCGCGGCGGCCGAGGGGATGCCGACCACCTGGCTGGACAGGTCCACCAGCGCGCCGCCGCTGTTGCCGTTGTTGATCGCCGCCGAGGTCTGGATGGCGTCGCCGACGGTGATGGCGGCGCCGCCGCCGGAGGCGTCCTTGGAGGTCACGGTGCGGCCCAGCGCCGAGACGATGCCCTGGGTCACGGTGCCGGTCAGGCCCAGCGGGCTGCCCATGGCCAGCACGATCTGCCCGACCCGCAGCTTGGTGGAGTCGCCGAACTTCGCCGCCTTGAGAGCGCCGCCGCCGCTCACCCGGATCACCGCCAGGTCCCCGGTCGGATAGGTCCCGACCAGCGAGGCGGTCAGCGGGGCGCCGCCGGTGGGCTGGGTGACCGTGAACCGGGTGGCCTGCCCCACGACGTGCGCGTTGGTGATGATGTCACCCTTGTCGTCGTAGACGACGCCGGAGCCCAGGCCGCTGGTGGTGCTGATCTGCACCACCGAGGGCAGGGCGTCGGTGACCACGCGCTCGTAGTCCGACTGCAGCGCGTCCGTGCCCTGCGCCGTCCCGCCCGGGGCGGCGGTCGAGGCCGCGGGCGTGGAGTGCGACGGGGATCCGGACCCGCCGCAGCCGGCCGCCGCCAGGACGAGCAGGGCCGCC
>JABFXP010000230.1 GCA_013361685.1 Catenulispora sp.
GGACGCCGTATCGGGTGCGGCGCAGACCGACTCGCCGGTCATCCAGGCCACCGCCGCCCTGGACCGGACGGCGGTGCTGGAACTCGCCGGCCGGCCCGGGGAAGCCGCCGCGGCCGCCGAGGCGGCGCGCGGGCTGTACGCGGCGAAGGGCCACGTGCCCGGCACCCGCCGGGCGCAAGTGCACCAAGCCCGGCTGCTGGCGGCGCACGGCGCCGTCCGAACCGGAAGGGACTGACGCGACGATGGCGACGCAGCCGACACACACCACGCGATCAACACAGGCCACGCAGACCACGCCGACGACACAGACAACTCCGACAACCCCGACGACGCAGCGCGCTGATACGCCTGCCGGCCCGCGCCTGACCTGGCGGCTGGTCGGCAAGGCCGCGGCCGACGTCCAGGTCACCGCCGACGGGGAACCGCTCGCGCCGGGGTGGGCCTGGGACGGCGGTACCGGCGCCGGCGTGCGGGTGTGCGTCGTGGACTCCGGCGTCGAACCCGGCCATCCGCTCGTCGGCACGGTCCAGTCCTCGTGGGCCGTGACCCCCGGGCCGGACGGGCCGGTCGTCGAGGCGGTCGAGGCCGGGGACGTCTGCGGCCACGGGACCGCCTGCGCCGGGATCGTCCGCCGCACCGCCCCGGACTGCGAGATCCACAGCGTCCGGGTCCTGGGCGCCCGGGGCTCGGGCACCGGCGACATGCTGCTGGCCGGCCTGCGCTGGGCCGTGCGCCAGAACTTCGACGTCATCAACATGAGCCTGTCCACGACGAAGGTCCGGTTCACCGACGAGCTGCGGATCCTCGCCGACGAGGCCTACTTCCGGCGGACCGTGATCGTCGCCTCGGCGCACAACACTCCGGTGGAGAGCTTCCCCTGGCGGTTCGCCTCGGTCATCTCCGTCGGCAGCCACAACGAGGACAACACGGAGCTGTATCTGTACAACCCGATGCCTCCGGTCGAGTTCTTCGCCCCGGGCCAGAACGTGCAGGTGGCCTGGCTCGCGGGCACGACGATCCGCTCGACCGGCAACAGCTTCGCCACCCCGTACATCGCTGGACTGTGCGCGAGGGTGCTGTCCAAACACCCGCGCATGACCACGTTCCAGTTGAAGAACGCTCTCTACCTGTCAGCGGCAAACGTGCGAGTCGGTACCGGAGGTGCCTCATGATCGGAAACGACGTGCTCGGCCACGGGGTGCTCGACGACGGCGTCCAGCCGCCCGCCCCCGCGGGCGGGACCGACCCGCTGTCCGCCGAGCTCCTGCAGTCGGTCGTGGACGTGGCCCGGGCGATCTTCGGCGCTCAGGCCAGCTCGGTGTTCCTGCTGGACGAGCAGAACTGGGAGCTGGTGTTCCAGGCCGTCTCCGGCCAGGGCGAGGGCGCGTTGGTGGGCCGCCGCTTCCCCGCCGACCGGGGCATCGCCGGCTGGGTCGTGACCTCCGGCGAGCCGCTGATCGTCGACGACCTCGTCCACAACACCGCCTTCGACCGCGACCTCGCGGCGTCGACCGAGTACGTGCCCGACGCGCTGATGGCCGCCCCGCTGGTGCACGGCGACCGCGTGCTGGGCGTCCTGGAGGTCCTGGACCCGGTGCCGCAGTCGCGGACCGACCTGGACGAGCTCGACCTGCTGGCGCTGTTCGCCCGGCAGGCCGCCACCGCGCTGCGGATCGTGGTGGACCGCCGGGGCGCGGTCGGGGTGGGCGAGGCGGGCGACCCGGCGCAGGGGGCTGCGACGCAGGAGCCGACCGGCGGGCTGGACGAACTGGACCCCGCCGGGCGGCAGGCGGCCCGGCATCTCGTCGCGAGCCTTCAACGGCTGCTGAACGTGTCCGGGTCCTGATTCCCGGCCGCGGCCTCGTGGACGACGAGGCGGGCCAGGCTGACCCGGGAGGGCAAGCCGAGCTTGCGGTAGACGTTCGCCATGTGGCTCTCGACGGTACGTTCGCTCACCCGCAGCTGGGTGGCGATCTGGCGGTTGCTGCGGCCCGCGCCGACCAGCAGCGCCACTTGGCGCTCGCGATCGGTCAGCGAGTCCAGCGACGTGGGCCCGGTGCGGGGCCGGGCCGGCTTCTCGGCCGGCTGTGGCACCCGCCGTGCCGCCGGCACCGGAGGCGGGCCGACGCCCTTCGCGATCGCGTGGGTGCCTGTCGCCGAGGGCGCGCCGCCGACGGAGGCCGGGTTGCCGGTCCCGCCGCTCCGGACGCTCCGGTCAGTCCGGCCGGCTCCGGCGGCGCTGTCCCAGCTGCCAGCGCTGCCAGCGTTTCTGGCACTGTCGGCACCGCTCGGGGAGCCGTCGTCCCCACCCGGCCCGGACCCGTGCGCCCCGACGATCAGCGCCCGCACCCGCACCAACTCGTCCCGGACCCACACCGCCCCGCCGCCCGCGGCCTGCTCCGCCGACCGCGCCAACGCCGCCACCGCCTGCTCCCGCCGCCCGAGCTCGACCAGCGTCCGGGCGCGGAACACCATGGTCCGGGCCTGCTCCACCGGCCGGCCGGCACGCGCGAAGCCGGCCTCGGCGAAGGCGAACTCCGCGTCCGCGCTCCGGTGGTCGCCGCGCAGCGCCGCCAGCAGCCCGCGGGCCCGCGCGGCGTGCGCCCGCTGGCCCGGCAGGTCGAGCCGGTCGGCCAGCAGCACGGCGAAGGAGGCCAGTTCCTCGGCCCGCTCGATCTGCCCGAGCTTGATCAGGGCGCTGATGAGGATCTCGGTGTACTCCGGGACCAGCGGGGCGCCCAGCATCAGCAGCTCCGGCCCGCCGGCGGAGAACACCAGGTCCACGCACGCCGCCGGATCGCCGTTGGTGAGCTCGGCGTGCCCCCGGAGCATCAGGGCGTTGCGGGCCCACCAGCTGTTCACGGCGCTGCCGGTGAACAGCACGGTCGCGGCGCGGGCCCCGGCCAGCGCCGCGTCGCCCTCACCCAGCGGCGAGGTCCAGACCTGGATCGGAGCCTTGATCGCCAGCACGATGCCCAGCAGGTGGTCGCTGCCCACCAGGCGGGCGGCGTCCTCGGCGTCCTCGGCGTGCTCCAGCGCCTCGGTCATCCGCCCGGTGAACATCGCCACCAGGCACTGCCCGAGCAGGACGTGCGGCAGGCCGTGGCTGTGCCCGGTCCGGCGGATGATCGCGCGCCCGCGCGCCAGGTGCCGGTCGGCGTCGGCGAACCGCTCCAGGAGCATCTCGGCCCACCCGAGCATGCACAGCGCCTCGCGCTCGCCGGCCAGCGTGCGGTCCGGCATGCCGTCCACCAGCTCGCTCGCGGCGTCCGCCGCCGAGCGCGCGACGAAGGTGTGCCCCACACAGATCTCCCCGAACGCGCTGAAGGCCAGCGCGGTCGCCTCGCCGAGCCGGTCACCGGTCTCGCGCGCGGCGTGCAGCGCCCAGGAGATGTCGGCGCGGGCCGTGGGGTAGTCGTTGGCGAGCAGCGCCGTCAGGCCGAGCTCGAGGCACAGGCCGATCCGCTCCGGGGAGGTCTGGACGCCCAGCCGGGTGATCTCGGCGCGCAGCAGCGCGATCGCCTCCGGATAGCGGCCGAGGCGCTGCTCGGCGTGCGCGCACAGGATCACCGCGTCGGAGCGGTTGACCACGGTCGGCTCCGAGGCCTCGTCGAGCAGCCCGTGCAGCAGGTCGCGGCTGTCGGTGAACCGGCCGCCGAGCACCAGAGCCCGCGCGAGCAGGTAGCTGAGCTCGAACCGGCGCGTGCGGAACTGCGCACCGCCGGGCAGCAGCGCCAGGGCCACGCCGAACCAGTGCGCGGCGGTCAGCGGCGAGGTGGCCATGGACTCGTGCCCGGCCTGGCACAGCACCGCCTCGTACTCCGGCGACCAGGCGGTGGCGCAGCGCTCGACGTGCTGGACGCGTTCGGCGGCCGACGCCCCGCGCTCGGTGAGCAGAGACAGGGCTTTGCGATGGATCTCGGCCCGCCAGGTCGGCGCCGACCGGTCGTAGATGACCCGCCGGACCAGCGGGTGGCGGAAGACCAGCCCCGGCCCGGAGGGAGCCTGCCGGATCAGGTCGCGGTCGGCCAGGCCGTTCAGCGCGTGCTCCACCTGGCCCAGGGAGGGCCCGGCCATGACCGCGGCGAGCAGCTCCGGGGAGATGGGGTCGCCCATCACCGCGGCGGTGGCGGCGACGGCCGTCTCCTCCGGGGACAGCCCCAGGGTCTCGCCGAGGATGAGGGACTCCAGGCGGCTGGAGGTGTCGTCCGCGTGCTTGCCGGCGTCGGCCCGGAACCGGCGCACGGGGCCCTGGCTGCGGTCCAGGGTCAACAGATAGAGGGGGTTGCCGTGGCTCTTTTCGTGGAGCTCGGCGATCCGGCGCGTGCCGGGACGGTCGCCGAGCAGTCTGGCCGCCTCGGCGAGCGAGAACGGGCCCAGCTCGATCCTGGTGACGGCGCCGTGGTCGGTGTCGCGGGCCAGGGCGTAGCGCAGCTGGGTCGGCGTCTGGCGGTCGCGGTGCGCGAGGACGATGAGCACCGGTCCCGGGATCGGGCGGCGGCTGAGGAAGTCGAGGAAGTCGATCGAGCCGGGATCGGCCCAGTGGACGTCGTCCAGCAGCACCACGACGGGGCGCTGTGCCATCCGGGCCAGCACTTGGTGCAGGGTCTGGAAGAGACGGAAGCGGTCGATGCCGGGTTCGGGACGGATGGCGGAGGGCGGCAGGATGTCCGGGTTCGCGCCCGGACCCGCGGGCCGGTCCGGGTCCGGGATGAACGCGTGCAGCGCCTCGGCCGCCGCCGGCGGCAGCAGTCTTCGGAGCCGGGCCAGATCGGGGTACTGATAGAGGGCGTCGAGCAGGATCTGAAAGGGCATCTCCTGCTCGAACTCGGTCGCGCGCCCGGACAGGACGTACATCCCCTCCGCCAGGGCCGCCTCCCGGATGGCAGCCAGCAGGTACGTCTTCCCGATGCCGGGCTCGCCGACGACTTGCAGGAAGCCCCCGGTGCCGGTCCGCAGGGCGTCCAGGGTGGTCGCGACGGTGCGCATCTCGTCGGCTCGGCCCACGACGTACGGGAAGGCGGAGGTGCCGGGCTTGTCATGACGGTCGGTTTCGTGAGGACGGGGCATGTCGCGAACCTCTGGCGAAGACCGCTGACTCGGCGGCGGGAGCCCGGCGGATGGAAAGGGCTGCCGCCGCGTACGTCTGAGCGATGAGTTCTTTGACAGGCTTCTGACCAAGAGGGCAGGCATCGAAACATCGATCGCGGACGTGGCCGCCACCGGTGGCGGCTTGCGGCAACCGGGCTCAGCGCGGACCGGGCGCGCGTAGGAACAGCTGGATCAGGGTTGGAATCGAAAAGTACTGATCAGGAATCTGGGAGTGCAGTTCGACCTCGGGGAAGCCGGGCTCGAAGCCAGCAGGACCGGACGCGTCGAACCCGAGGGCCCCGATCCCGGCGGGCCGGCCGCCTCCCACCACGACGAAGTTCGCCTCGACCAGCCGTTCCACGGCCCGCTCGGCATGAACACCCCCGGCCCCGGACACCACGCTCACATCGGCGGCGCTGAACTCGCCGCGCCCGGTGCCGGCCAGGTATCGCAGTATCCGCTGATCCTCACGCTCCAGGTCCCGGTACGCTGCCGCCAGGCGCGGACGGATGTCGAGCCCGCCGACCGCGAGCTCGTCCAGCCTGCGGTCCTCGTCGGCCAGCCGGCCGGCGTAGCGGGCCAGGGTCAGGTGCCGGAGCCCGGCGAGCTTCAGCCCCACGATGCGCACCGCCAGCGGGAGTCCGTCACAGAACTCCATCAGCCGCCGAGCGGCCCCGGGATCGGCCGCGATCCGCTGCGGACCGATGATCCGCTCCAGCAGCGCCAGGGACTCCTGGATCGCCAGGGCGCCCAGCCGGACGTGGACGGCCGAGTCGACGGCGCCGAGCAGCCGCCTGGCGGTCAGTATCAGACTGCTGTCGCCGACGAGGGCGAGGATCGAAGAGGCCTGACTGCCGGACGCGACGTCGTCCAATACGAACAACGTCCGTCCGCCGGCCGTGTGTTCGCGCAGCAACGCGGCCCGGGCCTCGGTGCCCCGCGGCAGCGCTCCGACGGTTCCGACTCCCCGCAGCAACTCGCCGAGGACCGCCGGCGCCGGCAGCGCTCCGCCGTCGGGTGCCCGGAGCCTGACCGCTACGCGACCGCCCGGGAACCGGTCGCCCAGCCGGTGGGCACAGTGCGCGGCCAGTGCCGTCTTCCCTATGCCGACGGGTCCGGTGATCACGGCGATCCGGCCCGGGCCCGCCGCGCCGAGTGCGGCGAGCAGCCTTCTGAGGTCGCTGCCCCGGCCGGTGAAGTCGTCGAGGTCACGGAACAATCGGGTGGGGGCGCCTGTGGAACGAGCCTGGAGCTTCTGCCGCCCCGCGGGCTCGGGGAGCAGGTTGCGGTCCGCGGCGAGGATCGCCTCGTAAAGGCGGGCCAGCACCGGGCTCGGCCGCAGGCCGAGATCGCGGGCGAGCCGCAGCCGCATCGCGTCGAACTGGGCCAGGGCCTCCGCCTGCCGGCCGCAGCGGTAGAGGGCGAGCATCTGGGCATGGCGGAGCCGTTCCCGGAACGGGTTGTCCCGCACGAGTTCTGCCAGGTCCTCGACCAGCTCGGCATGACGCCCGAGCGCCAGTTCCGCCTCGACCCAGTCCTCATAGGCCGCGAGATAGCGGTCGGTGAGCTTTTCGGCCTCGGCGGCGATCGCCGGCACCTCCTGGAGCTCCGCCAGCGCCGGGCCCCGCCACAGCCGCACGGCTCGGCCGAGATCACGCGCGGCGGCCACCGTGTCACCGCGCCGTGCCGCACCCCGTCCCGCCGCCGCGAACCTGTCGAACGCCAGCACGTCCACCTGCTCTGCCTCGACCTCGAGCACGTATCCCGGCCCGCGATGCGACAGCCGCCCTCGGCTCGCGCCCGCCTTCGCCCCGTCGCCCTCGAAGCCGAGACGGAGCGTCCTGCGCAGAGCCGAGACATAAGTCGCGAGGTTCTTCCTCGCGGTCACCGGCGGTTCGTCATCCCACAAGGCGTCGCTGAGCTCTGAGACGGCGACCGTCTTGTTGGCGCGGCAGAGCAGCAGCCCCAGGACGATGCGCTGCTTCAGTGGCCCCAGGTCGAGCCGCGCGGGGCCGTCATGCGCCTCGAGCGGACCCAAGATCGCCAGACTGACAGGGCCAGAAGGAGGACAGGCACTGGAATCAGGGGAGGTGGTGGCCATGGCGACAGACTGACTCCGCCGCGCCCTCGGCACATCAGGGCCAGTACCCAGTGCGCCACGTACGTGGTCGGGCGGCGGGGGTGTCTCGTTGTCCGCCACTTAGGTGGTCGGCAATCGAAACGGTGTCGTACACTTTTCCAAAAGTGTACGACACCGTTTCGATTGTGATGACCGGGAAGGGGTCGGCGTATGGCGGCGAGCCGTGCCCAGCTCCGCGAGGAAGCGATCCTGCTGGCGACCATGGACCTGCTCGGCGAGGTCGGCTATGAGCGGATGTCGATCGACGGCGTCGCGGAGCGTGCACGCGCGAGCAAGGCCACGATCTACCGGCGATGGCCGGGCAAGGCAGAGCTCATCGGCGAGGCCGTCCGACGCTTCGCCGGGCAGCACCTGTCCCCGCCGGATCCGACCGGTGATCTACGCCGAGACCTGCTGGCGGTGCTGCGCACCCTGCGCACCAGCCTGGAGGACCAGGACGCCGACCTGATCCTGGGCCTGTTGTCGGCGATGCGGCACGACGCGCACCTGGCGCACATCGTGCGGCAGCACGTCGTGGACCACAAACGCGACGCGTTCGCGGCGGTCTTGGAGCACGCCGCTTCCAGCGGCGTCATCCCGGCCCGGCCGCCGGCCGGACACGCGCTGCTAGCCGAGATCGCCTCGGCAGTGCTGATCTCACGCCTGCTCATCACCGACGACCCGCTCGACGACGCCTTCCTGGCCGACCTCGTCGACGGCGTGCTGCTCCCCGCAGTCACCCGCCACCCCTGACCGACCGCGACAGAACAAGGACCCTGTGACATGTGGCAGACGATCGGCCTCGGCCTGCTGGGCGGCGTCATCGCCGGCAACGGCCTCCCGCACTTCCTGCGCGGCATCACGCGCCGCCGGTACCCCAGCGCCCTCGGCAACGGCCCGATTCCGAACCTGGTCGCGGGCTGGTTCGGCCTCCTGCTGGGCGGCGGCGTCCTGGCGTACGCCCACGTCGACCGGCATCCCGTACCCGGCGCCGCCGCCATCGCCATCGGGGTGCTGCTGATCGGGCTGTTCCACGCGGGTCCCGGCGCCTTCGG
>JABFXP010000790.1 GCA_013361685.1 Catenulispora sp.
GCCGGTGAGCGGGGCCAGCGGGGCGCCGGAGACCGCGACCGCGCGGCGGGCGGCCGCCAGTCCCACGGGCTCGGCGGCCCCGGCCGGACCGGAGCCCACGACCACCGACCCCGCGGAACCGGAACCGGATCCGGATCCGTTGGCGCCGGCAGACAGCACCGGCCCCTGCCCCGGCACCGTCCCCGGCCCCGATCCCGACACCGGCCCCGTTACGGTCACCGGTCCGGAGACCGTGACCGTTCCGGCCGGCGGCACCGTGGCCGGTGCCGCCGGCGACGCGGGCTCCTGAGAAGTCCCGGCAGCGTGCGTCCCCTCCTCGACGATCGCACGCTGCGCGGCGGCCCAGGCCCCCAGCTCGCGCACCCGGGTCGCGGCGTCGTGCAGCCGTTCGGCGGGCAGCCGGCCCGCCCGCACGGCCGCCACCAGCGCGTCCCGGAGCATCAGGTAGTCGGCCTCGTCGCGCAGGCCGCCGCCGACGCAGACCGCGTCGACGCCGGCGGCCAGCGCCAGCACCGTGCCCTCGGCGATCCCGTAGGTGTCGGCGATGGCGCCCATCTCGATGCCGTCGGTGACCACCAGCCCGGTGAAGCCGAGCTCGCCGCGCAGCAGGTCGATCAGCACCTTGCGGCTCATGGTCGAGGGGAACTCCGGGTCGTAGCGCGGCGCCAGGATGTGCGCGGTCATCACCGACTTCACCCCGGCGCCGATCGCGGCCCGGAACGGCGCCAGGTGCTTGTCCCACTCGGCGTCCGAGTGCTGCACCAGCGGCAGCCCGTGGTGGGAGTCCACGGCGGTGTCGCCGTGGCCGGGGAAGTGCTTGGCGCACCCGGCCACGCCCACCGCCTGCAGCCCGCGCACGTACGCCGCCGAGTGCCGCGCCGCCACCACCGGGTCGGCCCCGAAGGACCGGGTCCCGATGACCGGGTTGTCCGGGTTGGTGTTGACGTCGCAGTCCGGTGCGTAGTTCAGGTTGATCCCCGAGCGCCGCAGCACCCGGCCGATCTCGCCGGCCACCTTCGCGGTCAGCTCCGGGTCGTCGACGTAGCCCAGGGCGTAGTTGCCCGGGAACGCCGACCCGGTGGCGACGTCGAGCCGGGTGACGTCGCCCCCTTCCTCGTCCACCGCGACCAGCACGTGCGGGTTCTCGGCCCGCAGTGCCGCCGACAGCTCGCCGGTCTGCTCCGGCGTCGCGGCGATGTTCCGTCCGTAGTAGGCGATCCCGCCGAGGCCGTCCTCGGCGAGCGCGCGGCGCACCCAGTCCGGGACCCGGCCGGAGTCGTCGTTGACGAACCCCGGCTGGAGCACGGCCGCGGCGTCGCGGAGAAGTCGATCCCCCATGCGCGCCGTTGCCCCTATCCCTTGACCGCGCCGGCGGTCAGACCGGTCGCCAGGTTCTTCTGGATCGCCAGGAACAAGATGACCACCGGGACCGAGGTGATGGTCGCGCCGGCCATCAGCACGCCCCAGTCGGTGCCGCGGGAGCCCACGGCGGTGTCGATCAGCCAGGCCTGCATGTTCTGCTTGCGGTGGTCGTGGTTGATCGTGGTGATCAGGATGAACTCGTTCCAGGCCTGGATGAACCCGTAGACCGAGGTGGCCACCAGGCCCGGGCCGGTCAGCGGCAGGATGATCCGGGTGAAGGTCTGCCAGCGGCTGCAGCCGTCGACCATCGCCGCCTCGTCCAGCTCGCGCGGGATGTTGGAGATGAAGCCGCGCAGCGTCCACACCGTGTAGGGCACGGTGAACACCAGGTAGGTGATGGTGATGCCGAGCAGCGTGTCGTTCAGCTTCAGGTCCTGCATGGTCTGCGTGACCGGGATGACCAGCACCACCAGCGGGACCATCTGGACCAGCAGGACGGTGAAGATCACCACCTTCTTGCCGCCGAAGTGGAAGCGCGCGATGGCCAGGGCCCCGAAGAACCCGATGACCAGCGAGACCAGCACCGCGCCGATGGTGATCACGAAGCTGTTCCACAGCGAGATCGCGAAGTTGTCGGCGTGGAAGGCCCCGGTGAAGTTCTGGAAGGTGGGGTGCTCAGGCACGAAGTGCGGCGTGTAGTTCTGCCACTCGTTCTGCTTCTTCAGCGCCGTGTTGATCATCCAGTAGACCGGGAAGCCCATGATCAGGAAGACCAGCACGCCGATGGTGTTCCACAGCGCCTTCTTCGAGCGCTTGCGGGAGGCCCCGGCCCGGCGGTGCGCGGGCCCGGTGGTGGCGATGCGGGTGTACCGCCCGCCTGTTCCGACGGTCATCAGTCACCGTCTCCGATCCGCAGCATCTGCCGCACGTAGAAGACCATCATCCCGAGCATCATCAGGATCGTGAGGATCGAGATGGCCGCGCCCAGGCCGTAGTCGCTGTGCCCGAAGGCCTCGGTGTAGGAGAAGATGCCGAGCACCTGGTAGGACGGCTCCGGCTTGTTCTGCCGCATCACGTAGGCCTGGCCGAACAGCTGGAAGTCCCAGATCACCGACAGCGAGGTGGCGATCACCAGCAACGGCTTGATGGTCGGGTAGGTGACGGTGCGGAACACCTGGAACGGGTTCGCGCCGTCCATCCGCGCGGCCTCGCCCAGCTCCTTCGGGACCATCGACATGCCGGCCGCCAGGGTCACCGTCAGGAACGGCAGCGCCTGCCAGATCACCAGCGCCATGATCACGATCCAGCCCTGGACCGGGTCGACGAACCAGTCGTGGGTCTTGAAGCCGTCGAACCCGAGCTTGGTCAGCACGTAGTTCAGCACCCCGAAGCTGGGGTCGGTGAACCAGGCGAACAGCTCCACGGCGACGATCTGCGGGATCGCCCAGACGAACAGCAGCAGCACCATCAGCGGCGTGCGGACCCACCGGGAGACCTGGTTCAGCAGCAGCGCCAGCCCCAGGGCGAAGGCCATCGAGAAGACCACCAGCAGCACGGTGATCAGGAACGTCCGCTCCACCGAGGCCCAGAAGTCCTTGTCGGACAGGACGTCGGAGAAGTTCTGGAACCCGACCCAGTCGCCGGGCTTGTTGGTGTAGAGCTCACGCTTGGTCTGGTGCTGGAAGGCCAGCACCACGATCTTGTACAGCGGGATCCCGAGAGTCAGCACGATCACCAAGATCGTCGGGATCACCAAAATATACGGGGTCGACTCGAACCTGCGCCGCCGCTTGACGCCTCTGCGTCCGCGGGTCGGCGGCGGGTCGAGCGTGCCGACGGGGTCCATCACCGCGGCCATGTGCACACCTCAACTCGTCGAAAGGGCCGTGCCGCTCCCGCGGCACGGCCCCCACTGGAAAGTCGTCGTCAGGGCCGCCGATCCGCCCCGGCGGAGCGGGACGGATCAGCTCCCCGTGCCGATCAGCCTCAGCTCTTGTTGAGCAGCTCGGTGATCTTCTCGTCGGCGGTCTTGGCGGCGTCGGCCACCGTGGCCTTGCCGGTGGCGATGCTCTCCAGCATGTTCTGCAGCACGTTGCTGGACTCCACGTCCGCCCAGTTCGGGGCGACCGGGGTGAACCAGCTGGACGCGGCCTGGTCGGCCACCTGCTGCGAGATCGCCGGGCCCACGGCCTTGGCCAGGTCGGCCTTGTTGTTCGGCAGGTTGCCCAGGGCGCCCTCGGCCGCGTTGGACGCGGCGTTGGTGTACAGCTGGATCCACTCGGCGGCCAGGTTCTGGTTCTTCGACTTCTGGGTGATGCCCAGGACCGACCCGCCCAGGAACGCCGGGGACGGCTTGTCGGCGGTGGCGCCGGGCAGCGGGGCGGTGTCGACCTTGCCCTTCACCTTGGTGTCGAGCATCGGGGACTTGGTGTCGTTCGGGTTCTGGTGCACGCTCTGCACCGCGCCGGCGTGCCAGGCCGAGTCATACTCGGCGAAGACGTTGCCGGTCTCGAACAGCGTGTCCTCGTCGGACTCGTCCTTGCTGTGGCTGGCCGCGGTGGAGTACTTCGAGACCAGGTCGGACCACTGCTGCAGGCCGGCGATGGACTTGGGGTCCTCCAGGTTGCCCTTCCACTTGCCGTCCGAGCCCTTGAGCGCGAACGAGCCGCCCTGGCCGTAGACGAAGGAACCGGCCTGGTACCAGTTCTTGCCCGGGGCGTTGTAGGTGACGAAGTTGGCGTTCGAGGCGTTCGCGGTCTTGACCTTGTCCAGCGCCGCGGTGAAGTCCGCCCAGGTCTTCGGCACGGCGGTGACGCCGGCGTCCTTCAGCAGGTCGGTGCGGTAGATCAGGGTGCGGGTGCCCGCGTAGTAGGGGATGCAGTACAGGTGGCCGTCCTGCGTGCAGGGCGCCGCCAGACCGTCCAGCCAGGAGTCGTTGTTGTCGAAGGTCGACTTGACCGAGGACACGTCGGCGAAGGCGCCGTTGAAGGCGTACTTGGCGGCCTCGGTGTTGCCCACCTCGATGACGTCCGGGACGTCGGCGGCGCTGCCGGACAGCGCGGCGTCCAGGTTGGTCAGGTGGTTGCCCCAGGTCTGCCAGTTGATCTTGATGTCCGCGCCGGTCTTGGCCTTGAACTGGTCGGTCGCGGTGTTGATGATCGACATCCACTGCGCGTTGTCCTTGGGGTCCGAGACCAGCCAGACGTTCAGCGTGGTGCCGGCCGCGTTGTCCTTCGCCCCGGTCAGCGCGGGGGCGTTGGTCGCGGTGACCGAGCCGCCCTGCGTCGGCTGGGTCGTCGCGCCCTTGTCGGACTTCGACGAGCTGCACGCGGAGGCCATGAGCGCCACGGCCGCGGCGGCCGAGGTCAGGGCTATGAGCTTGCGCTGCATGCCGTACTCCTTGTTCGGTGGTGAGGGATCTGGACGACCCACAGACCGACCGCGCGTCACGGCAACCCTGAGCGATGCCGTCCCGTGCTGCGTCGAATCGGTGTGAACCGGCTCCGTGGGATCCGTAGGCTTTGTGGAGCGGTCGGGGACGGTTCCCGGGGAGCGCCTCCTGAAGCGTTTCCCCGCCGTTCCCGATTGGTTTAGACCAGTCCGGAGACTGGCATAGACCAATCGGACCGTCAAGACTCTCCGGGTCCGGTTGTCCAAGCCGTTACCAAGACGCAACCAGCCCTGGTCCGAACCCCGCCGCCGCAGGTAAAGGCCGGTATCCGAAGAAAGTCGCCGGGGCCCCCGCGGCGGTGCGCGACCGGTGCCCGAGCGGGGGTGGCGCCAGCCCGGCACCGGTGATCGTCCGGCTGGACACACGCCCGGGTCCATGGCACTTTGGGCCACGAGGAGGGGCCGTCCATGACCGCAGAACCCGCGAACATCGCGCTGGAGACGCACGCCGCGGCGCCGGCGCTGGAATCAGCGCTCGAAACCGTCCGCGTGCCCAAGTACTACCGGTTGAAGCAGCACCTGCTGGACCTGACCCAGACGATGCCGCCGGGGACCCCGGTGCCGCCGGAACGCCTGCTGGCCACCGAGTTCGACACCTCGCGCACCACGGTGCGCCAGGCGCTGGCCGAACTGGTCGTCGAGGGCCGGCTCGAGCGGATCCAGGGCAAGGGCACGTTCGTCGCCAAGCCCAAGGTCGCGCAGTCCCTGCAGCTGACCTCGTACACCGAGGACATGCGCGCCCAGGGCCTGGAGCCGACGTCGCGGCTGCTGGAGATGGAGTACGTCGCCGCCGGCGTGGAACTCGGCGAGCGCCTGGGCATCCGGGCCTCGGCGAAGGTGCTGCGGATCAGCCGGCTGCGGCTGGCCAACGGCGAGCCGATGGCGATCGAGACCACGCACCTGTCGCAGCAGCGCTTCCCGAACCTGCGCAAGCTGCTGGGCCGGTGCTCCTCGCTGTACACGGCGCTGGCCGAGGAGTACGGCGTGCACCTGGCCGAGGCCGAGGAGACGATCGAGACCGCGCTGGCCACCCCGACCGAGGCGGGCCTGCTCGGCACCGACACCGGGCTGCCGATGCTGCTGCTGTCCCGGCACTCGATCGACACCGACGGCGAGCCGGTGGAGTGGGTGCGCTCGGTGTACCGGGGGGATCGGTACAAGTTCGTGGCGCGCCTGAAGCGGCCGGAGGACTAGCACCGGATCCGCGATCGGCCGACCGGACGCCCCCGTCGCGGGCCCGGGCCGCGCCCGCGACGGCCGAACCGCCCCAGGAGTCGGCCCCCGCGGTCCCTGCGGTCTCCGCGGTCCCCGGCGCGGGTGTCCCATGTCACCCCGTTGTGTGCCGGAGCACCCGGTCGCGCTCCCGTAAAGTCGGCGCGTGTCCATCGTCGTAGTCACCGGAACGAACACCGACGTCGGCAAGACCGTCGTCACCGCCGCCGTCGCGACGCTCGCCGCCACCCGCGGCGCGCCGGTGGCGGTGGTGAAGCCGGCGCAGACCGGCGTGGGCCCGGACGAGCCCGGCGACCTGGCGACGGTGCGCCGGCTCGCGGGGATCTCGGACCTGCACGAGTACGCGCGCTACCCGGACCCGCTGTCCCCGGCGGCGGCGGCGCGGCTGTCCGGCCGGCCGGCCCTGGACTTCGACGACACCGTGCGCCGGATCCAGGAGCTCGCGACCGGCTCCGACAGCACGCAGCCCCGGCGGCTGGTGCTGGTCGAGGGCGCCGGCGGGCTGCTGGTCCGCAACGACGACGACGGCAGCACCCTGGCGGACCTGGCGCACGCGCTGAAGGCGCCGGTGCTGCTGGTCGCGCACCCCAATCTGGGCACGTTGAACATCGCCGCGCTGACCCTGGAGGCGATGGCCGCGCGCGGCCTGGACCTGGCCGGGATCGTGCTCGGCAGCTGGCCGGCCGATCCGGACCTGGCCATGCGCAGCAACATCCGCGACCTGGAGACGATCGGCGCCCGCCCGCTGGCCGGCGCGCTGCCGGCCGGCGCGGGCGCCCAGGAGCCGGCCGAGTTCCTGCTCACCGCCCGGGCCGGGCTCGCCCCGGCGCTGGGCGGCGTCTTCGATCCGGCAGAATTCAGGCAGTTTTGGGACCCTCGGAAGGCGGGCTGAACCATGACCACCACGGACCACGACCTCGACATCATCGGGGTGGCCCGCAGCCAGGTGCTGGCCCAGGGCCGCGGCCTGACGCAGGAGCAGGTGCTCCAGGTGCTGCGGCTGCCGGACGAGGCGCTGCCGGAGCTGCTGGAGCTGGCGCACCAGGTGCGCGAGAAGTGGTGCGGCCCGGAGGTCGAGGTCGAGGGGATCGTGTCGCTGAAGACCGGCGGCTGCCCCGAGGACTGCCACTTCTGCTCGCAGTCCGGGCTGTTCCCCTCCCCGGTGCGCGCGGCCTGGCTGAACATCCCCGAACTGGTCGAGGCGGCCAAGCAGACCGCGGCCACCGGGGCCACCGAGTTCTGCATCGTGGCGGCGGTGCGCGGCCCGGACGCGCGCCTGATGAAGCAGATGCGCGAGGGCGTGAAGGCGATCCAGGACGCGGTCGACATCCAGGTCGCCGCCAGCCTGGGCATGCTGACCCAGGAGCAGGTCGACGACCTGGCCGACATGGGCGTGCACCGCTACAACCACAACCTGGAGACCGCGCGCTCGCACTTCCCGAACGTGGTCACCACCCACACCTGGGAAGAGCGCTGGGACACCCTGACGATGGTCCGCGACGCCGGCATGGAGGTCTGCTGCGGCGGCATCGTCGGCATGGGCGAGACCCTGGAGCAGCGCGCGGAGTTCGCCGCGCAGCTGGCGTCCCTGGAGCCGGACGAGGTCCCGCTGAACTTCCTCAACCCGCGCCCGGGCACCCCCTTCGGCGAGCTGGAGCCGCTGGGCGCCAAGGAGGCGCTGAAGACCATCGCGGCCTTCCGCCTGGCGCTGCCCCGCACCATCCTGCGCTACGCGGGCGGCCGCGAGATCACCCTCGGCGACCTGGGCACCGAGCAGGGCCTGCTGGGCGGGATCAACGCGGTGATCGTCGGCAACTACCTCACGACGCTGGGCCGCTCCCCGCAGGAGGACCTGGCGCTGCTGACCAAGCTGGAGATGCCGATCAAGGAGCTGTCGAAGACGCTGTGAGGTGCCGATCCGCACAAAAGAGCCCGCCGGGAACGGCGGGCTCGCGGTTTTCCGGCGCACCCGGGTATCACAGGACCATGCGTGTCTCCCCGCGAATCGAACGCCACGCCGACCGGGTCCTGGGCTCCGCGAAGGCCTCGGAGCTGCTGGCCGGAGCCGCCCGGCTCGACGAGGCCGACTTCGACGGCCAGGACCTGGACCGGATCGCCGCCGCGATGGTGGTGATGGCGGCACGCGGCGTGCCGGTCGACAGCATCATGGCGCTGGCCCGGACGGACTGGCGCGACCTGCTCATGGCCGGCGGGCTGG
>JABFXP010000108.1 GCA_013361685.1 Catenulispora sp.
GCCGCCGACGGCGCCCGGACCTCGCTGCGGGAACTGGCGGTGGCCGGCGGCGCCGGACCCGGCACCCCGGCGCCGCTGGTGGACCGGGAAGGCGCGCCGTTCGCGCGGGAGGACGCGAACTTGGCGCTGGCGGTGGTGGAGCGGCGGGTGCGGGAGGCTTTGCGGCCGTTGGTCTGAGGTCGACGTCCAGGCCGGAAACGATCTTGCCGGGCGGTATCTCAGGGTTTTGATGGCGTGGGCGCCGCCGCTCACTTCCGCCCGACCAGCCGCCCCGCCCGATACCGCAGCCCCCACACCGTCGTGCGCCACAGCGCCTCGGCGACGATCGCGCCGCTCATCTTCGAGGCGCCGAGTTCGCGCTCCACGAACGTGATCGGCACCTCGACGACCTTCAGCCCGGCGCGGGTGGTGCGCCAGGCCAGGTCGACCTGGAAGGTGTAGCCGGCGCTGGCGACGGTCGCGAGGTCTATCCGTTCCAGCGTCTCGCGGCGGAACAGGCGGTAGCCGCCGGTCGCGTCGCGCAGCTTCATGCCGGTGATGAGCCGCACCCACGTGTTGCCGCCGCGGGAGAGCACCTCGCGGTGCTTCGGCCAGCCGACGGTGCGGCCGCCCGGGACGTAGCGGGAGCCCAGGACCAGGTCGGCGTTCTGCTCCAGGAGGGCGGCCAGCAGCCTGGGGAAGTCCTCGGGGCGGTGCGAGCCGTCGGCGTCCATCTCGCAGATCACGTCGTAGCCGTGGTCGATGCCCCAGGCGAAGCCCGCCAGGTAGGCCCTGCCCAGGCCTTCCTTGCCGGCGCGGTGCAGCACCTTGACGCGCTCGTCGCGGGCGGCCAGGGCGTCGGCGAGCTTGCCGGTGCCGTCCGGGGAGTCGTCGTCGGCGACCAGGATGTGGACCCGCGGGTTCGCGGCGTGGACCCGGCCGGTGATCGCCTCCAGGTTCTCCGCCTCGTTGTACGTCGGGATGATCACCAGGACGCGCGGGGTGGTCAGACTGGTCCGGTCGGTCACCGTGCTCGGCCCTTCGCCGCGGGGGTGAGCGGGGCGGCGTCCCGCTCGGGGGTCGTCATCGGGGTGTCACCGGGTTCCTCCGGCGCCGCACCGGGCACGTTACCGGCCGCGCCCGCGGATCCGGGAATCAGGGCCCGGACACGCCGCAGCGTCGTCGAGGCGCCGGCCAGGCCGACGGCCGCCATCACCCCGGCCAGCGTGAAGGCGTACTCCGGCCAGGCGCCCACCCGGTCGGCGAACGTCCGCCCGGTGCTGCGCCGCACCTGCATGTCCAGGTAGCGGGCCTGGTACTCGCCGGTGCGCGCCAGCACCTTCCCGCGCGGGTCGATCACCGCCGACACGCCCGAGGTCGCCGCCTCCAGGGTCCAGCGCCCGTGCTCCACCGCCCGCAGCCGCGCGATCGCCAGCTGCTGGTACGTCTGCCCGGTGCCCATGTAGGAGGCGTTGTTGCTGGGCACCAGCAGCACCTGCCCCCCGCCGTTGACGGCGTTGCGCACCACGTCGTCGTACGCGACCTCGAAGCAGATCACCGCCGCCACCGGCACCCCGCCCAGCGTCAGGTCGCCGTGGCCGTGGCCGGGCACGAAGTCCCGCGGGATCATGTTGAACCGCTTGATCATCTTGGTCAGGATGTCGCGGAACGGCAGGTACTCGCCGAACGGCACCAGGTGCGTCTTGTCATAGGTGGCGCCCATCCCGCCGTCGGGCCCCGGTGTCCACACGATCAGCCGGTTCAGCACGTTCGTGCCCTCCGGGTTCGCGTCGACCACCGCGCCGATCAGCACCGGCACCCCGACGGCGTCCACCGCCTGCTGGATCTCGGCCTTCACCCCGGGGTCGGTGTACGGGTCCATGTCCGAGCCGTTCTCCGGCCACACCACCACGTCCGGCTTGACCGCCTTGCCGGCCCGGATGTCCGCGGCCAGCGTCTCGGTCTCCCGCACGTGGTTGTCCAGCACCGCCGCCTGCTGCTGCTCCCGGCCGAACCCGAGCCGCGGCACGTTGCCCTGGATCAGCGCGATCCGCAGCGGCTCCCCGGCGTCCGGCGAGCGCAGCGGCACCGCGAACGCCAGCGCAGGCAGCAGCAGCGCGCCGACGACCATCGCCGCCGCCCAGCGGGCCCCGGCGCCGCGCCAGGC
>JABFXP010000113.1 GCA_013361685.1 Catenulispora sp.
CAGCCCAACCACAACAGCCAACCCCAAACCAACCAACTAAGGAGTCAACTTCAGCACGGCCTGGCACAGGTCCGTAGGCAGCACGAACGAGTCCGACTCCGTCATGTTCAGCACCACACCATCGACGCCGTCGTAATCCGCAAGCTGGAACAGCTTCTCCGCCGCCATATCAGCACCGCCGGTGACGCCGCCGTCCCGCTTCTGATGATCCATGAACAGGTCCGGCGCGGTGAAGCCCATGACGAAGTTCCCCTGCGGCTGCTCCATACTGACCACGCGCGGGCGCCCGGTCTCGTCGACCGGGACCACGTAGTGCGCGAAAGCGGCCAGGCGCGGGCCGAGATCATCGGCGCTGTCCACCAGCGCGGCCTCCAACCGCAGCGCGGCGATCCAGCGCGCCAGATACTCCAGCAGTTCGTCGTCGACGCCCATCCCGAACTCCAGCTCGGCCGGCGCCGCCGGGTTGACGATCACCTCGGAGGTGCCAGTGGTGAGCGCAGCGAACAGCTCCATGCCGGCCACCGGGCCACCGGCCGCGGCGAAGGCGCCGCCAGCCTCGATCGCGGCCTGGACCTGGCCGGCGTCGGTGAACAACCACAGCCGACCCGGACCCGGCGCCTGCCCGAGGGGCGCGGCGGGGATCATGCGGTCGTAGACCTTCCGCTCCGGGAACGCCTCGTCGAGCCACATCATCGGGGCGAACCAGCCGTCGTGCGCCAACAGCGCCCGCACCACGTCGCTGCGCGAGGCGTGGCCCCCCGCGAAGTCCGCCAGAACCTCGGTCACACCAGCCATGAACCTTCTCTATCAGGGTTCGTAATGAGACGACAAGGGCGGGTACGGGATACCTCCCGCACCCGCCCGAAGTTTCCGATGTCAGGACTTCACGGCTTTATCCTGATCACCCTTGGCCTCGAAGACCGCGTCCACCCCGGCCTCCTTGCGCTGCGCCGCGGTGATCGGCGTCGGAGCGCCGGTCAGCGGGTCGCCGCCGGTGGCGGTCTTCGGGAAGGCCATCACGTCGCGGATGGTGTCCGCGCCGGTCAGCAGCGCCACGATGCGGTCCAGGCCGAAGGCGATCCCGCCGTGCGGCGGCGGGCCGTAGTTGAAGGCCTCCAGCAGGAAGCCGAACTGCGACCGCGCTTCCTCCTGCGATAGCCCGATGGCGTCGAAGGCCCGCTCCTGCACATCCTTGCGGTGGATACGGATCGACCCGCCGCCCAGCTCGGTGCCGTTGAGGACCAGGTCGTACGCGTTGGACAGCGCCGAACCGGGGTCCTTATCGAAGGTGTCCAGGCTCTCGGCGGTCGGCGCGGTGAACGGGTGGTGCACCGCGTGCCAGCCGACCTGCTCGCCGGAGGCGTCCTCGATGGGCTCGAACATCGGGAAGTCCACGACCCACAGGAACTTCCACGCGGCCTCGTCGATCAGCCCGCAGCGCCGGCCGATCTCCAGCCGCGCCGCGCCGAGCAGCTCCTGCGAGGCGACGCGCTTGCCGGCGGCGAAGAACACCGCGTCGCCGGGCTTGGCGCCGACCTTGTCGGCCAGGCCGGACAGGTGCTCTTCGGACAGGTTCTTGGCGACCGGCCCGCGCAGCTCCCCGGTCTCGCCGTCGATGACCACGTAGGCCAGGCCGCGAGCGCCGCGCGCCTTGGCCCAGTCCTGCCAGCCGTCCAGCTCCTTGCGGGTCTGCGCGGCGCCGCCGGGCATCACCACCGCGCCGACGTACGGCGCCTGGAACACCCGGAACTCGGTGCCGGCGAAGTAGTCGGTCAGCTCGGTGAGCTCCTGGCCGAAGCGCACATCCGGCTTGTCCGAGCCGTAGCGGGACATCGCCTCGTGGTACTTCATGCGCGGCAGCGGCAGCGGGATCTCGACGCCCAGCGTCTCCTTCCACACCGCGGCCACCACGGCCTCGCCGACCTCGAGGACGTCCTCCTGGTCCACGAACGAGGCCTCGACGTCCAGCTGCGTGAACTCCGGCTGCCGGTCGGCGCGGAAGTCCTCGTCCCGGTAGCAGCGGGCGATCTGGTAGTAGCGCTCCAGGCCGCCGACCATCAGCAGCTGCTTGAACAGCTGCGGGGACTGCGGCAGCGCGTACCAGGTGCCGGGCTGCAGGCGCACCGGCACCAGGAAGTCGCGCGCGCCCTCGGGCGTGGAGCGGGTCAGCGTCGGGGTCTCGACGTCGAGGAAGCCGTGCTCCTCCATGACGTCCCGGATGACTTTGGTCGCCTTGGACCGCATGCGCAGCGCCCGGGCCATCGGCTCGCGGCGGATGTCGAGGTAGCGGTACTTCAGCCGCATCTCCTCGTTGATGTTCGAGCTCTTGTGCTCGTCGATCGGGAACGGCAGCGGGGCCGACGGCGAGAGCACCTCGACGGTGTCCACCACGACCTCGATCTCCCCGGTCGGCAGGTCCGGGTTCGCGTTGCCCTCGGGCCGGACGCGCACCTGCCCGGTGGCCGTGACGCAGTACTCGTTGCGCAGGTCGTGCACGGACTCGCTCTCGCGGACCACCACCTGCACGAAGCCGGAGGCGTCGCGCAGGTCCAGGAAGGTGACGCCCCCGTGATCGCGCCGGCGGGCGACCCACCCGGCCAGCGTGACGGTGGTGCCGGCGTCGGACGCCCGGAGGGTCCCCGCCTCGTGGGTGCGGATCACAGTCTTGACTCCTTGGTCGTGCACGTGGCTGCTGAAGCGGAAGCGTCCCCGACTGCGTCGTAGGCGCGGATCACTTCAGCTTCTCCTGAATCGTGGTGAGAATGCCGTCGAGGGAGACAGACTCCTGCTCCCCCGTCGCCAGTTCCTTGATCTGAATGACGTTCTCGGCGATGTCCCGCTCCCCCAGCACCAGCGCGTAGCGCGCGCCGGACCGGTCGGCGGCCTTCATCGCGGCCTTGATGCCCTTGTTGCCGTACGCGAAGTCGGCGGCGACGCCGGCGCGGCGCAGCGTAGTAACGAGCTCGAACAGCCGCCGCCGTGCCTCCTCGCCCAGCGGCACCGCGAACACGCCCAGCTGCTCCACGCCGGACAGTTCGACGCCCTCGGCCTCCAGCGCCAGCGCGGTGCGGTCGACGCCGAGCGCCCAGCCGACCGAGGGCAGGCTCGGGCCGCCGAGCTCCTCGGACAGGCCGTCGTACCGGCCGCCGCCGCCGATCGCCGACTGCGAGCCCAGGCCGTCGTGCACGAACTCGAAGGTGGTGCGGGTGTAGTAGTCCAGGCCGCGGACCAGCTTCGGATCGTCGACGT
Organism: Catenulispora sp.; assembly: GCA_013361685.1. GTDB lineage: Bacteria > Actinomycetota > Actinomycetes > Streptomycetales > Catenulisporaceae > Catenulispora. Next base: position 3,250 of record JABFXP010000113.1, read on the forward strand.
AGGCCACGCCGGCCTCGGTGAGCAGGGTGCGGACCTCTTCGTGGTAGGCCTTGCAGGCGTCGCAGAGGTTGTCGACCATCAGCGGGGCGTCGAGGAGTTGCTTCTGCACCGCGTCGCGTTTGTCGTCCAGCACCCGCAGCGGGTTGATCTCGATCCGGGCGCGGGTCTCCTCGTCCAGGTCCAGGCCGCGCAGGAACTCCTGGAGTTTGGCGCGGTAGACCGGCCGGCACTCCTTGTCGCCGAGGGAGTTCAGCAGGATGCGGTAGTTCCGCAGACCGAGGTTCTTGAAGGCGTCGTCGGCCAGCACGATGAGCTCGACGTCCAGCGCCGGGTCCTCGGCGCCGATGGCTTCGCCGCCGACCTGGGAGAAGTGGCGGTAGCGGCCCTTCTGCGGCTTCTCATACCGGAAGTAGGAGCCGGAGTAGTAGACCTTGATCGGCAGGCCCTGCCGCGGCAGGTTGGCCTGCAGCACCGCGCGCAGCGTGGAGGCGGTGCCTTCCGGGCGCAGCGTCACCTCGTCGCCGCCCTGGGTCGTCCAGGAGAACATCTCCTTGGTGACGATGTCCGTGGACTCGCCGACGCCGCGTTTGAACAACGCGGTCTGCTCGAAGACCGGGGTCTCCACATATCCGTACCCGGCGCGGCGCAGCGGTGCCGCCATGGCCTCGCGCACGGCGACGATCCGCTCCGCCTGCGGCGGGAGCAGGTCGAAGGTGCCGGTGACGATCTTGTACGTGCTCATGATGTCTGAGGTTTCCCTACATGCCGCTGGGTTTGACCGACAGCGGCGCCGCCTCCGTCAGGAACGGATTCGTGGCGCGCTCGCGGCCGATCGTGGTCTGGGGGCCGTGGCCGGACAGGACGACGGTCTCGTCCGGCAGCGGCAGGCAGACGCGGGCCAGTGACGCCAGCAACTCTTCGCGGCTTCCGCCTGGGAGGTCCCAGCGGCCGACCGCTCCGGCGAAGAGCAGGTCCCCGGTGAACAGCACGTGGGGGATGTCTTCGAGGCCGGGAGTCCGGAACGTCACTGAGCCCTTGGTATGGCCGGGGGCGTGGTCGACGGTGATCTCCAGACCCGCCAGGTCCAGCACGACACCGTCGGTGAGCTCCTTGACGTCGGCGGGCTCGGTGAACTCCACCCGGCCGAAGATCGGCGTGCCCGGCGCGATGCCCAGCCACTTCTGCGGGTCCGTCAGCATCTCCCGGTCACTGGCGTGCACATAGGCCGGGACACCGTAGTCGCCGCAGACCGGCACCACGGACATGGTGTGGTCCACGTGGCCGTGGGTCAGCAGGACGGCGACCGGCTGCAGCTTGTGCTCCCGGACCAGCTCCTCGACGCCGGCCGCGGAGTCCTCGCCGGGATCGATGATCACGCACTGCTCCCCGGCGCCGGGCGCCACGAGATAGCAGTTCGCACCCAGGCTTCCGGCTGGGAATCCGGCGACAAGCACGCGCGCCCCACTCTTGATGTCGGCGATCGGGAGATTTTCCCTACGCAGGTTACCGGCGGCGACGGGCCCTAAGCGAACTCATTGGAAGCTCACAGCTGATTTCTAGGGAATGCCCCGTACACTGTCCCGCTGAAGCTCGATCACCCCCTGTAATCCACACTCGACGCGACCTGGCCGTGCAGGTCGGGCCTATCCCGGAGGCGAATCGGTGACCAGCAAGGACCGGCAGCGCGAGCTCGAGCGCGCCCGCTACGAGCGCGTCCAGGCCCGTCTGGCCGCGCAGCAGGCGAGCAACAGCCGGCGTAACAAGATCACGGCGGTCGTCAGTGTGGTCGCGGTGCTCGGGATCGGGATCGGCGTCGCGGTCGCGACCAGCGGCGGCGGCGACAAGAAGTCCCCGGCGGCGTCCTCCACGCCGAACACGCCGACCACGCCGGCGTCCACGCCGAGCAGCGCCGCCAGCACGCCGGAGGCCACCCCCAGCCCGGAGAAGGTGGGCTACCAGAAGAGCGCCCAGGGCGCCGCCAAGGACGTGGGCATCCCCACCTACGACGCGGCCGCCGCCGCCAAGCCCTACTCGGCCACCATCCACTTCAGCTCCGGCGACCTCACCTTCGACGCGCTGACCACGAAGGCCCCCTACACCACGTTCTCCTTCGAGTACCTGGCCAAGAAGGGCTACTTCGACGGCACCAAGTGCCACCGCCTCACCACGCAGGGCATCTACGTGCTGCAGTGCGGCGACCCGAAGGGCGACGGCACCGGCGGCCCGGGCTACCAGTTCCAGGACGAGAACCTGACCGGCGCCACCTACCCGGCCGGCACCATCGCGATGGCGAACGGCGGGCCCGGCACCAACGGCAGCCAGTTCTTCATCGTCTACAAGGACACCCAGCTCGGCCCGCAGTACACGCCCTGGGGCAAGGTCACCGGCGGCATGGACGTGATCACCAAGATCGCGGCCGGCGGCGAGGACGACGCCAACGGCGCCGGCGACGGCCACCCGAAGCTGCCCGCCGACATCAAGGGCGTGACGATCAAGTAGGACCCCACCGCCGTGCCCCCGCCGGCAGCGGCCCCGGCGCGGCACGGCAGTTCGAATCCTTAACATGACGCGGGCCGTCCCCCAGCAGGGACGGTCCGCGCTATTGTGTCCCACTGGATGACCGGGATCGGATCCGTGCAGGTGTGTTGGGGCGGACCCGTCAGCAGACGCCCGGTTCAAGAACTTGGAGGCTCATCGTGGGCGAGGCACCGGAGGCTTGGGGCCGGGTCGCCGAGGACGGCACCGTCTACGTCCGGACCGCCGACGGCGAGCGGCAGGTCGGCTCGTGGGCGGCGGGTTCCCCGGACGAGGCGCTGGCCTACTACCAGCGCAAGTTCGACGGCCTGAAGGTCGAGGTGGACCTGATCGCGAACCGGCTGAAGCAGTCCGGCCCCTCGGCGCCGTCCCCGAAGGACGCCCTGGACAAGATCGGCAAGCTGCGCGAGCAGATCTCCGGCGCGGCCGCGGTCGGCGACCTGGACGGGCTGCTGGCCCGCCTGGACGGCCTGGTGGAGCTGGCCGAGCAGCGCCGCGCCGAGCACCGCGCGGCGCGCGAGCAGCAGCAGGCCGACGCCCGCGCGGCCAAGCAGGCCCTGGCCGAGGAGGCCGAGCGGCTGGCGGCGTCCACCGAGTGGCGGGTGGCCGGCGACCGGATGAAGGTGCTGCTGGAGGAGTGGAAGGCGGCGCCGCGCCTGGACCGCAAGACCGACGACGAGCTGTGGCACCGCCTGTCGCAGTCCCGCTCGGCCTTCGCCAAGCGCCGCAAGCAGCACTTCGCCGAGCTGGACCAGCAGCGGGTGCAGATCCGCGCGCACAAGGAGCGGCTGATCGCCGAGGCCGAGTCGCTGCAGGACTCCACCGACTGGAACCCCACCGCCGGCCGCTTCCGCGACCTGATGGGCGAGTGGAAGACCGCCGGCCGGGCCCAGCGCGACGTCGAGGACGAGCTCTGGAAGCGCTTCAAGGCCGCCCAGGACACGTTCTTCGCGGCCCGCAACGCGGTGCTGGACGAGCGCAGCGGCGCCGAGCGGGAGAACCTGGCCGCCAAGGAGCTGCTGGTGACCGAGGCCGAGGCGCTGCTGCCGATCACCGACCACCGCGCCGCCCGGGTGGCGCTGCGCTCGATCAACGAGCGCTGGGAGGCCATCGGCCCGGTCCCGCGCGACGCCCGCCAGCGCATCGAGGGCCGGCTGCACACCGTGGACCGCGCCATCGCCGACGCCGAGGCCGCCGAACTCTCCCGCAAGGACCCGGAGAAGCGGGCCCGCGCCGAGGCCACGGTCGAGCAGCTGCGCACCGCGATCGCCAAGCTCCAGACCCAGGCCGAGAAGGCCCGCGCGGCCGGCCAGGAGAAGAAGGCCGCCGAAGCCGAGGCCTCGATCGCGGCCCGCCGCGAATGGCTGACCGAGGCCGAGAAGGCCCTGGAGGAGTTCACGCGCTGAGGTCGGCGGACCGGTCGTGAGACCCCGCGTCCGGGTGCCCTCCCACGGGAGGACACCCGGACTTCTTCATGTTCGAGGCGCTGTTCGAACGACGTGCCACGCCTCTTCTCAAGTCGGTCTATTGCACAACGCCGGTGATCGCTAAGGTGTGCGACGTGCGGATGCGAGTCCTGGCGCGGACGTTGTCCCCGGCGCGTAAGGGGTTGATCGCGGCGACCGCCGCGTACTGCTCCGTGCTGCTCGGGCTGCTGCTCGTCGGACAGGGCACCAGGGCCGCACTGTGGGTGGTCACCGGCGGTTTCGCGATGCTGGCCGGCGGCCTGCCGTGGATGCTGCTGGCACTGTGCACGGACTATGTGGTGAACCCGGCGGCCTGGCACCGCACGATCGTGGTGGACGGCGTGGCGACCTCGGAGAGCTACACCGTGCCGCCGCATCCCTCCGACGAGAGCTACGTGCTGCACCGGGTCTACGAGTTCACGACACTGCACGGCGAGAGGCGCCGCGCGGGCAGCCGTGCCACGTTCCGGGAATCCCCGGACGGCAAGGTCGGCATCCGCTACGACCCGCGGCACCCGACGAACATCTGGCCGGCGCGGGTGGCGCCGGCCACGGCGGCGGCGGGAGCGGTGCTCGCGGTGCTGATGCTGACGGCGGCCGCTTTCGCGCTCGGTGGGGCTTTGGGGTTCGGGGTGGCGACGTTCACGTGAGGGCGGCGGCGTTCCCGTGAAGGCGGCGTGGTCCTCGCGTCGCGGCGTGATCAGCCGACGTCGAAGATCTCAGCGGCGGTACGGGCATCGATGGCCCGGTCGAACCAGCGGTCGAGCTGGTCGATGTCGGTGCAGCCGCGGACGCGGTCGCGCTGTTCGCCGGACAGGAGGATGCCGCGGCGGTCCGCGAGGCGCAGCACGTCCTCGACGCGACCTTCGACGCGACCTGCTTCACGGCCTTCTTCGCGGCCTGCTTCGCGGCTTTCTTCACGAAGTTGCCATGTCAATGATCCTTCGCGGGACGCCCAGTACTCCAGCGTCGAACGCTTAACCTCCGCCATCAACAAC
>JABFXP010000849.1 GCA_013361685.1 Catenulispora sp.
GCGGCGGCGGGCTACCATCTGGCGCGCGCCGCCGAGCTGACCCTGCGCTGCCCCGGCCTGGTGCAGGACGCCGAACAGCCCACGGCGCCCGATGAGCTGGCCGCCGAGGCCTCGGCGCACGCGCAGGGCGACCCGGCCGCCCTGGCGCGGCTGGCGGTCGTCGAGGCCTTCCGCCGCCATCCGGCGGACACCTGGAACACCGAGGCGGCCGAACACGCCCTGGCGCTGACCCGGCGGGCCGGTGATCCGCTGGGCGAGAGCGCGGCCCTGGATCTGTTGTGCAGCATCGAGCTGGCCCGCGGCGAGGTCCACGCCGCGGCCCGCAGCGCGGCGCGGCGCATCGAGCTGGTGCAGCCGTTCCGCCGCACCCCGTTGGCCTGCGGCCTGGAGCTGTTCGACGCGTATCAGATGGCTGCCGAATCGGCGCTGGCCGCCGGGGACCTCACCGCCGCCCACGAGCTGGCCGAGCAGGTCCGCGAGCTGCCGTTCTACCGCGAGGAAGGCCATCTGGCCACAGCGCGGCTGCTGGTGGTCACGGCGCTGTCGGGACGGTGGGACGAGCATGTCGTCCATCGTGAGCAGTTCCTGCGGGGGTGGGAGCGGGCCGGCCGGCCGGCGGCCGGAAACCTCAGCCGGGCGCCGTACGCGGCTGCCGCGGTGTGCGGGCTGCGGGGTGAGGAGGCCGAGCGGCAGATGTGGCTGGCCGTGGTCACGAAGATCGCGACAACCGGGCTGCCGATCGCGCAGATCCACCACGGAGAGTTCTTCGACGCGCTGGTGCTCTTGCACCGCGGCGAGGCGGATCAGGCGATGGAGGTGCTCGCGACGCCGCCGGAGGACTTCCGGACCTGGTTCGCCGGCATGTGGCGGCCGTGGTACACGGCCTTGTGGGCCGAGGCCGCGGTCCTGTCGGAGCATCCCTCGGCAGCGGAGCGGATCGAGCGGTCCCGGCGCCATGTCGCCGGCAATCCCGTGGCGTCGGCGGTGGTGGCCCGGGCGGCGGCGCTGGCCGCCGGAGACCGGGACGGTCTGCTCGCCGCCGCGGAGGACCTGCTCGCGGCGGGGTGCCGGTATCAGTGGGCGCGTTCGCTGGTGCTCGCCGGCGGGGCGCACCGCGCGCGGGGTGAGGCCGAGTTCGCGGCGATGGGAGCCGAGGCGATGGCCGTCGGGTGAGGGGGTGAGGAGGTCAGGCGGGTGAAGCGGATGAAGCGGGGAGCGGGTGCCGGTGGCGTCCGTGGCGGAGTCCGTGGCGGACACGGAACCCGCGAGAATCGGGGGTGTCCACTGATGACCCGCGGTGTCCGGCGCTGCCAATCTGGGTGCCATGACCGACTACGAAGTGATCGCCGGGGCGGGAACGCTGCGCCGTGACACGCCCGGCACCGTCACCTTCCCGCACCGCTGGACGGCCGAGGGCGTCACCGTCGACGCCGCCTTCACCGGGGCCCACCTGCTGCACCTGGCGACGGCGGGGTGCGTGCTCAACGACGTCTACCGCGAAGCGGCACGGCGCGGAATGGAGGTGGGCGGCGTGCGCGTGACCGCGACAGGCGCCTTCGACACGGCGACCTGGGAGTCGACCGGGATCACCTACCGGGTCGAAGTCGACGCGGCGTCGACCGCGCAGGTCGAGGCGCTGCTCGACGCCGTCGACGCCCAGGCCGAGATCCCGAAGGCGATCCGTGCCGGGGCCGCGGTGACGCGCGTGCCCTGACTTCAGGGCGCCGGCTCAGGGCGCCGGCTGCCGTGGCCGCGCGCTGTCATGGGTGAGCCGCTCTTGCAGCTCCTCGCCTTCGATGTCGGGGTCGGGCACGTATTTGGCGAACCACTGGGGGTGGTACCAGAAGCTCGCCTTGGCCATCGCCATGACCGCCGGCACCAGGGTCAGGCGGACGACGAAGGCGTCGAGGAAGACCCCGGCGGCGAAGCTGAAGCCGATGGCCTTGATGGTCGGGGTCGGGGAGGCCATGAACGCCACGAAGATGGAGAACATGATCAGCGCCGCCGCCGTCACCACCCGGGCCGCCAGCCCGGTGCCGCGCTTGACGGCGGCCACCGCCTGCCCGTTCCTGGTGAAGTCCTCCTTGATGCGGGAGACGACGAAGACCTCGTAGTCGCTGGACAGGCCGAAGATGATCGCGATCATGATGATCGGCAGGAAGCTGATCGTCTCGGACTTGGTGATGCCGAAGATCTTCTCGCCCCAGCCCCACTGGAACAGCGCGACCTGCGCGCCGAACGCCGCCGCGACCGAGAGCAGGAAGCCGATGATCGATTTGATCGGCACCCAGATGGTGCGGAAGGCGAAGGTCAGCAGCACGAACGCCAGGCCGATCACCACGACCAGGAACACCGGCAGGGCCGAGGACAGTTTCTGCGAGACGTCGATGTCCGAGGCGGTGACGCCGCCGATGAGCACCGTCGCGCCGGTGGGGCCCTCGATCCGGGCCCGGTTGTCCCGCAGCCGGTGCACCAGGTCGGCGGTGGCCGGGTCGTTCGGCCCGGTGGCCGGGATCACCTTGACCACCGCGGTGTTCCCGACCAGCGGGGTGGGCTGGACCGCGGCGACGCCCGGGACCTGGTGCAGGCCCTGCACCACGGTGTCGACGCCGCTCTGCGAGCCGACACCGTCGCCCACCACCAGCAGCGGACCGTTGAACCCCGGGCCGAACGCCTCGGTGGTCAGGTCGTAGGCCTTGCGGGCGGTGTTGTCCTTCGGCAGCGAGGAGGCGCCGGGCAGGCCGAGCTGCATGCTCAGCGCCGGGATCGCGAGCACCAGCAGGAAGAGCACGCCGACGATCAGGACCGGGAGCCGGCGGCGCACCACGAACCGGGCCCAGCGCGCGCCGTGGGTCTTCTCCGGCTCGTTGGCCGCCTCGTGCGCGACCCGCTCGGCGTGGGCCCGGCCGAACGGGAGCCGGGAGAAGGTGGTGATCTTCTTGCCGGCGAAGCCCAGCAGGGCCGGGATCAGGGTCAGCGAGAGCAGCAGCGCCAGGAACACCGCGGCGGCCGCGGCCAGGCCCATCACGGTCAGGAACGGGATGCCGACCACGGACAGCCCGCACAGCGCGATGATGACCGTCAGCCCGGCGAAGACGACCGAGCTGCCGGCGGTGCCGGCCGCCAGGCCCACCGACTCGTGCGCGTCCATGCCCTGCAGCATGTTGTTGCGGTGCCGGGCGATGATGAACAGGCCGTAGTCGATGCCGCAGGACAGGCCGAGCATCAGGGCCACGGTCGTGGAGGTGGAGGCGATGTTCACCACGGCGGCCAGCGCCGTGACGGCCATGATCGTGGTCAGCACGCCGATGATCGCCGACAGGATGGGCATGCCGGCGGCGACCAGCGAGCCGAAGGTGATCATCAGGATGACGAAGGCGATCACCAGGCCCACGAGCTCGGGCACCTCGGAGGGCTTGATCTCCCAGCCGGGATAGACGCTGCCGGAGTACTCGACCTGCACCCCGGCCTGCCGCGCCGGGGCCACGGCGGTCTGCACGGCGTCCAGCGAGGCGGTGGGCACGTCCACCGGCGACTGCTTCCACTGCACGTTCCCGAGCGCGACCGTGCCGTCCGCCGACACGGTGCCGGAGTCGAACGGATCGGCGGCGCTGACGACGTCCGGCACCTTCGCCAGGTTCGCCACGGCCTGCTGGATCCCGGCCTTCGCCGCCGGGTCCGTGACCTTGGCCGGCGTCTGCGTAGCGAACACGACCGTCGTCTGCCCGCCGGACAACGCCGGGAGCTTCTTCTTCAACAGGTCGGCTGTCTGCTGCGCCTCGGTGCCCGGGATGGTGAAGTTGTCGTTGGTCTTGCCGCCGCTGGCTCCGGCCAGCACGACCATGCCGACGGCGAGGAGCAGCCACACGACCAGCACCAGCCGCCGGCGGCGGAAGGCCCAGCGCGCGACGCGGAACAGAGTGTTCGACACGGTTACGACGGTGCCGCGAGGAGCGGGGATGCGCAGCTCAGGTGGGCCATCCGCGCTGCGGGTGGTGGGGGGCGGGGCGCCTGCGCTGGAACGTTTGTACTGCTCGCGCGGCGAGCAGTGGCCGCTGCCCACGCTCCTGGCCGCCTTGATCGCAGGCGCGCATCGGCGGAAGACGCCACCACCGGGGTCGCAGAGGGCTGATTATGAAGGCCGAGAACCCGAAAGGCCGGATGTAGCGGCAAGCACCTATCCGATCCTCGAAAGGATCCCCCGCGGAATGAAGAGAAGTTCGGCCTGGGCTCCGGTGGCGGCCGCCTGTGCAGTGGGCGTCGCCCTGTTGATCGCTGTCATCGTCGTTCCGGAGCTGCTGTATCCGCGACTCAGCAAGGCGGATCTGAGAGATGTCGCCACCGCGACTGAAAAGATCCAGCTCCAGCAGGCGCAAGCACAGCTGGCGAACAATGCGCGGACCACGATCCTTCAAAGCCTCGCCGGCCTCGTGGTGCTCGCTGGAGCGGTGGCGACCTGGCGACAGGTGCACGTCAACCGCGAAGGACAGATCACCGAGCGATTCACCAGAGCCGTCGATCAACTCGGCAACGCGAACGTCGACGTCCGAATCGGCGCCATGTACGCGCTCGAACGGATATCGCGGAATTCCGAAGCTGATCGGGACGCCATCCTCTTCCTGCTCGGGTCTTACATCCGGAATCACACCCCCTGGGCAGTGGGCGCGCCGGGAGGTCCCGACCATCCGAGCGCGACCGTCGACATGGCCTTGCCGTGGATGCGCAATCGCCATCCCGATATCCAGGCCGCCATGGGTGTCCTCGGCCGCCGCGAACCGTCAAGGACGGATCCCGTCATATCGCTGTCCCGCGTCGACCTCCGAAGCGCCGCGCTCCGGCGGACGAACCTGTGCGGAGCCCAGTTCCGTTACTCCAACCTCGCCCGTGCCGTCCTGATCGATGCCCGCCTCGATCGGTGCGATCTGACCGCTGCGGACCTTCGGCTGGCTCGCTTGGACCGTGCCAGCCTGCGGCAGGGTGTTCTTCAGCGGGCGAGTCTGCAAGGCGCGAACCTGAGCGGCGCCGACCTCAGGCATGCGGACCTGCGCGGAGCAGACCTCAGCGGCGCGATCCTCACCGATACCGTCCTCGTCGGCGCTCTCGCCGACGGTCGCACGACATGGCCCGCAGGCTTCGACGCCGACGCACGAAGCGAGCGCGGGGTGGTGGAGGACCCTACGATCTGAAGGCCTCCACTGCTCCGGCCGCCGTCACGCCGCCTGGGCGGCCGCCATCGCGTCCGGCACCATGACCACCACCTGGTGGCCGGGCAGTAGCGCGGGTTGCATGACGACTGTCGACAGTCCGACGACCTCGCCCGCGCGGCCCGGGAGCCGGAGCAGGAAGCGGCAGTGGTCGCAGTGTTCGATGATCTCGAAGGTCGAGGCCCACAGGCGGCGGCACTCCTCGTCGGTGGCCAGCACGTCTGCCAGGAGGCGGCAGATGTGGGCGTCGGCCGGGTTCACGGCGAGCAGGTAGCGCAGGATGCCGAGATAGGTGCGGGCGGCGGCGGGCCAGTCGGCGAACTGGGAGCGGGACTCGCGGGAGGTCAGGACCCAGCGCAGGACGTTGGCGCTGGGGCGGCCGGCCCACGGGAACCAGTCGGCCATGGTGTCGTTGATGGCCAGCACGTCGTATTTGTGGTCGACCAGGTAGGCGGGGCAGGGTTCGTAGAGGCCGAGCAGGTGCGCGACGCCTTTGAGCTCCTCCAGGCGGTCCACGCGGCGGTCGTGGTCCGCGGTCGGGGGGCGGCGGCCGACCGCGCCCACGAACAGGGCGAAGGTCTCCTCGCGGTCCAGGCGCAGGGCCCGGGCCACGGACATCAGGAAGCCGTCGGAGAACGGGCGCTCGCCGCCGCTCTCCAGGGCGCGGTACCAGCCTTCTGTGACGCCGGCCAGCCAGGCCACGTCGGCCTGGGTCAGGCTGCCCGCCGAGCGGCGGCGGGCCGGGCTCAGCTCGGCCACGGCGCCTTTTTCCACCCGTTTGCGCCAGCAGCGCAGTTGCAGGCCCAGGCCGAGGCGGATCCCGGCGGCGGCGTTCTCTCCGAACTCCTGGACGCGGTCCCCCATGGATCACACTCCCCTGTTTCGCACGGATTCGTGCGCACCAATTTCAGGAAGACGCCATCGACCCGGACCGCGGTGTCCGAGCAATCGATCACTGACAGCATCTCGTGCGGTTACCGTCCGCCGCAATCGGCTTCCGAAAATCTTCCAGATGGTGAGACACGAAGCACGCAGAGTGAACATGAGCCGCCTTCACCTGCTGTTTTACGGGCAGATTTCCATCTTGTCACGGATGTGCCGCGACCTGCGGATAGCGACACTGGCAACTGTCGCTCCGCACCCAGCATGCTCGTCGGCGACAGCGCGGAGCCGGATTCCGACGCCGCCGACACGAATCAAAAGCCTGATGTCCGTGGCGCGGCCCGGACGGCCGGCGAGGAACGGGGGAAGGGCATGCCTCAGCGATCCCACGACGCGGCCGCCCGGCGGGCGGATCCGCCCGGGCGGGAACCCGCGGTCTGCGGTGTGGTGGACGGCTCCCTCGACGCCGGGCCGGCCGGGGGCGGCGAGGTCTCGCTCGTGGTGCGCTTCGGCCGGGCGGCCGCCGCCGACGGCGCCGGCGACCTGCTGGAGGTCGTGCTCGACCCGGCGGACGCGGCCCGGCTGGGCCAGGCCCTGCTGGAGCACCGGACGGCCGCCGTCCCCTGCCGGGTCGGCGTCCGCCTCACCGCACGCAAGGGCGGCCATGCGGTACTTGCATGAACTGCTCGACGCGCGGGCCGCGTCGCGACCGGGGCGGTCGGCCGTGTCCGGAGGCGGACACGGCCGGGCAGCCGGACCTGTGACCTACGAGCGGCTGCGCGAGCGCGCGCTTCAGCTCGCCCGGGAGGTGATCCGGCCGGCCGCCGCCCCCGGTGACAGGGTCCTGATCCTGGCCGGCAACCACGCCGACACGGTCGCGGCCTTCTTCGCCTGCTCCTACGCCGACACGGTCGCGGTCGTCGTGCACCCGAAGATCCGGCTGTTCCATCTGCGGCACATAGCCCGGGACTGCGACGCCGTGCTGGCCCTGTGCGATGAAGAACTCGCCACTACCGCCCGGGCCGCGGACGTTCCCGCTCACGTCCTCCAAGAGCCGCCACAGCCGGGCCCGACTCCCGGGACGCCGTCGGCCGAGGAAGCCCGCCGCTCCCCGGAAGAACCCGCCTGCCTCATCTACACGTCGGGCAGCACCGGCATGCCGAAGGGGGTGATCTCGCCGCACCGCCAGATGCTGTTCGCCGTCGGCGCGATCGGCTCCCAGCTCGGCTACGCCGCCGACGACACCGTCTTCTCCTGCCTGCCGCTGTCCTTCGACTACGGGCTCTACCAAGCCCTGCTGTGCGCCGCCGCGGGCGCGCACCTGGTACTCGGCGGCGACGAGTCCGCCGGGCCGGCCCTGGCACGCCGCCTGGAGGAGACCGGTGCCACGGTCTTCCCCCTGGTCCCCCACCTCGCCGCGACCCTGGTACGGCTGATGGACCGCTCCGGCCGCGCGCCGTCCCGGCTCCGCCTGGTCACCAACACCGGGGCGGCGCTGCCCGGCCCGACCGTCGAAGCGCTGCGCCGTCACCTGCCCGGCCTCGATGTGCGGCCGATGTACGGGCTCACCGAATGCAAGCGGGTCTCGGTCCCGGAGCCGGACGCCTGGCGGACCCGGCCCGGTTCGGTCGGCCGTCCGCTGCCCGGCACCGCCTGCCGGATCGCCGACGAGACGGGCCGCACGGTCCCGGCCGGCTCCGCGGGCGAGCTCGTGGTCAGCGGCCCGCACGTCATGCCCGGCTACTGGAACGCCCCGGACCTCACCGCGCGCCGCTTCCGCCCGGACGGCCGAGGCGGCGTCGAGCTGTACACCGGCGACCTGTGCCGGATCGACGAGGAAGGCCACCTGTACTTCCTGGGCCGCGGCGACGACGTCTACAAGGCCGGCGGCTTCCGGGTCAGCACGCTGGAGGTGGAGGCCGCGGCGCTGGACATCGCCGGGGTCGAGGCCGCCGCGGTGCTGCGGCCGGACGGCGGGCATCCGGCACGGCTGTTCGCCGTCGGCGCCGTGACCGGCGACGAGCTGCGCGCGGGGCTGGCCGAACGCCTGGAGCCGGCGAAGATCCCGCCGGTGTGCGTGGTCGTGGACCGGATGCCGCTCACCCCGCACGGGAAACCCGACCGTCAAGCGCTGGGTGCCTGGTACGAG
>JABFXP010000297.1 GCA_013361685.1 Catenulispora sp.
ACGACGGGATGCTGGCCGCCGTCGGCATGCGCCTGATCGCCCGCTGAATCCACCTCACGGTTGGAGACCCCATATCTGTCGTCCGAACCGGCCTGCTCGAGGCCCGCCTGACCAAGGCCGCCGACGGCACCTGGGCCGACTCCTGGCTGTGGTCCTCGCGCGAGGCTGCCGAAGCCGCGCTCAGCGCCGCGGCCGCGCGCCCGGAGGTTGGTGCGGCGTTCTCGATCGTGCAGGTCACGGGAGAGGAGTTCGCCGACCTGATCGACCAGCGGTAGGTCGGGGCAGGTCAGCGGTGTTCAAGGAGCGCAACATCAGCTCCGCGAAGAGCGTCTTCAACGGCGTTCGAACATGCAGGTAACGGTCCCGACCGCCAGGTCAGGGCCGTTCTTGCAGGCGGGGGTCAGGATCGCACGTGAGTGCTCTCTTGACTGTTGCGGCGGCCGTCGGTGGATGATTTGGCGTGACTCGCGATTTGTCGACTCCGCCCGTCATTTCTGCCGGTTCGTTGGCGAACTCTCCGCAGCCGGTGCTACCTGCTGCCCAGGGTCTGGTGCTGCGTCCTTGGGAGCCAGCTGATGCGCAGGCGTTCCTGTCCGCCTACCGGGACGAGGACATCCGCCGATGGCATACGCGCCGTCCTTCGTCCGAGGCTCGTGTCCGGGAGTGGTTCGATGCCTATCGTCGGGACTGGGAGCGTGAGAAGGGCGGTCATTGGGCGGTTGCCCGCGATGGGGGAGAGGTGCTCGGTCGCATCGCGTTGGGCAGCGTGAACTTCGATGAGGGCATCGCCGGCATCGGGTATTGGGTGCTCCCGGCAGCACGCGGTGCCGGCGTCGCCACCAGCGCTCTTTCAGCGCTGAGTGTCTGGGCCTTGGACGAGATCGGCTTTCACCGCCTGCATCTGGACCACTCGACACGCAACCACGCTTCCTGCAGGGTCGCCTCGAAGTCGGGCTATCTGGTGGAGGGCACTAAGCGCAGCGCCGGACTGCATGACGACGGCTGGCACGACATGCATCTGCACGCTCGTGTCCAGGGCGTGTGAGCTTGCTGCTAGGGGAAGGTGATGGTGGAACAGTGCGGCGCATTCGTCGGGTCGATGCTGTGGTGAGAGTGCTTAACGGACCATTCGCCCGCGGCGTGCTCTCGTAAGCCCTAGGCTCGCTTCATGGATCGTGTAGACCTCGAAGCGCTTGTCGTGCGGCTTGTCGATCAAGTGCAGCGGGATGGCTATGCCGTCGAATACGAGGTCGAGGACCCTGCGTCGCTTCGCGAGCTGCTGCGGCATGAAGCGCGGCATCGTGGGATTCGGATCCAGACCGGTACCGTTACGGCGGACGAGCGGGCCGTGTGGGTCTATCGTCCGGCAGAGGGAGAGTCGCCTCGGACTTCTGAAGAGGCTGAGTAGTCGACGATCGGGGTCGCCGATCGCGAGCGCGAGGGGGAGCCCCATGGCACAACCGACCGGACCGATATCCCAGCAGCCGCAGCCGCTCCCGGACTCGGCCAGGGGCCGGCTTACCCAGTCGCAGCAGGGGCGGCCCTGCTTCACTTCCGATCTGTCTGTGAACGAGTTCGTCCTCGCCACGCAGGCCGGCTTCGTGCCGGTCGGGTTGGTGATGGGCACGAGCATCTACCACATCGGCGTCCAGCCGTCGCGGTGGAACGTCAGCCAGGAGCTGGCGGTGCTGACGCAGGCCATGTACACCGCCCGGGAACTGGCGATGGCGCGCATGGAGGCCGAGGCCGATCTGTTGGGCGCTGACGGGGTCATCGGGGTGGAGGTGCGGGCTCGGCGCTACGCGTTCTCGGCTGAAATCATGGAGTTCATCGCGGTGGGGACCGCGGTGAAGGCGGAGAACGGTACGTCGCTTCGGACGCCGGCCGGGCGGCCGTTCACCTCGCACCTGTCCGGGCAGGACTTCTGGACGTTGTGGCAGCACGGGTGGATTCCGCGGGCGCTGGTACTCGGGACGTGCGTCTATCACGTCGCGCACCTCACCTTCCGGCAGATGCTCCAGGCAGCTGGTCAGAACACAGAGCTGGGGACCTACACGCAGGCGGTATACGACGCCCGTGAGATCGCGATGTCGCGCATGCAGTACGAAGGCAGCCAGGTCGGGGCGGACGGCATCGTCGGGGTCACGGTGCGGGAGGACGACTGGGTCTGGGGCGAGCACGCCGTCGAGTTCTTCGCGATGGGGACGGCGGTCAGCAGGCTGCGTCCGGACGCCTCGCCTGTGTCGCCGCAGATGACGATGCCATTGTCGGGCTGACGTCGGGTAGGCCAAGGCGGCAAGGGTACTGATTTACGCCTGGCGTCCGTCGTGATGCAGGGCAGCGCGTGAATCAGTGCTGGGAGAGGTCCACCGGATGCCGTGGCTCGCGCTCGGCGAGGTCGTCGATGCCGTGCGCGGCGAAGTACTCGGCCGCATGCCGGTTCCAGCTCCAGGAGTCGAAGGCGAAGTCGTCGTCGCCCCATTTGAGGAGCCAGGGGTACCAGAAGGTGTCGAGCCCTCCGTCGTCTTCAGGATCGGCCGGGAAGGCGGCCGGGTCCACGTTCCGCACTCCGTTGACGATCCCGTCGAGGATGGATCGCAGGGCCCGGTCATACTCCTCTTCGACGTCCTCGTCGCTGTCGCGCAGCGCTTCGATGGGCTCGGTGACCCGGTTGATCTCGATCTGGGCCAGGAAAGTGAGGAATTCGGCCACACCGCTGTTGACCAGGACGTTCTTCGCGGTCTCGTGGGGCCCCGGGAACCAATAGACGCCGCCGGACTCCGGGTCCAGGAAGACGTTCTCACCATTGAGGTCGGCGAAGAAGAGATAGTGGCCGAACTCGGTGCACATCCGGGTCTCGAGTACTTCGGGCCTGTTGTCCGCGAAGAAGTCCCGCACCGTGGGCCAGCGGCTGTCCTCGCTCATCATCAAGGAGTAGTGGGCCGGCCCTTGGATCGGCAACCCGAGTTCGGTCACCAAGCGGCGCGTGGGCTCGTGGGAGATCCGCTCTGTCGTCCACTCTGGATCGAGCTTGCGCAGCGCCCATTCGCCGAACGCGCGCCCGGCCAGTTCCCTGACGTCTTCCAGCTCCACCATGCGGCTCCCGTTTCGTGGCTGACGCCCCAGCCTGGCGTAGTGCTCTGGCCGGTGCTTCGCGTGCTGGAGGTTACCTCAGAACCCTGTCTCACGTCTGACCCGGGGTGCGAAGTCTCCCGTGGAAGGTGCGGCGCAGGTCGTCAACCCACTCCCCGGGAATCTCCCAGGGGATGAAGTGTCCACCACGTTCGTGCACCGTCAGATTGACGTGGTGGTACCAGGCGGCGCGGTCGCTGTCCAGGAACTGCTGGACGCGCTGGCCGGTTGCGACTCCGGGCGGGTTCTCGTAGGCGACGAACGTGATGCCGGTCGGGGCTTCGATCGCGGGAGTGCGGTCGTGGGCCGGCGTCCACGGGTAGCGGTTGTTGTTGGCGTAGGTGCGGATCGAGGTCGCGATCGAGTTGGTGGCCCAGTAGATCGTGGCGTGGGTCAGCAGGTCGTCCTTGCTGAACACGGACTCGACGTCGCCGTGGTTGTCGCTCCACTTGATCCAGCGTTCGAGGATCCAGGCGAGCATGCCGACGGGGGAGTCGGCCAGGCCGAACGCCAGGGTGTCGGGCGCCAGGACGTGCGTGGCGAGGTGGACGGCGAAGCGGCGGTCCAGCTCCAGCACCCGGGCGTGGACGTCCGCGGGCAGGCCCTCGGGGATGGGGCGGCCTCCGCTGAAGTCCCAGGCCCGGTCGCCGGTGAAGAAGTCGAGCCGTAGGCCGGAGCCGATGTGGATGCCGTAGAGCTCGTCGGCGTACTTGTGGCCGAGCTGGCCGGTGACCAGGGCGCCGACGTCGCACCCGGCGGCGGCGTACCGGGAATGGCCGAGCACGTCGGTCATCAGCGTGTGCCAGAGGTCTGCGATCTTCCAGAAGTTCAGGTCCGGGCGGTGGTCCAGCGGCGTGGAGAAGCCGAAGCCCGGCAAGGAGGGGACGATCACGTCGAAGGCGTCCGCCGGGTCGCCGCCGTGCGCGCCGGGGTCCGCGAGGGCGTCGACGACCTTCGACCAGTGCCAGAACGTCCAGGGCCAGCCGTGGCTGAGGATCAGCGGTGTCGGCGCGGGCCCGGCCCCCGGCCGGCGCATGAAGTGCACCGGCACGCCGTCGATCTGGACGGTGTAGTGCTCGTAGGCGTTGATCGCGGCCTCGGCCTTGCGCCAGTCGAACTCGTCGCGCCAGTACTCGCACAGCTCCCGCAGGTACTCGCCGTCGAGTCCGTAACGGCCGTCTTGGTTGCCCGATATCTGCGGCCAGCGCGTCATGGAGAGGCGCTGGTGCAGATCCTCGAGGGTCTCGTCGGGGATGTGGATCGGGGTCTGAGGCAGGGGCAGGCTCGTCATGGTCATCCTTCGTCGGATTGCGCGAGCGCGGCGAGTCGTTCGAGGACGGGCAGCGCCGCCGCGAGCGCGGCACGTTCGGCGGTGGTGAGCCGGTCGAGCAGGGGTGACAGACGGGCCACGCGGTCGTTGCGCCGGTCGGCCACCACCGTGCGGCCCGCCGCCGTCAACCGCACCAGCACCGCGCGGCCGTCGCTCGGATCGGGGAGCCGCTCGACCAGGCCCTCGGCCTCCAGCTTGGTGATCATCTGCGTGATGGCCGGCTGCGTGACCTGCTCCGTGGCGGTCAACTCGCCGAGCCGGACCGGGCCGCGCTCGGCGAGGGTGTGCAGGACCGACAGGGTCGTGAAGCTCAACTTACGGACCGAGGGCAGACGGATGTAGTAGCCGTTGAAGCGTTCAACCGCGGCTGCCACGGCACGGGGATCGAGATCGTCAGGCACCGGAAAAGTCTATCACTAACTTATCTAAGTTACTTATGTAGTCTTCGGGCTGCGGGAGTGTCAGGATCGAGCCGTGCGTACCCTCGTCAAATCGCTGACCGATCACATCGCCTCGCTCTCCCAGGCTGGGCTCGACGCCCTGTTCAACGCCCGGCCGGACGTGGCGGGCATCGTGTTCGCCGACGTGCCGCAGGGGGAGCCGCTGCGTGCGGACGCCGGCACGGTCGTCGCGGCGCTCGCCGACCCCGAGGGGGTGATCGAGGCCCTGGAAGGGCTGTCGCGGCCCGAGATCCAAGTGCTCATGGCGCTGCGCGAGGCGGCCTCCGGACGCGCCAAGCAACCTGCCGGCCAGGCCGGCCAGGCCGGCGGCTACCGGGGCCGCGCGTTGCCGGGCGGGGCGGCGTACGGCCGCGGATGGGTGGTGTCGTCCTACGACCCGGCCGTCCGAGCCGACGCGGAGCTGGCGCGTGAGGCACTGTGCGCGCCACTGGCCGAGGTCGCCCGGTCGGCCGCGGCGGCGGAGTTCGACCGGATCACCGCCCGGCTGACGGATGTCTGCCTGGTGTGGCCGGAGAAGGGGACCGCCCTGCTGCGGCTGCACGACGTGGCAGTGGAATTCCTGCCGGACCCGACAGACGAATGGCGGGCCTTCGATCCGGTTCCGACCGCGCCGCGGGTGGCGCGGCGACTGGCTGTCGCACAGGTCGACGCCGAGGCGCAGGCGGTGGCGGCCTCCGCGCTGGAAAGCTGCGAGCGGCTGCTCGGGCAGATCGCGACGCAGGCGGTGCCGCTGCTGAAGGCCGGCGGGGTGGGTGCCCGCGAGATCAAGCGGCTGGGCCGGGTCTGCGGGCTGGAGGAGCAGGCGGTCCGGTTCTGGCTGGCGGTCGCGGAGTACGGGCGGCTGGTGGCGTGCCAGGGCACCGAGCTGATGGCCACACCGGAATACGACCAGTGGCGGATGGCCGAGCCGGCCGAGCGGTACGCCGCGCTGTTCGCCGCCTGGTTCGAGCTGCCGACCTCGGTGCTCGGCCCGTTCGCGCCGCTCGACCGGAGCGGGAAGGTGCCCGCACCGCTGTCCGACGCGGCGTATGACGGTGCTGGGCACCAGATCCGAGGCGCACTGCTGGGGATGCTGACCGCCTGCGGCGCCGGGGCCGTCCCCGAACAGGCTTCGCTGGCCGAGGCCTTGGTATGGCGCCTGCCGCTGCTGATGGACCCGCCACCGGAGCTCGAATTCGTCTGGGGCGAGTTTCACACGCCGAGCGGCTATCTGCTCGCCGGTGAGCCGCTGGCCGAGGGGCCTCCTACCGGCCCGATCCGGGCCGCCGCCGCGATCGAAACCGTCATGGCCGAGGGCGGACTGCTCGGCGCGGTGGCGCACGGAGCGGCCGCACCCCTGACCCGTGCCCTGCTCGACGCGTCCGGACGCTACGCCCGCACGGCCCAATCCGACTTCGACGCCGCGCTGGCGGCGACGGTGCCGCCCACGACCGACCGCGTCCGGCTCCAGGGCGACATGACCGTCGTGGCCACCGGCCTGCCCTCGGCCGGACTCGCGGCCTTCTTCGACGCCGCCGCCGACCGCGAGTCGGCCGGCGGGGCCACCGTCTGGCGGATCAGCGACGGTTCCGTCCGGCGCTGGCTGGACGCCGGCCGCTCCGCTGAGGAACTGCTCACCGGCCTCGCCGAATTCTGTGAGGACGCCACGCCCCAAGCCCTCCGCTACCTCATCACCGACGCGGCCCGGCGGCACGGCCTGGTCGACGTGATCGCGGCGCGGGCGGTGCTGGTCACCGCGGACGCGCAGTTGGGCGCGGAGCTGGCGGTATTGCCCGCGCTCCTGGCCCTGGGCGCGCGCCGGGTCGCCGAGACGGTGTTGGTGGTGGACGCGCCGCAGCAGGAGGTGCTCAGGGTACTGCGATTCGCCGGGTACCTGCCGTCGGCCCACGACGTGGACGGCTCGCCAAGTGTCACGACTGTGGCTTCGCCGCGGGCATCGGTGGGCGAAGCCGGTTGGTAACAGACTCGCAGGCTCTTGTGCAGCCGCTTCATCGGCTTGTTCACGAGCGGATATCCACATCCTGTTTCCGGCGGGCGGTCGGGTGGGTTGCCAGATCGCGGTGAGCCGCTACCGTGGCGGGGTCACTGCGCCGATGTGAGGAGCCGGATGTGGACAGCCTGATTGTGGGGGCCGGTCCGTGAGTCATTGGGTCGATCAGTTGCGGGGCCAGGCTGAGCGGGAGCCGTGGCTCGCGGTGGGCGTCGGGGCGGTGGTGGCCGTCGTGGTGGGGGCCGGTCTGTGGTGGCTCGTGGGGGCTGCTCGGCGGGGCATGCGGGGCCGGGCTTCGAGTGTGCTGATCACCATCGCGGCGTTGATGGCCACCGCGGTGCAGAGCGCCGGCATGTGGAAGTTCTTCGCCAGCACCATGGCTTTGCCGCTGGGTCTGCGGATCTTTCTGTTCTCCTTCATGGAGGTGGCGCTGCTGGCGTGCGGTACGCGGGCGAAGGAGAACGTGCGCGCCGGTGAGGACGCCGGGATCGACGGGGTGCTGGTCGTCGTGCTGGCGCTCGGGTCGGGTGTGCTGGCCGCCACGGATGCCTCCAGCTGGCAGGAGGTGTTGGTGCGGCTGATGGTCTCGATCGTGGCCGCGCTGCTGTGGGAGCGGGACCTGTTGGCGACCAAGTACGCGGCGCGGCAGGACGGGAAGCGGCCGGAGACCATTCGGTGGCGGTTCGGGTGGAAGACCCTCGCGGTGCGGTGGGGATGGGCCGACGCCGGCGACGCCAGTCTGGCCGATCAGGGGGCGAACCGGGTCTTCGACCAGTTCGTCAAGGCGACGCACGCTGTGAACCGGCTGGACCCGCAGTCGCGGCAGCGGCGGCGGGCCGTCGAGCGGCAGGCGACGGCGCAGGCGCGGCTGATGTCGTACGCGCGGCTGAACACCGATCTCACGCAGCTGATGCGGACGCTGGGGGAGGTGGCGACGTCCGAGGGGCTGACGATGCTCGGCGTGGAGCCGTCGGACTCCGCTCCCGAGCCGGTGCGGCGTGAAGAGGAAAGTGAACGGGGACGGTCCGACTCACCTGTGGTGGCAAGTCCGGTAGTGCCCGTTCCGGCGCCGCGAGTGGCGGAGCCGTGGTTTCGCCAGCACATCGACGGTCTCGACAGGGCCGAGCGGGCGGAGCAGCCGCGCGTCGCCGCCTATTCGGGTGAGCAGGTCATGAACGGCACGTCCCGGCCTCAGCCGGTGCCGTCGTCACCGTCACCTTCACCGTCGCGGCCGTCACCGCCGCTTCCGTCAGCGCCTTCTGCACCGTCAGTGCGGTCGACACCGTCAACGCCACCGCTCCGCAGAGCCGTGGATACGAAT
>JABFXP010000975.1 GCA_013361685.1 Catenulispora sp.
TCGCAATGGAGTGGCCCTCGTCTGTCGGCGGCACGTCGACTACGGCCGCCTGTCCAGCGCCTGCTGTCCGCCGTCGCTGTGATCGACTCGGCGTTCTGAACCGGCCGCGGCGGGTGCCGCCGGCGGCCGACTGACTTCTGTTTTCCCTCCTCAGCTGTGCGGTGCCGTCGGCACCGCCCGCCGGTGTCTTCCGGTGATCTTTCTGGAGTCTTCCTGTGATAGGCATCAAGTCTCTTCTTCGCTCCGCCGTGGCTCTCGGCGCCGTCGCCGGGATCGCCGGGGCCGCCGCCGCGTGCGGGTCGTCGAAGAGTTCGTCGAAGGGTGCGGGTTCGGACGCGAAGGCGGCGGCGGTCACCTCCGCCGGGTCGGCCGCCTCGGAGCTGCGCCTCGGCTACTTCGCGAATGTCACGCACGCCACCGCCGTGGTCGGCGTCGCGCACGGCGACTTCGCCAAGGCGCTGGGCACCACCAAGCTCAGCACCCAGATCTACAACGCCGGTCCGGCGGAGATGACCGCGCTGCTCGGCGGCCAACTCGACGCCGCCTACGTCGGCCCCTCGGCGGCGCTGTCCGCCTTCGTGCAGTCGCACGGGGAGGCGCTGAAGATCGTCGCCGGGGCCACCACCGGCGGTGCCGAACTGGTGGTGAAGCCCGGCATCGACGGCCCGGCCGACCTGAAGAAGAAGGTCCTGGCCACGCCGCAGAAGGGCAACACCCAGGACGTCGCGCTCCGGTTCTGGCTCAAGCAGCAGGGCCTGACGGCCAACGCCGACGGCACCGGCGACGTGTCCGTGAACCCGCAGGACAACGCCACGACGCTGGACCAGTTCAAGGCCGGGCGCATCGACGGCGCGTGGCTGCCCGAACCCTGGGCCTCGCGGCTGGTGCTGGAAGCCGGGGCCAAGGTGCTGGTGGACGAGAAGGACCTGTGGCCGAACGGGCAGTTCTCCACCACCACGCTGGTGGTCGGCTCCGACTTCCTGAAGAAGCACCCGGACAGCGTCCGGGCCCTGATCGACGGGCAGATCGCCGCCAACCAGTGGATCACCTCCTCCGCGGCCGACGCCCAGCAGTTGGTCAACGAACAGCTGAAGAAGCTCACCGGCAAGGCCCTGACCGACGAGGAGATCAAGCGCTCCTTCAGCGAGCAGGCCGCCACCAACGACCCGCAGGCCGCCACCTTGCAGACCTCGCTGGACCACGCCGTGGCCACCGGCCTGCTGAAGAACACCGACCTGCACGGCATCTTCGACCTGTCGATCCTCAACGCCGAACTCGCCAAGAACGACCAGCCGGCCGTGTCCGACGCGGGCCTGAGCAAGAAGTAAAGGGGAGCAGACCATGACCGCCACCATCGAGACGGGGCCGGGCGCCACCGCGGTCCGCCACCAGCCCGCGGTGCGCCTGGCGGGCGTCACCAAGACGTTCCGCGACGGTGGCGCCCCGGTCCTGGACGGCATCGACCTCGACGTCGCACCGGGGGAGTTCGTGTGCCTGCTCGGCGCCTCCGGCTGCGGCAAGTCCACGCTGCTGACCATCGCCGCAGGCCTCGACGCGCCCACGCAGGGCACAGTCGAGGTCCCGGACGGCCGCGCGGCGCTGATGTTCCAGGAATCGGCGCTGTTCCCCTGGCTCACCGCCGGCCAGAACATCGACCTGGCCCTGCGGCTGCGCGGCCTGTCCGCCCGCCGCGAACGCCGCGCCGAGGCCGAGCGGCTGCTCGCCCTGGTACGGCTCCACGGCGCCTACGACAAGCGGCCGCACCAGCTCTCCGGCGGGATGCGGCAGCGGGTGGCGCTGGCCCGGGCGCTCGCCCAGGACAGCTCAGTGCTGTTGATGGACGAGCCGTTCGCGGCGCTGGACGCCATCACCCGCGACGTGCTGCACGAGGAGCTGGTGCGGCTGTGGGAGGCGACCGGCCTGGCCGTGGTGTTCGTGACGCACAACGTGCGCGAGGCGGTGCGGCTCGGGCAGCGGGTCGTGCTGCTGTCCTCCCGGCCCGGCCGGGTGGCCCGCGAGTGGCGCGTCGACATCCCGCAGCCGCGCCGCGTCGAGGACAAGGACGTCGCCGAGCTGTCGATCGAGATCACCGAGCACCTGCGTGAGGAGATCAGCCGCCATGGACGCTGAGGCCGTGGAGAGCAAGGACGCGCTGGCGACCGTCGAGGCCGGCCTGGACGCCCTGGAGACCTCCAGCGACCACGAAGACAGCACTCTGATCCGCGTGGTCCGCGCCGCCTACCCGCCGCTGCTGGCCCTGGCGTTGATCCTCGCGGTGTGGCAGCTGTTGTACGCGTCGAAGATCTGGCCGGACTGGAAGCTGCCCGGGCCCTCGCAGGTCTACGACTCGTTGAAGGACGCCTTCAGCAACGGCGACGTGTGGCCGGCCGTCGGACACAGCATCGGGCACGGCGCCGTCGGCTTCGCTGCTTCGGTCGCGCTCGGAACTCCGCTGGGGCTGCTCGTCGGGCGGTTCCAGCCGGTACGGGCCGGAATCGGGCCGATCCTGTCCGGACTGCAGTCGCTGCCGTCGGTGGCATGGGTGCCGCCGGCACTGATGTTCTTCGGCCCCACCCCGGCGATGCTCTACACCGTCGTACTGCTCGGCGCGGTGCCGTCGATCGCGGTCGGCGTCGTCGCAGGGCTCGACCATGTACCGCCGCTGTACCTGCGGGTCGGCCGCAACATCGGCGCCCGCGGCCTGGCCTCCGTCCGCTACGTCCTGCTCCCCGCCGCGCTGCCGGGCTACCTCGCCGGGCTGCGTCAGGGCTGGGCCTTCGCATGGCGGTCCCTGCTGGCCTCGGAGATCATCGTGCAGTCCGCCGACCTGGGGCACTCGCTGGGCTTCCTGCTGAAGAACGCCCAGGACACGAACGACATGGCCGGCGCGTTCGCCGCGATCGTGCTGATCCTCGCGGTCGGCGTGGCGGTCAACCAGCTCCTGTTCGTGCCGATCGAGCGGCGTGTCCTCAAAACGCGGGGACTGGCCTGACCCAGACGTCCCGCCACACCCTGCGGTGTGGCGGGACGTGATCGAACAGCATCAGCAGCGCTCAGTACCTCAAGTCGCGCTGCAGGTGACGCCGCTGAGCGGTTGGTTCGCACCGTTGACGACCATGCCCCAGGTCGTCGACGCGCCCGGTGGCAGGGAACTGTTATAGGAGACGGAACTCGCGGTGACCGTCTGCCCGGACTGGGCCGTCGTCACATTCCAGGCGTTGGCGATCGTCTGCGCTCCGGCGAAGGAGAAGCGCACCGCCCAGTTCGACGCGGCCACCGTGCCGTTGTTCGTGACGGTGAACGCGAGCTGGTAGCCGGTGGACCACGAGTTGGTCACCGAAGACGTCACGGTGCAACTCGAGCCGGACGCCGAGCTGGACGACGAAGTCGAAGGCGAGGTGGACGGCGTGGAACTCGGCGTCGAGGGCGTGGTGCTCGGAGTCGAACTCGGGCTCGACGGTGACGTCGACCCCGAACCCGGCGCCGTCGTATAAGGCACCTGCGTATACGCGGCCCCGCAGCTCCCACCACACGACGACGGCAACGAGAAGCTGTAGATACGCCCGCCGTTGATCAGCGTGTCCGAGGCGTCGGTCACGCGGATCTGGTAGTTCGAACCGGCGGTCGCCGTCGGAGCGATGATGTACGCCTGGCCCATGTCACTGTCCATCGTCGCCGAGACCCACGTCCCGTTCGCCGACAGGTACTGCACGCCGTGGATCCCGTTGGCCAGGTGCGACACCGAGATCGCCGGCCAGTACACCTGCGCCCCCTGGATGAACCCGATGTTGATGTCGCCGCTGTAGTTCGGCGCGTCGATGAACTGCCACGTCACCTGCCGGTTGTTCCAGTGGTCCAGCAGATCCCCGACCGCCGCGCCGTTCAGCTGGAAGCGGTTGATCGAGTCGGTGTGCAGGTCGATGTGGTACGGGTCGTCACGGCACCAGGCGTTGGAGTCGGCGCAACTGTCGGCGACCAGCATGTTCAGCGTCGCGCCGTTGTACTTGTCGGCGACCCACGATCCGTTGCGGCAGAACGGCTGGTTCTGCGCGCCGTCGTTGGTACCGGTGCAGTAGTCGCCGATGCTGACCTTCACCCACCGACCGCAGTTCAGACCGTTGTCGAACATGCCGAGGATGCTCGACTGCGAAGGCGGCACCGGACGCGTGAACTGGTTGTAGTTCCCCGGGGTGTTGAACACGTTCAGCGCGATGAAGTCCTGCGAGTCCAGATTCGCCTGCGACATCCCGCAGCCGCCGTAGGGCGCGCCCAGCCCGTCGAAGTGCGTCGCGTTGCCGGTCACCGGATTCGGCGTGCCCCCGACGCTGAGCGCCTGCGCCGGACTGGTGCCCAGCGTGGCCAGCACGACGGCGACAGCCAGCGCGGCGGCACCGGCCAGCGCGGTGCGCCACGCCGCGCGCCGGCGGCGATCGCGGCTGCCGGACGGTGCTGATGGTGCTGGCGGTACGGACGACACTGACCGCACTGACGGTGCGGCCAGTGCTCTCGGTCTGATACGGCGCACGGCGGTGGCTCCCCTCGCCTCGGCTTCTCGGCCCTCGCATGGTCACCGGGCCGCCCCGTCGCGTCAAAGCCCTGCGAAGATCACCGGGCTTCGGCGCAGGCTCGACGGTGAAAGCTTCGGCCCCGACGTGAAACTTTCGCAGCACTCTGCCTGCGCCCCGCCGCGCCGAGCCGCGTCGACACGAGCCCTGACTTGCCCTTTTCACCGTCCCCGCCGCGAACCGCCCGCCGCGCCGATCCCCACGCCGCGCAACGGTCCGCGACGCCGGAGCTACGCTCCGCCCGACACACTCTGCCACCTGTTGTGGAAAGGCAACGATGTGAGCGGAAAGATCCCCAGAAGGCTGACCGGGGTGCTGCTGGCGCTCGCCGGTCTGATCGCGGCGATCGCCTTCGCGCCGTCGGCCTCGGCGCACGGCGCGATGATGATCCCCGGCAGCCGGACGTTCCTGTGCTACGAGGACGGCCTGACCTCCACGGGTCAGCTCGTCCCGCAGAACCCGGCCTGCCAGGCGGCCGTGGCCCAGAGCGGGACCACGCCGCTCTACAACTGGTTCGCGGTCGGCAACCGCAGCGGCGCCACCAGCGGCGGCACGGTCGGCTTCATCCCCGACGGGAAGCTGTGCAGCGGCAACAGCAACTACTACGACTTCTCAGGGTTCGACCAGGTGAACGCGAACTGGCCGGTCACCCACCTGACCTCCGGCGCGAACATCGACATCAACTACAATCGCTGGGCCGCGCACCCCGGCACCTTCAGCCTCTACATCACCAAGGACGGCTGGGACCAGACCAAGCCGCTGACGTGGGCCGACCTGGAGACCGCACCGTTCTCCACGATCACCGACCCGCCGAACACCGGCACCGTCGCGACCCTCCAGAGCTACTACCACTGGAACGCCACCCTGCCGGCCAACAAGACCGGGCACCACATCATCTACTCGGTCTGGGCGCGCTCGGACAGCAGCGAGACCTTCTACGGCTGCTCCGACGTCGTGTTCGACGGCGGCAACGGCGAGGTGACCGGCATCGGCGCGGGCGCCCCGCCGCCGCCCCCGACCACCTGCCAGGCGACCTACACGGTGACGAGCACCTGGCCCGGCGGATTCCAGGGTCAGGTCACGGTGAAGAACCCGAACACCAGCCCGATCACCAAGTGGACGGCCGGCTGGGTCCTGGCCGACGGCGAGACCGTGGTGAGCGCCTGGAACGGCACCCTCACCCAGTCCGGCTCCCTGGCGACGATGAAGTCGGCGGACTGGAACTCGCAACTGGCGCCCGGAGCCAGCACCACCTTCGGCTTCGTGGCGAACCAGACGGCGGCGCCGACCCAGCCGGAGAGCATTTCGTGTACGAGTCCATAACGCGACGAGTGGCCGCGGCCGCGAGCGCCTGCCTCCTGGCTGTGGCTCTCACCGGCTGCGGCCACTCGTCCGGGACCGGAGCGGGCACCTCCCACCCGAGCAGTCCGACCAGCGCGGACCCCATGGATATGAAGGGCATGGACATGGGATCCGCCGGCGACGACATGCCCGGCATGGGAGTGCCCACCGCTCCGAGGATCGCTGCCGCGGAACCCGCCGACACCGGGCTCCGCGGCAGCGTCGGCGGCTACTCCTACGCCGCCGACACAGCCTCCTTGCCCGCCAACGCACCGACGCCGTACACGTTCCGCATCACCGGCCCGGGCGGCAAGCCCGTGACCCGTTTCCAACCCTACGAAGGCCAACTCCTGGTCTTCTACGTCGTCCGCGCCGACCTCGGCGAGTTCCACCGGATCACGGCGTCGATGCGCGACGACGGAAGCTGGACCGTACCGATGCCGCCCCTCAAACCGGGGGCCTACCGCACCTACATCACCTTCGCGACACCGGACTCCAGCGCCGGAACTCCCTTGTCCTACTCGCTATCCCAACCGCTGACAGTGCCCGGCGACACCGCACCGCCAACCCTGCCACCCGCAGCCGACACCACGACCGCCGACGGCTACACACTCCGGCTCACCGGCTCACCGACCAAGGGCTCCGCCACCGATCTCGGCGTAGTGGTCACCAAGGACGGCAAGCCGGTCCAGCAGTTCGACCGTCTCCTCGACGGCTACGCCCACCTGACCGCGTTCCACGCCGGCGACGCCGCCTTCGCCGACGCGCTGTCCACCGGCCGCGCCGCCGGCGGCCCCAGCGGCGCGGGCGCCCTGACCGCACGGATCCAGTTCCCCGAGTCCGGCACCTGGCGGCTGTTCGTCCAGTTCGAGACCTCGGGCGCCGAGCACACGGCTTCCTTCACAGTGGATGTGCCTTGATGAGCTTCAATCTCCCCGTCTTCCGCAGCGTCCGGATCCTGGCCGTCGTGGCCGCGGCCGTGACCGTCCTGTCCTCGATGTTCATCTTCGGAATGCGGCCGGCCCGCGGCGCCGGCGCCACCTGCGCCGTGTCTTACCAGGCGAACCAGTGGAACACCGGCTTCACAGCCAACGTCACGGTGACCAACGGCGGCACAGCGGTGACGTCGTGGACCGCGGCCTGGTCCTGGACCGGCACCCAGCAGGTCACCTCCGGCTGGAACGCCCAGGTCACCCAGAGCGCCAAGACGGTCACCGCGACCAACGAGCCCTACAACGGCGCGGTCGCCGCCGGCGCCACAGTCAGCTTCGGCTTCCAGGGCACCTACTCCGGGACCAACGACCCGCCGGTGAACTTCACGTTCAACGGCGTGGTGTGCAGCGGCCTCGGCCAGTCCAGCCCACCCTCGACGCCTTCCACGCCGCCATCCACACCCTCCACCCCGCCATCCACACCCTCCACCCCGCCCACTTCGCCCAGCGGCGGCTCATGCTCAGCTGCCACAGTGTTCTGCGACGGCTTCGAAACCCAGACCTCGACGACACCCTCCGGCCGCTGGTCCATCGCCACGCCGGACTGCTCCGGAACCGGCACCGCCGCCATCACCACGGCCCAGCAACACGCCGGCTCCAAATCCCTGGAGATCGACGGCCACGGCACCTACTGCAACCACGTCTTCGCCAGCGACTCCACGGACATGACCACAGCCTCGCCGACCTGGTACGTCCGATTCTGGATGAAGCACACCGCACCACTGCCGACCAACCACTCCACCTTCCTGGCCATGAACGACTCCGCGCACGGCAACACCGACCTGCGCCTGGGCGCCCAGAACGGCGCGCTGGTCTGGAACCGCGAATCCGACGACGCCACCCTGCCCGCCCAGAGCCCGGCCGGCGTCGCCCAGAGCGTCGTGGTACCGACCGGCGCCTGGGAATGCCTGGAATTCTCGGTGGACGGCACGAACGGCCAGATCCACACCTGGTACAACGGCACCGCAGTGCCAGGCCTCACCGAGGACGGCGTCTCGACCCCCGACATCGACGACCAGTGGCTGTCCGGAGCCGGCGCCACGTGGCGCCCGCAGCTGACCGACCTGAAGCTCGGCTGGGAGAACTACAGCAGCGGCGACGACACCCTCTGGTTCGACGACGTAGCCCTGAGCACAAGCCGCATCGGATGCTGACCCACCGAATCCGAAAGGAATAAGCACTTTGCGAGCAGGCAGAATCGGCCCTGGACCAGCAACGGCCAGAGCATCGAAGCCACCAGCCTGACCTGGAACGCAAACCTCGCCCACCACGGCGGCAGCTCGCAACAACACCGACGCACCACCGGCCGCCATTAGCCTCAACGGCACGGTGCGCA
>JABFXP010000755.1 GCA_013361685.1 Catenulispora sp.
GCCGGCCGCGGTGGCCAGCGCGTAGCGGCGCAGCACGCTGCGGGCCGCCACCCGCAGGGTCGGCGGGGCGACCGCGCGGGCCGGGCAGGGCCGGTTCGCGCCGATCCCGAACGGGATGTGGCGCAGCTGCCCGGCGTGGTCGCGCAGCCAGCGGTCCGGATCGAACACGGCGGCGTCGGGCGCCCCGGAGTGGTGGAAGGCGGGATAGTTGAACAGCAGCACCGAGCCGGCCGGGATCGCGCCCTCGCCGAGCGCGATGTCCGCCGAGGTGATCCGGTGCGCGACGCCGAAGAGCGGATAGACCCGGAGGGTCTCGTCGATCACCCGGTCCATCAGTCCGGTGTCGTCAGGGTCCTCGCGCAGCCGGCGTTGCAGGTCGGGCCGCGCGGCGAGGGCGAGCAGCAGGTGCGCCGTCGCCTCGGACATCTGCACGACGGCGGTGGTGAAGTACGTGCCCTGCAAGTAGTAGACCTGCTCGGCCTCGTCGAGCGCCGCGGGCAGGCGGGGCGGGGCGGCTCCGGAAGCGAGTCGGGCCCGCAGATAGCCGGTGAGCCGGTCGCGCCGGCCCATATGCCGCAGGCTGGTGCACTTCAGGGCGCTCGCGACGTCGGCGGCGCTGGCGGCGATCAGGTCCCTGGCTTCGTCCGGGCAGGGCTCGCCGAAGACGACCTCGTAGTAGACCGCGGCCCACAGCGGCATCATCACGTCGCGCAGCCGCACCTCGCGGGCCCGGCCGGGACGCCGGGCGGCGGCGAGCCGGTCGAGCTCGCGGTCGGCGCAGCGGGCGACGAGGTCGGCCCATTCGTCGCGGCGCAGCCGGGCCAGGGTGCCGCGGGTGGTGCGGGCGACGTCGTCGTACCGCGGCCCGGGTTCCAGGTGCTCCTGATGAACCTGCGGGCCCGGAGCGAGCCAGTACCAGAACAGGTCGGACAGGGCGGCGCCGCGGCTGCGGCCGTTCGCGGCGGGATCTGAGTAGAGCCGCTGGAAGTCTTCGACGCCGACACGGTCGCCCGGTACCGCGATCCCCTCGTCACCGTTGACGAGGGCGAATACACGCACTCTGAGTGCCACGACCGCTTTCGGCAGCCAATACGGCACGCTCGCCGCGGCGGACACGGCGGCCAGCGCCGCGATCCATCCCCACTCGGCCGCCGTCATCGCCACACCCCGGACGCGGGCCGGACGAGGTCGGGCGTCAGATCCTTCAGGCTGCGGGCTCCGCACAGCGCGACGGCCTGATCGAGTTCCGCGCGCAGCAGCTCGAGCACTCGCAGTGCGCCTTGTTCGCCCGCGGCGGCCAGGCCCCACACCAGGGGCCGGCCGATGCCGACCGCCGTCGCCCCGAGCGCGAGCGCCTTGACCACGTCGGTGCCGCGTCGCACGCCGCCGTCGAGCAGCACCGGGACCTTCCCGCCGACCGCCGCGACCGCTTCGGGCAGCAGGTCGATGGTGGCCGGGACGGTGTCGAGCTGTCGGCCGCCGTGGTTGGACAGCAGCAGGCCGTCCACGCCCCGCTCCACCGCGATCCGCGCGTCCTGGGGATGCAGCACGCCTTTGAGCAGCACGGGCAGCCGGGTGTGGGCCCGCAGCCGGTCCAGGTCGTCCCAGCCCAGCCGGGGCGACATGCCGATGGGGCGCACGACGTCCGGCTCGCCGGCGCGCAGGCCGCGCATGTTCTCGCAGGCCAGGCCCGGCGGCAGGTCGTGGAACCCGTTGCGCACGTTGCGTTCGTTCAGGCCGCGCACCGGCGAGTCGACGGTGACGACCAGGGCGGTGCAGCCGGCGGCCGCGGCCCGGCGGACCAGGACGAGGGTGTCCTGCAGATCGGGCTGGAGATAGAGCTGGAACCACAGGGCCGGGTCGTGGTCGGTCGCGGCCGCGCGGGCGGCTGCCGCGACCTCGCCGATGGCGACGGTGCCGGCCATGCTGGCGATCAGGATCGTCTGCGCGCGGGCCGCCGCGCGGCCGGTGGCCGCTTCGCCTTCGGCGCACACCAGGCGGTGGAACGCGGTCGGCGAGACCACGATCGGCATCGAGGCGTGGCTGCCGAGGACGGTGATCTCCAGGTCGCGGTCGGCGCTGCCGCTGAGCACCCGGGGCAGGAGGCTGAGTCGGGCGAAGCCGGCCTCGTTGGC
>JABFXP010000103.1 GCA_013361685.1 Catenulispora sp.
TGGCGCGCCGACGCCGCCGGCCGCGAGCAATTGCGCGCGGCGTCGTTCGCGGTCTCGGCGATGGTCGGGCCCAGCCGGGACTGGCTGATCATGGCCGAGGATCCGGTGGTGGCGCGCGGCGCCGCGGCCGCCGGGGCCAAGAACGGGCACGCGCCGCTGCGGGTCGGCGCCGCCGACGTCGCCGCCGTCCGGGCCACGACCGACGCCTTCCGGACCCTGGACCACCGGTTCGGCGGCGGGCACGTCCGGGTTCTCGCCGTGCGCTACCTGGACGGCGTCGTCTCGGAGCTGTTGCGCGGCATCTACCCGGAGAAGGTGGGCCGGCAGCTGTTCGCGGCCTCCGCCGCGCTGACCGAGCTGGCCGGGTATCTCGCCTGCGACACCGGGCGGCTGGGGCTGGCCCAGCGCTACTACATCCAGGCCCTGCGACTGTCGCAGGCCGCCGAAGACCGCGCGCACGGCGGCCACATCCTGTCCGCGATGAGTCACCTGGCGAACTCCCTCGGGGCTCCGCGCGAGACGGTGCAACTGGCGCGGTCCGCCGACGAGGGCGCCCGCGGCACGGCCTCGCCGCACGTCCGCGCCGAGTTCTACTGCGCGGAAGCGCGCGGGCACGCCGCGATGCGCGACCGGCGCGCCGCCGAACAGGCGCTCGGCCGCGCCAGCGACGAGCTGGAGCGCAGCGACGGCGACAGCCCGGCCTGGTCGGCGTACTTCGACCACCACTACATCGCCGACGCCGCCGCCGCCTGCTACCGCGACCTGGAACAGCCGCGCCAGGCGGCCGAACAGGCGGCCGCCGCGCTGGCCGGGTTCGGCGCGGACAAGGCCCGGCGCCGCGTGCTGAATCTGTTCACCCTCGCCTCGGCCCGGGTGCAGGGCGGCGAGGTGGAGGCCGGGTGCGCGGCGGCGACCGAGGCGGTGAAGCTGTCCGGCCGGACCCGGTCGGCGCGGGCGATCGAGGCGCTGCACGATTTCGAACGGCGCCTGGACCCCTACAGCACGGTGGCCGCGACCCGGGAGTTCCGCAGCCTGGTGGCGCTGCGGCGGCCCGGGGAACCCATCAATGCTTGAACGCACTTGGTCACAGGTGTGCTACTGACACGATTGGTCGTATGAACCATCGGGTAGGCTCGGACCCGCCTATGGATGAGACGTTTCACGAGAGCGAGTCGACCGCCGGGGGTGCCGTGCCGCCGTCGGGGGACGCCGCGACCGCCGGGGCGGACACGCCGTATATCGCGCAATTCGCCCCTGTCGAGGCGCCTGAGCAGGCTGTCTCCCCCGCCGGGCCCCCCGGCCACAACGGTTCTCGGGCAGACGGCTTCCCCGGCGGCGAGATCCCGGAATCCTCCGGTTTCTCCTGGCGCCTGCCCGGCCAGCAGATGCCGACCCAGCAAGCGCAGGGCGGCATCCCCAACGAGTTCGACCACTTGTTCCGGGACGCGCCGGAGGACGACCGCCGCTCGCTGATGCCGGGTCAGGGCCCGATCGGCGTGTCGCTGCAGGCCGCGCCGAGCTACCCGCCGAACGGTCAGGGCCGGCCCCAGCCGCCGCCGGGACCCCAGGGTCCGCCGCCGGCCACCAGCGGTCCGTCCCCGACGCAGGCGCTGCCCGCGGCCGGGGCCACGGACCAGCAGCCGCCGGTCTACCAGCCGCCGACCCAGGACCAGGTCGGGTACCAGCAGCAGGGTCCGCCCAACCGCGCCTACGACGCCACCGGCTACCAGGCGCAGGCGCAGGGCTACCCTCCGCAGGGCGGCCCCGAGTACCACACCCAGGCGATACCGAGGGTGCAGCAACAGCCCTACGGCGCCGGTCCCGGCGAGCCGGACCTGTTGCTCGCCACCGCTCCGGGCAAGCGCCAGTCGAACACCACGATCCTGGTCGCCCTGGGCGTGTTCGTCGTATTGATCGTGATCGCGGCGGTCGCCTTCTCCGGCGGTGGCGGCAAGAGCAAGGGCACCAACGCCAAGGGCAGCACCCCGGACACCCCCGCGGCGTCGAGCAGCAGCGCCGCCCCGGCCCCGCCCGGCGTGGATCCCGAGGCGAAGAAGCAGGCCGACGCGATCTACCAGATCATCACGCAGAGCAAGGAACTCCGCAGCCAGGCGAACGGCGCGGTCAGCAACGTCCAGCAGTGCAAGAACATGCCCGCGAACAAGCAGACCTTCACCGACGTGGCGGCCAAGCGGCAGGCGCAGGCCGACGCGGTGAAGGGCCAGGCGGTCGACAAGCTGCCCGGCGGCGCGAAGCTGGCGAACGACCTGGTCAGCGCCTGGCAGTTGTCGGCCGAGTCGGAGAACGACTACGTCGCGTGGGCCAGCGACAACTTGAGCTGCACCGGCAAGCCGGGCGCGAACGACAACCTGAGCAAGGCCAACAGCGCCGGCACCAAGGCCGGAGCGGCCAAGCAGGACGTGGTCAAGGACTGGAACGCCTTCGCTTCGCAGCTCGGAGTGCAGACGATCGGGGTCAACGACCTGTAGGCCGGTCCGGGCGTTCGGAAGAGTTCTTCGTAGTGGTGGCTGACGGCCGGAGGGTTCGGCCGTCAGCCGCTTTCGCGTCGGGCTGGTGGCAGCGTCAGCGGAGCTCGTCCGCGTATTTATCCGTGCCGGGCAGCGTCGGGATGAAGGGTGCCGCGAACTCCAGGCGGCCCAGACCGGAGCCGTCGGCGGCGGCTCCGTCGCCGGTGAACAGATCCCAGCACGTGGCGGGGTCCTGCTCGAGGAAATACAGGACCGTGATCCGCTTGCCGACACCCTCGACCGGCTTCACGTAGGTCGGGGTGGATCCGGGCAGCGGCATGGGTTCGAAGACGGTCGCGAGCGCGATCGGCGACCCGTCCAGCTTGCCCGGAAGGTGCTTCTCCTTGAGCCACCCCGCCAGCGCCGCCGCGTCCTGGTCGGCAGCGGCGTCGAAGACCTCTACGACGAGACCCTTATACGGGTAGTTGAGAGCATGGATGTCGCGCGGCCCGGTGTCGCCGTCGCGGTAGACGACGCCGAGGTAGTTCTGAAACGACGTGAAGACGTGCGTCCGCTCCTGGTACACCCGACCGTCCGGGTACAGCCGCCGGTTGATCGCCACGGTCCAGTCCATGTGGTCCTGGTACCGGCCCTCGTTGATCCAGTAGACGGTGATGTACGCACCGGCGGTGACGGGACTGGCGACGGCCGAGTCGGACGGGTAGCGCAGCAGCTGGAGGGCGCGCGGAGCGACCCAGCGCCGGCCGGCGAACATCCACGGCATGGACATCGCGCCGGAGATGTAGTGGTCGTCCTCGTACCACCTGTTGTAGCTGAGCTCATGGCCGGGATGCGGCTCGACCATCGTGATCAGGGCGGAGCCGATCCCCGGTCCGTAAGCTCCCTCTGACGCAAGTTTCGTGTAGAGACTCGGCTCTCGCTTCGCGTGCACTTGCTCGCCGGGCACTGCGCCTCCAAGTGTGGTCTTCGCGTTATCTGACGATACGTCAGATCCGGCGGCGGGGAAATCAGGGTTCTGGAAAAGATTTCGCCGCCGAGGAACGCCGGGGCGCCTACACCGGGCACCCACACCGGAGTGGACGCGAAGGGCTTGCTCCCTCCTGCCCTGCTCAGCGAAGCCACCACGGCAGCAGCAGCGGGACGACGGTCACGGCCACGAGGAAGACCAGCGCCGCGGGGCGGGCCCAGTTCAGGGTCCAGCCGAAGCCGAAGCGCTTCTGGACGAAGACCGAGGGGTCGTCGCGGTTGTAGTAGAGGATGCCGCCTTTCCAGAGGTGGTCGTCGTCGCGGTTGACGGCGGCGGGCTCGGCGGCGCTGTCGGCCTCGTCGGCGGTCGTGGCGTAGCGGAGGCGGGAACCGCCCTGCCCGACGCGCAGGGCCACCACGATCAGGCCGAGGGTCGCCAGCATGGCCGGCGCCAGCAGGATGACCGGGAACCAGCCGGTGCTGCCCAGCACGTTCCACGTCGCCAGCGCGGCGAAGAACATCGTCAGGCCCACGGCGGCGGCGAACAGCAGGAGGCAGCGGGACATGACGGCGACGAAGCGGCGTTGGCGGTCGGCCGCGTGCGGGTCCTGGGCGTCCAGAGTGGCTTTGCCGTGGAAGGTGATCCAGGTCAGGGCCACCATGAGGGCGACGACCGCGAGTTGGGCGCCGACCGGTGCGAACGCCGACACGAAGGTCTTGTCGGTGTACGAGGTCGGGTGGCCGGAGGTGTTGTAGTGCTGCGCGAGGCGGTCGGGCAGGTGCGGGTAGCGGATCGCGCCGAAGACCGCGGTGCCGACCACGATCACGGCGGCCGGCAGGCCCCACAGCCAGGGGAAGGGGTCGGGGCGGGTGCGCAGCGCCGTGTCCGCGACCGTCACCTGCTTGCGGCCCTCGAACCAGCGGCCCTCGTGTTTGGCGGTGCTGACGTGGGCGCGGGCGACGAGGTAGACGGCGTACACGCCGACGACCTCGACCAGCACGCCGGACAGCCGCGCCGCGGCGCCGCCCGGCACGAACAGCGCGACGAGCAGCGCCGCGACCGTCACGCCGACGATGCCGAGCCGGTAGCCCCGGCGGGCCCCGGCCAGCGCCGCGTCGCCGCCCCGCTCGGCCGGGATCCGCACCCCGAACTGCACCGTCGGGGGCGTCATCAGCGGCACGACCAGCGTCACGGCCCCGATGAGCGCGATCGGTATCACCGCGGGCAGAGAAGAAGAAGTTTGCATCGCAGTCTTCCCATGTCTTCCAGTCGACAACTCGAGAGCTTGTCTCAACGGCCTGTGAACTCGTCCAGCACTGCCCGGCACCGCTCCAGCACCTCCGGCGGCGCCATGCCCTTCGCGAACGCCTCCGCGAGCAGAGTCCGCGCGCGCCGTTCCCAGTCGGCCGTCTCCTCGGCGTCCGCCGCCCCGTCGCCCGGGCCCCGCGCGATCACGGCCCCGGTCCGCCGTCCCAACCGGACCAGGCCCTCGGCCCGCAGCCGGTCGTAGGCCTTGTTCACGGTGTGCATGTTGATGCCGAGGTCGGCGGCCAGCTGCCGGGTCGTCGGCAGCGCGTCCCCGGGCGCCAGCACGCCGGTCGCCACCGCCACCACGATCTGGTCCCGCAACTGCTGGTAGATCGGATCGTCGCCGTCCGGCTCCACAGTGAGGAGCATGCGGAACTCCTTTCGCTCTCTTGCTATAGAACAACTAGAACAATGGGACTGTCAACGCGGCCGCGCCCCTGGCGGATTCGGCGGCCGGGGCCTAATCTGACGCACCATCAGATATCGGTCGCGGCGGCGCGGACGGAGGGCATCGCGATGTTGCTTCAGGGCAAGACGGTGATTGTGTCGGGGGTCGGGGAGGGGCTGGGGCGGGAAGTCGCCGTCGCCGCCTATGAGCAGGGCGCGAACGTGGTGCTCGGGGCCCGGACCGAGAAGAACTTGGTGAAGGCAGCCGCGGAGTTCGACGAGGCGCGGGTGGCGTGGGCGGCCACCGACATCACCTCCGAGCAGGCGTGCCGGAACCTCGTGGATCTCGCGGTCGGGCGGTTCGGGGCGCTGGACGGGCTGGTCAACGTCGCCGCGCAGGACCAGGTGTTCGGCGGGGTCGCCGACGCCGACTTCGAGGACTGGCGGAAGACCTACGAGGTCAACGTCGTCGGGACGCTCCAGCTGAGCAAGGCCGCGATCCCGCACCTGGCCCGGGAGAGCGGCACGACCGGGATCGTGCACATCTTGTCGCAGTCGATGTGGTTGCCCGCGACCGAGGTGAAGCAGGCCGCGTACGCCGCCTCGAAGGGGGCGCTGCTGTCGGCGACCTACGGCATGGCCAAGGAGCTCGGGCCGCAGCGGATCCGGGTGAACGCGGTGGTGCCGTCGTGGATGTGGGGGCCGATGGTGCAGGGGTACGTCTCGTGGACCGCCGCCTCGCAGAACATCTCCGAGGAACAGGCTCTGGCGCCCATCACGTCCCGGATGGCGCTGCCGGAGATGGCGACGGACGGCGACGTGGCCAACGCCGCCGTGTTCATGGTCTCGCCGTACGCGGCGGGCATCACGGGCCAGTCGCTGGCCGTCAACGCCGGGGACTTCATGCGCTGAGGCCGCGCGCCGCCGGTCCCGGTGAGCGGTTCCAGCTCGCCGCGTGCTGTTTCGCTCTTGTGACGCGGCTTGGGACGCCGGAGGAGAAAACAGCAGCTCAGGGCCCTGAGGTCACAGGCCACTGATTCGCTGAGCGCTGTAGCGACGCTGTGACCTGCCCCGGATCCTCCAGTCGCACGCCGGGAAGAGGATCCCGGCATGTCCTCAGCAGCCCGCGCCTCCAAGCCGCGCGACGTCCCGTCGCGCCCTCAGACCCGCACTCGGACCGGCACCCGGACTCACACCCACAGCTCCTCGTCCGCCGCCGCCCGGACCCGGCCCGCCGCCCTGCTCCTGACCGGCTCCCCGCGCTGGCTCCCCGCCGCGGTCCTCGTGGCCGGCCCGGTCATCGGCGCGGTGCTGGGCCACGCGGCCGGCGGCTACCACGGCCCGGCCTTCGCCGTCCTCACCGTCGGCTCGGCGGCGCTGGCCACGGCCTCCGCCACCCCGAACGGACGCTGGTGGGTGATCCCGGCCCTGCCCCCGGTCGCCTGGCTCGTCGCCGCGACCGCCGAACTCGGGTGGCACGATCCGCCCTACCAGAGCGCCAAGGCGAAAGCCGTGGGCCTGGTCCACGCCACCACCCACGTCTTCCCGGTCATCGTCGCGGCCCTCGTCACCATGGGCCTGGTGTCCGCGGCCGCCGCGGCCGTGCGCAGGCGCCCGCGCGGAGGCCGTCGTGCGTGACCGCCGCCGCCCCGCCGGCGGGCTGATCGCCGGCCGTGCCCTCGCCTCGCTTCTCAGTCTCGCCGTCGTCGCCTCCACCGGTCTCGTCTGGTTCGAGAACAAGCAGCTCACCGACGGCATCCACACCTCGACGTCGATCAAGGCGGTGGACCGGGGCGGCGACGGCTCTGTGCCCCCGCATCTCGGCGACGACGTCAACCTGCTCCTGATCGGCCTGGACTCGCGCAAGGACATGGACGGCAACGACCTGCCGACCCAGTTCGTCGAGGAGGCGCTGCACGCCGGCTCCTCGGCCATCGGCTACTACAACACCAACGTCCTGATCCTGCTGCACATCCCGGCCAACGGCGGCCGTGTCACCGCCTACTCGATCCCGCGCGACGACTACGTCGAGCGCCCCGGCGGCACCGCCGACGTGCCCGGACTCGGCACCGTGCAGGTCCCGGACATGGGCATGGGCAAGATCAAGGAAGCCTACGGCGATGCCAAGACCTTCGCCGAGAACAAGCTCACCGCCGCCGGTCTGAAGGACAAGGCGAAGCTGGAGGCCGAGAGCCGCGAGGTCGGCCGGGAAGCCACGCTGCGCGCCGTGCAGAAGCTCACCGGCGTGCACGTCGACCACCTCGCCGAGGTCAACCTCGTCGGCTTCTACGACGTGGTGAAGGCGATCGGCACGATTCAGGTCTGCCTCAAAGCCCCGGCCTCGGACCCGATCGAGGACGGCGCCGGGACCGGCCTGAACCTCCCGGCCGGCATCTCCACCGTCGACGCGGCCACCGCGCTGCAGTTCGTCCGCCAGCGCTACCACCTGCCGAACAGCGACCTCGACCGCACCCACCGCCAGCAGGCCTTCCTGTCCTCGGTGACGCACACCCTGCGCGAGAAGGGCGTCCTCGGCGATCTCGGCGCCATGCAGCGGCTGTTCGACGTCGTGAAGAAGGACATCGTCATCGACGACGGCTGGAGCGTCCTGGACTTCGCGCAGCAGGCCTCGAACCTCACCGGCGGCAACGCCACGTTCTACACGCTGCCGATCAAGAGCACGGCCGACGTCCCCGACGGCCCCGGAAGCAAAACCCTGACGTCGGTGAACATGGTCGATCCCGCGCTGATCAAGAAGATGGTGACGGACGCGTTCGGCAATGACGCCGCTGTGGCCCCGCCGCCGACCACCCCGACCTCCGCGCCCACGTCGCCCGGGTCGCCCGCGACACCGACCTCGACCCCCACACCCGGCGCCTCACCTTCGGACGGCCCGAAGACGACCATCACCGTGAACAACGGAACCAAGACGACCGGCCTGGCGGTCAAGAGCTCCGGAGCGCTGTTCAACGCGGGCATCACGGTCACCAAGACCGGCAACGGCGGCAACAACGTCGCCCACACCACGGTTCACTACGGTGCGGGCGCTGCGGATCAGGCCTCGAGGATCCAGGCCGCGCTCGGCACCAAGACCGCACCGACCGCCGACAAGTCCCTGCCGGCGAACAGCATCGTCGTCACCCTCGGGTACGACTACAAACTCCCGCCGGACAAGCCGGTGTCCCCCACCTCGACCCCGTCGGGAGCGTCGCCGACCTCTGATGAGTCCTCTGAGTCCTCCGGCCTGAACAGCGGCGGCGCGCTCGACATGAGCTCGCAGAACGGGATCCCCTGTGTCTACTGACCTTTCACGTACCGCTCGGCGAAACCCGCGAGCGCGTCGGTCATCTCCGCCAGCGACGGCCCCGGCGCCGTCATGTTCTTGATGTTCGACATCCACGGCGCGTTCAGCAGGTCGGTGACGCCCCACTCCGCCAGTTGCGCACACATCTCCGGTGTCGGCTCCGTCAGCACCGCGAGCATCGTGCGGAACGGGCGGTCCAGCGTCCCGGCCTGCTCGCGGGCCAGCCGCAGCCGCTCCATGATCGACTTCGTCTCGTCGACCGTGTGGTAGATCCCGATCCAGCCGTCGTTGCGCGCGGCCCGGCGGATCGCGATGTCGGAGACCCCGCCGACGAACACCGGGACCGGGTCGTTCGGCGTCGGCGTGATCGAGCACGGCGGCAGCGTGTAGTTCGGTCCCGAGATCTCGACGACGTCGCCGGTCCACAACTCCCGCAGTGCCGCCAGCATCTCGTCCAGCCGGGCGCCGCGCTTGGCGAACGTCTGCCCGGTGGCGGTGAACTCGTCCTTGCTCCACCCCGGCCCGACGCCCAGCGCGACCCGGTGCCGGCCCTGCGCCGTGCCCTGGGAGATGTACGCGGCGGTGGCCACCTGGTTCGCGACCGTCAGCAGATCCCGCGCCGGGGCCACGTAGATGTTCGTCGTGAAGTGCAGCCGCGTGGTCACCGCGGCCATCGCCGCGATCGCCACCCACGGTTCGGGCCAGTGGGTTTCCCGTGACCAATAACGGGATCCGTCGGGCGTGTAGGGGTAGGGAGAGGACAACTCGACTGGATGGAAGAGGTGGTCGGGGATCGCGATCCCTTCATACCCGTGTTCTTCCGCGGCCCGTGCCAGGCCGGTGAAGTGCGTGGTGTCGCAGAACGCCGGTGAGAGCCAGAACTTCATGGGCCGTCTCCCCTTCACTTTTCGCTGGGAAGGAATCAATCTGACACCTAGTCAGATGTCAAGCGCGATCGAGGAGAATCAGGGGACGCCGATGGGCAAGCTCGACGGACGGGTGGTGATGATCACCGGTGCGGCGCGCGGGCAGGGCGCGCAGGAAGCCCGGATGTTCGTCGCCGAGGGCGCGCGGGTGCTGCTCGCCGACGTCCTGGACGATCTCGGCGAGGCGGTGGCCAAGGAACTCGGCGACGCCGCCCGCTACCACCACCTCGACGTGACCGACGAGGCGCAGTGGAACGCCGCCGCCGACTTCGCGGTCGCGGAGTTCGGCAAGCTCGACGGGCTGATCAACAACGCCGGGATCCTGCGGTTCAACTCCATCGAGAAGACCACCGCCGAGGAGTACCTGCAGGTCGTCATGGTGAACCAGGTCGGTGTGTTCCTGGGCCTGCGGGCCTGCCTGCCGCGGATCCGGCAGGCCGGGGCCGGCACCGTGGTGAACACCGCCAGCATCGACGGCTTCGCCGGCATGTCGCACCTGGCCTCCTACGTCTCCACCAAGTTCGCCGTGCGCGGCCTGACCAGGGTCGCGGCCCTGGAGGCCGGGCCGCACATCCGGGTGAACTGCATCTGTCCCGGCGGCGTGCACACCCCGATGGTCACCTCGCTGATGCCCCCGGACGCCGATCCGGACGCCGGATACCAGGGCATCCCGCTCAAGCGTGTCGGCACGGCGGTCGAGGTCGCCAAGGCCGCGCTGTTCCTCACCAGCGACGATTCGTCCTACTGCACCGGCGCCGACTTCGTCCTCGACGGCGGGGCCCTCGCCGGCGTCCACTTCGGTTAGCCGGGAGGCGCCATGGAGTTCGGCATCTTCGTCCAGGGGTATGTCCCGCTCTCGAAGCTGGAGGCCGACCCCGACTTCGAGCACACCTCGCTCCTGCACGACATCGAGATCGCCAAGGCCGCGGACAAAGCCGGCTTCAAATACCTGTGGGCCTCCGAGCACCACTTCCTCGACGAGTACTCGCATCTGGCGAGCAACGACGTCTTCCTGGGCTACCTGGCCGCCGCCACCGAGCGGATCCACCTGGGCTCGGGCATCTTCAACCCGCTGCCGCAGGCCAACCATCCGGCGAAGGTGGCCGAGAAGGTCGCGACCCTGGACCACCTGACCGGCGGCCGGTTCGAGTTCGGCACCGGCCGCGGCGCCGGCTCCCGGGAGATCCTGGGCCTGGGCGTGCCCGACACCTCGGTCACCAAGGAGATCTGGGCCGAAGTGATCCGCGAGATCCCGAAGATGTGGATGCAGGACTCGTACTCCCACCAGGGCAAGTGGTTCTCGATGCCGGAGCGCAACGTGCTGCCCAAGCCGTGGAAGAAGCCGCATCCGGCGATGTGGTACGCCGCCGGGAACCCGCCGTCGTACGAGATGGCCGCGCGCATGGGCCTGGGCGTGCTCGGCTTCTCGGTCGGGTCCGCGGCCGACGCCGAGACCGCCGTCGCCGCCTACAAGAAGGCGATCCCCGCGGCGGACCCGGTCGGCGCGTTCGTCAACGACAACGTGATGGTCACTTCATCGGCGATCTGTCTGGCCGACAAGCACCGGGCCCGCACCGCGGCGGCCACGATGGGCATCGGCCGCCTCCAATCGCTGGTGTTCCGCTACCACGACACCTTCCCGCGCCCGGCCTGGGTCCCCGAATGGCCCGCCGTGCTTCCGGAACCGACCTTGGAAGAGGTCGAATGGCGGTTGCACAACGGCTACCTGGTCTGCGGCGACCCCGACGAGGTGCTGGAGCAGGTCAAGCGCTACGAGGCCGCGGGCGTGGACCAGCTCACCTTCGGGATGCCGATCGGGCTGAGCCTGGCCGACACGCTGGAGACGATCGAACTGTTCGGCCGCCACATCATCCCCAAACTGGACAAGGACCCGGTGCACCGGACCACCCGCTTCCGCAGCGCGGCCGCCGCACTCGGGAAATGACAAGGAGCCCTCTTTGCGTATCGGCGTCACGGTCTTCCTGACCGACCAGACCATCGGTCCGGCCGAGCTCGGGCGCGCGCTCGCCGAGCGCGGATTCCAGTCCTACTACGCGCCCGAACACACCCACATCCCGGTCTCCCGCGCGACCCCCGCGCCGCTGGGCGAACCGCTGCCGGACTACTACTCCCGCACCCTGGACCCGTTCGTGACGCTGGCCACCGTGGCCGCCGTGGCGCCGGGCATCCGCGTGGGGACCGGGATCTGTCTGGTCGCCCAGCGCGACCCGCTGCTGCTGGCGAAGGAGAGCGCCACGCTGGACCTGCTCACCGGCGGGAACTTCGACCTCGGCGTCGGCTTCGGCTGGAACAAGGAGGAGATGGCCGACCACGGCGTCGGGTTCGGGGAGCGGCGGGACCGGGTGCGCGAAGGCGTGCTCGCGATGCGTGAGCTGTGGGCCAAGGATGTCGCCACCTACCAGGGCGAGTACGTGCGCTTCGAGCCGTCGTGGTCCTGGCCGAAGCCGGCCGGCGGCGCGGTGCCGGTGCTGATCGGCGGCGCCGCCGGGCCGAAGCTGTTCCGCGCCGTCCTGGACTACGCGGACGGATGGATGCCGATCGGCGGACGCGGACTGACCCAGGCGCTGCCGGTGCTGCGCGCCGCCGCCGAGGAGGTCGGCCGGGATCCGGACACGCTGCGCGTCGTGCCGTTCGGGACCGAACCCACCCCCGGCAAGCTGGAGCACTACCG
This sequence comes from Catenulispora sp., assembly GCA_013361685.1. Lineage (GTDB taxonomy): Bacteria > Actinomycetota > Actinomycetes > Streptomycetales > Catenulisporaceae > Catenulispora. The sequence goes on from JABFXP010000103.1 coordinate 12,074, forward strand.
GAATCTGGGCATCGAGGAGATCGTGTTCAACATCCCATCGGGACCGGCGGAGAAGATCTTGCCGGTGCTCGACGACTACGCTCGCTATGTCGAACGGGAATAGACCCGCTTCATCGCCGCGTAGGAACAGGAATGACGATGCAGCCCACCGCCAACGCGATGCGCCGTGCCCTGCACCGGGCGGCTGAGGGAGTCGCGATCTCCGCCGAGGAAGCCGCGGTCCTGCTGGCCGCCCGGGGCGACGACCTGGAGGCGCTGTGCGCAGTGGCCTCGCGATTGCGGGACCAGGGGCTGGACGCGGCCGGGCGGCCGGGCGTGGTCACCTACTCGCGCAAGGTCTTCATCCCGCTGACCCGCCTGTGCCGGGACCGCTGCCACTACTGCACGTTCGTGACGGTCCCCGGGCGGCTCGAGTCGATGTACTTGTCGCCCGACGAAGTCCTGGACATCGCCGCCAAGGGCGCGGCCATGGGGTGCAAGGAAGCGCTGTTCACCCTCGGCGACCGCCCCGAGGACCGCTGGCCGCAGGCCAAGGAGTGGCTGGACGCCCACGGCTACGACTCCACGCTCGACTACGTCCGCGCGATGTCGATCCGGGTGCTGGAGGAGACCGGCCTGCTGCCGCACCTCAACCCCGGCGTGCTCACCTGGCCGGAGTTCCAGCGGCTCAAGCCGGTGGCGCCGTCGATGGGCATGATGCTCGAGACCACCGCGGAGCGGCTGTGGTCCGAACCCGGCGGCCCGCACTACGGCTCGCCGGACAAGGAGCCGGCCGTGCGGCTGCGGGTGCTGGAGGACGCCGGACGTTCCTCGGTCCCGTTCACCACCGGGATCCTGATCGGCATCGGCGAGACGCCGGCCGAGCGCGCCGACGCGATCTTCGCCATGCGCAAGGTCGCCCGGACCTACCGCGGGATCCAGGAAGTCATCATCCAGAACTTCCGGGCGAAGCCGGACACCGCGATGATGCACGCGCCGGACGCCGAGCTCGAGGAGCTCGCCGCGACCATCGCGGTGGCGCGCGTCGTCATGGGGCCGTCGGTACGTCTTCAGGCGCCGCCGAACCTGGTGGCGTCCCAGTACGCGCTGATGCTGCGGGCCGGGATCGACGACTGGGGCGGGGTGTCGCCGCTGACCGCCGACCATGTGAACCCCGAGGCGCCGTGGCCGGCCGTCGAGGAACTGGCGGCACGCTCCGCCGATGCCGGGTTCACGCTGCGGGAGCGGCTGACCGTGTACCCGGAGTACATCCTGCGCGGCGAGCCGTGGCTGGACCCGCGGGTGCTGCCGCACGTGCGGGCGCTGGCCGATCCGGAGACCGGGATGGCGGTCGAGGGGCGGGTGCCCACCGGGATCCGGTGGCAGGAGCCGGACGGCGGATGGGACACGTCCTCCGGGCGCACCGACCTGCACACGGCCGTCGACACCGAGGGCCGCACCGGGGACCGGCGGTCGGACTTCAGCGAGGTGTACGGGGACTGGGACGAACTGCGGGAGCACGCGTCGCGGACCTCGGTCGACCACTCCGCGCCGGAGCGGATCGACGCCGCGGTGAAGGCCGCGCTGGCCGCCGCCGAACGCGACCCGGGGAACCTGTCCGACCCCGACGCGCTGGCGCTGATCCACGCCGACGGCCCGGCGCTGGAGGCACTGGCCGCGCTGGCCGACGGCCTGCGGCGGGACGCGGTCGGCGACGAGGTGACGTACGTCGTCAACCGGAACATCAACTTCACCAACGTCTGCTACACCGGCTGCCGGTTCTGCGCCTTCGCCCAGCGGCGCACCGACGCCGACGCGTACACGCTGTCGGTGTCCGAAGTGGGCGACCGGGCCGAGGCGGCGTGGCAGGTCGGCGCCACCGAGATCTGCATGCAGGGCGGCATCCACCCGGACCTGCCCGGCACCGCGTACTTCGACCTGGCCGCCGAGATCAAGAAGCGGACGCCGGGCCTGCACCTGCACGCCTACTCGCCGATGGAGGTGCAGAACGGCGTCGCGCGCACCGGACTGTCGCTGCGCGAGTTCCTGACCGCGGCCAAGGAGGCCGGCGTGGACTCGCTGCCCGGCACCGCCGCCGAGATCCTGGACGACGACGTGCGGTGGGTGCTGACCAAGGGCAAGCTCCCGGCCGCGCAGTGGATCGAGGTGGTCAAGACCGCGCACGAGGTCGGGCTCCCGACCACCTCGACGATGATGTACGGACACGTCGACAACCCCGCGCACTGGGTCGGCCACCTGCGGGTGCTGGCCCGGATCCAGGACGAGACCGGCGGCTTCACCGAGTTCGTGCCGCTGCCGTTCGTGCACTCCAACGCCCCGGTGTACCTGGCCGGCATCGCCCGCCCCGGCCCGACGGCCCGCGACAACCGCGCGGTGCACGCGATGGCGCGCATCATGCTGCACGGGCGGATCAAGAACATCCAGACGTCCTGGGTGAAGCTCGGCGTCGACAACTCGCGCCACATGCTGCGCGGCGGCGTGAACGACATGGGCGGCACGCTCATGGAGGAGACCATCTCGCGGATGGCGGGCTCGGAGTACGGCTCGGCGAAGGGGATCGCCGAACTGGAGGAGATCTGCGCGCCGCTGGGACGTCCGACACGCCAGCGGTCGACGCTCTACGGCGAGGTCCCGGCCGAGCGCATCGCGGCGGCGCGGTCCGCGGACGAGCGGGGCCTGCTGCGGACGATGCTGCCGCTCGCATAATCGTCGGGCGAGGGGCTGTCGATTTCCCGCCCGGCCCGTTCGTCGGAACGGTGCCGGGCTCACCGGGAGCCCACCGAAGCCAGAGGAGACGGGCATGTCGCAGTACCTGGTTCTGATCTACGAGAACGAAGCCTCCTACGCCGCCCTCGACCAGGCCGAACTCGGCGCGGTCGCCGAGGCCCACCGCACGTTCATGGCCGACAACAAGGACGCCGTCCTCGCCGGCGAAGCCCTCCAGCCGACCCCCACCGCGACCAGCATCCGCAAGGGCGTGGTGACCGACGGCGCCTTCGCCGAGACGAAGGAAGCCCTCGGCGGCTACTACCTGATCGAGGCCCCCGACCTCGACGCGGCGCTGGCCATCGGCAAGCAGGTCCCGGCCCGCTTCGGCGGCGTGGAGGTGCGGCCGATCCTGGCGTGGAACGAGGGGTGAGGTGGGTGAGCTGAGCGGTGATCGTCGGCCGGGCGGCGGCACGGGGCGCTGCTCGGCCGGCGGTACGGGTGGCGGTCCGGCTGACGGTTCGGCTGGCGGCTCGGCTCAGGGGGCGGTGGCTGGTGCTGCGGAGGGCGATGGCGATGTTGCCGTCGCGACCAGTGCCGCTACCGCCGCAGCCGCAACGCGACATCCTGCCGGCGCCGGAGAAGCCGATACCGCCGCCACAGCCAACACCGACGCCGACGAGGCCACCGCAGCCGCCGCCAATAACGCCGCCGCAGCTGCCACCGCCGCTCCCGCTACGGCCGCTGCCGCCACCGCTGCCGCTGCCACAGCTGCTCCCGCTACAGCCGCCACCACCGCTGCCGCCACCGAAACCGCCACCACTGCTCTCGGTGCTGCCGCCAACGCCGCAGCCGCCGTCGCAGCGGCCGTCACCGCCGTCGCCGAAGCGCACCGCCGCGAATGGGCGTTCGTCCTCGCAGCGACCGCGCGCGTGGCGGGGGACCTCGACCTCGCCGAGGAGTGCGTGCAGGACGCGTATGCCAAGGCTCTGACCGCGTGGGTCGAGGGCGGCGTGCCCCGGCGGCCGGCCGCGTGGCTGACCACGGTGGCGCGGAACCGCGCGCTGGATGTGCTGCGGCGGGATGTCGCGTTGCGGCGGCGGTTGCCGTTGCTGGTGGAGGAGCCGCCGGAGCCGGAGCCGGACATTCCCGATGAGCGGCTGCGGCTGATCTTCACGTGCTGTCACCCGGCGCTCGGGATCGAGGCGCAGGTCGCGCTCACGTTGCGGCTGCTGTGCGGCCTGACCACCGCGGAGGTGGCGCGTGCCTTCCTGGTGAGCGAGGCGACCATGGCCGCGCGGATCACTCGGGCCAAGAAGAAGATCGCCGCGGCGGGCATTCCGTATCGGGTGCCTGATTCGGAGGATCTGCCGGCGCGGATAGAGGCCGTGCTGACCGTCGTCGATCTCGTCTTCGCCACCGGGCACACGGCGCCGGCCGGGGCGGATCTGGTGCGGGCCGACCTCCTGGACCGGGCGCGGGATCTGGCGCGGATGCTCAGGACACTGCTGCCCGGGGATGCGGGCGTGGCCGGGTTGCTGGCGTTCGTCCTGCTCACCGACGCGCGGCGGGCGGCGCGGGTGGACGCGCGGGGGCGGCTGGTGCTGCTCGCCGACCAGGACCGCGGGTTGTGGGATCGGGAGGCGATCGCGGAGGGGCGGCAGCTGGTGCGGGAGGCTTTGCGGCGGCGGCCGCCGACCCGGCACGCGCTGATGGCGGCGATCGCCGCGGTGCACGCCGAGGCGGCGACCTGGGAGGCGACCGACTGGGCGGAGATCATCGGCCTCTACGACGTGCTGCAGCGGCACTGGCCCTCGCCGGTCGCCGCGCTCAACCGGGCCGCGGCCATCGGCTTCGCCCACGGTCCCGAGCGCGGCCTGCGCGCGCTGGACGCCCTCGCCCTCGAACCCTGCCTCGCCGGGTACGCGTACCTCGCGATCGCGCGCGCCGACAGCCTGCGCCGCCTCGGACGCCTCGAAGAAGCCCGCGCCGCGTACGAGGAAGCGCTGCTGTTCACCGACAACGATGTCGAGCGCGACTTCCTCGTCGCGGAACTCGCGGAACTCGCGGAACTCGCGGATATTGCGGAGCCGCCGGACCCCGCCGACCCTCAGAAAGGCGCCGGGAAGTCGTAAGGCAGGAACGCCACATCCTTGCCCACATTCAGCTGGATCACCGCGTGCGGAGTGATCGGCACCTGCCGCGGATCGTCGGGAAACTTGACCCCGTCCACCAGCACCGTCACATCACCCTTCGCCGGCCCGACCTGGTGCCGGGACAGCGGCTGCCCCCACACGTCGAAGAACTGCCCCAGGGTGAACGCGTGCTTCTCCGGGGCCTCGGCATGGATGACGCCGGACTCGTCGTGGGTGTGCAGCCAGTAGTAGCCCTTCGCCGCCTTGACCACCGGGTCGTGGCGCAGCGGGTCCAGCACGATCGGCCGGGTCACGCCGACGCCGGCCGGGACCCAGACCCCCACGCCGTTGACGAACACGTTCAGGTGCGCGTGGATGTGATAGCCGTCGGCGACCATCGGCCCGGACGGGATCCCGTCCACCGGCGTCCCGTCCCGCACCGCGGCGGTGGCCAGCACCGGCGGGTCGTCGACGATGACGTCGGAGTCGGCGGCGGCCCCCGCGGCCCCGCCGAGCAGCGCCAGGCCCACGCCGGCCGCCAACAGGGAGGTCCGTGGCCGGGAGAGGAGTCGGTGGAGCCGATGGAGCCGGTGGAGCCGGTGGAGCCGGTGGAGTCGGTGTCTCATGGGATCAGGATCATTCCACGTTCTGTCCGGGTATCGCATGATTCGAGGACATTCGCCTCCGGATCCACCTCGAGGTAAACGCATCATCACCCGAAAGCGTGAAATGACCGTGGACCAAGGATCCGAGGACTTCGCAGCCTTCTACGAACGCCACCGAGACCCCTGCTTCCGCGCGGTGCTGGCCACCGTTCCCGACCGCCACCAGGCGGAGGAGCTGACGGCCGAGGCGTTCGCGCGGGCCTGGGCCGGGTGGCGCCGGCTCCGCAAGCACCCGGCCCCGGCCGCCTGGGTGGTGCGCACCGCGCTGAACACGCACATCTCCTGGTGGCGCAGGCGCCGCCGCGAGGTGGCGTGGGACGGCGGCGCGCTGGACGGGGACGCGATCCGCATCGGGGCGACCGGCCCGGACTCGGCCGACGGCGATGCGACCGCCGCCGACCTCGTGCTCCGGGCCGCCCTGCGCACCCTGCCGCTGCGCCAGCGGGAGGTGGTGGTGCTGCGCGTGTTCCTCGATCTGGACACCAAGACCACGGCCGCCGCCCTCGGCGTCGCGCCCGGCACCGTCCAGGCCCACCTCCACCGCGCGACCAAGGCGTTGCGGGCGGAGCTCGAAGCAAGCAGCGAGCAGGAGGAGATGAAGCGATGACGACCGTTGATGACATCGAACCGACAGGCCCCGACGACGAGGAACTGTTCGCCGGACTGCATCGGTCGGTGGCCGGCGCGGCGATGACGACCAGCGTCGCCGAAGTGGAGGCGCTGGGCCGGCGCGCACGCAAGCGGCACCGCGCGCTTCAGGCAGGCATCGGGACGAGCGCGGCGGCGCTCGTCGCGGCGGTCGCGGTGCTGGCGCCGACGACGGACGGCGGCTCGAGCGGTTCGGCGCGCGGGCTGACCACGGCCACCGGCCGGCCGCTGGCGCTCGGGCAGACTCTGAACATCCAAGAAGCGGGCTTCAGCCTGAGTTCCAAGGGCGACGGCAAGGTCACCCTCTCGATCAAGGAGGTCGTTGACGCCGCCCGGATCCAAGCCGCGTTGGCCTCCATCGGAATCTCCAACCGGGTCGAGCGGGTCACGGTGCCCGCGAACCTGGATCGCGGCGTCCCGTACTGCGAACCCAGGAGCGGGGAACAGCTCATCGACCCCGATCCGAGCAGCATCGACAACGGGCTGATCCCGCTCGGACGGGATGGAATGACCATCAACGCGGCGGGCATCGCCGCCGGAGACGTCCTCGTCGTGGATGTCGTCACCCTGAAGAACTGGCACAACGACGTGATCTCGACCTGGACCGTCTACAAGAGCGACCCGGGGCCGTGCATCCCCACGAGCAAATCCGTGAAGGTCCAGTAAGGCGTCTCGCCGATGGCACCGCTCACCGCAGCTCGCGCTTGAGCACCTTCCCCAGCGAGCTGCGCGGGAACGCCTCGACCACCTCGACGTGCCGCGGCACCTTGTAGTTGGCGAGGCGTTCCCCCGCGTGCTTGATCAGCGCTTCGGCGTCGAGCTCGTGGCCCGGCGCGGGGATCACGAACGCCTTCCCGACCTCCCCCAGCCGCTGGTCCGGCACGCCGATCACCGCCGCCTCCTGGACCCCCGGGTACGTCAGCAACACCTGCTCGACCTCCGCCGGATAGGCGTTGAACCCGCCGCAGATGTACATGTCCTTGATCCGGTCGGTGATCCGCAGGTTCCCGGCCTCGTCCAGCTCGCCGACGTCGCCGGTGTGCAGCCAGCCCTCGGCGTCGATCGCCTCGGCGGTGGCGGCCTCGTCCTCGAAGTAGCCGCGCATGACGTTGTAGCCGCGGACCAGGATCTCCCGCGTGCCCTCGGCGATCCGCACCTCGACGCCGTCGATGGCGCGGCCCGACGTGCGCGCCACGGTCTCCGGGTCGTCGCCGTCGCGGCTCATCGTCACCACGCCGGTCGCCTCGGTCAGTCCGTACGCGGTGACCACCGTCTCCAGCCCCAGCGTGTCCCGCATCCGGTGGATCAGCTCCACGGGAATCGCCGCCGCGCCGGTCGCCGCCGCTCGCAGGGAGCTGAGATCGTGTTTCGTGAGCTCGGGATGCGCCAGCATCATCTGGTACACCGCAGGCGCCGCCGGGAACACGGTGATCCGCTCCCGCTCGATGGTCTCGAACAGCGCCGTCGCGTCGAACGAGGCCAACGGCACCATCGTCGCGCCGCGCGTCAGGCACGCCAGGATCCCGGCCTTGTAGCCGAACGTGTGAGAGAACGGGTTCGCGATGAGATACCGGTCTCCGGCACGCAGGCCGACTATCTCCGACCACTGATGGAACGCGCGGGTCGTCTGCCCGTGCGTGGTCAGCACGCCCTTCGGGCTCCCCGTCGTTCCCGAAGTGAAGAACAGGTCCCCGACTGAATCAGGGCTCACCGAGGCCGCGGCCTCGTCGAACACCGTCGCGGGCACCTTCATCCCCGGCGCCCGGAACTGCCGCCGCGACACCACCGGCGGCAGCCCTCCGTCGGTGAACGCCGTCATCGTCTCCAGCTCCGGCAGTTCCTCGCGCAGCGCCGTCATCTGGCCCACGTAGTCCACGCCGAGGAACTCGCCGGACACCGCGACCAGCTTCGTCCGCGACTTCCGCAGGATGTAGCCGACTTCGGCCGCCTTCAGCCGGGTGTTCAGCGGCACCAGCACCGCGCCGACCGACACCGCCCCCAGCGCCGTGGCGATCCACTCCGCGGAGTTCGGCGCCCACAGCGCCACCCGGTCCCCGGGCCGCACGCCCCAGGCGATCATCGCCCGGCCCGCCTGCCGCACCCGGGAGGCCAGGGCGGCGAAGGTCAGCCGCTCGGCGCCGTCGACCACCGCCTCGCGCTCGCCGTGTTCCTCGGCGGCCCGCGCCACCAGGTCCGGGACTGTCGTCTCGCCGTGCTGCACCGTCATCACCGGGTGGCCTTTCGCGGGGAAAGTTGGCTCTGGCACCGTGTCGGGGCTCATGATAGGCAGATATCTGACGTAGCGTCAGATGGGAAGGTGCATGAATCCGACGCCTTTGAAGGACCGGGCCGCGATCGTCGGCATCGGCCAGACCGAGTTCGCCAAACACCTCGAGCCGTCCGAGAAGGCGCTCGCCTGCCGCGCCATCGCCATGGCGCTGGACGACGCCGGCATCGCCGCGCGGGAGGTCGACGCTTTCGCCGCCTACACGATGGAGGCCACCGACGAGGTCGAGGTGGCCAAGGCGGTCGGCGCGGGCGACGTCACCTTCTTCTCCCGCGTCGGCTTCGGCGGCGGCGGATCGTGCGCGACCATCGGGCACCTGGCGATGGCGATCGCGACCGGGCAGGCGGAAGTCGGTGTCGCGTGGCGCTCGCGCAAGCGCGGCAGCGGGCCGCGGCCGTGGACCGACACCGTGAACCAGCTCCCGACGCCCGCGCAGTGGACCCGGCCCTTCGGACTGCTGCGGCCGGTGGACGAGATCGCCGTGCTGGCCCGGCGCCACATGTACGAATACGGCCTGACCCGCGAACACCTGGGCAACGTCGCGATCGCCTGCCGCAACCGCGCCAACGCCAATCCGGCGGCGATCATGCACGAGCGCAAGCTGACGATGGAGGACTACCTCAGCGCCCGCATGATCTCGGATCCGTTGTGCCTGTTCGACAACTGTCTGGAGACCGACGGCGCGTTGGCGGTCGTGATGGTCTCCGCCGAGCGCGCCCGGGACTGCAAGCAGCAGCCGGTCTACGTCCACGCCTTCGGGCAGGGACTGCCGGCGCAGCACCACGGCATGGTCAACTACTGGAACGACGACCCGCTCGCCGGTCCGTCGTGGACCGCCGCGAAGCAGCTGTGGAAGTACTCTGACTTCCGCCCCGAGGACGTCGACGTGGCGCAGATCTACGACGCCTTCACCCCGCTGATCCCCTTGTCCCTGGAAGGCTACGGCTTCTGCGGCAAGGGCGAGGGCGGCGCCTTCACCGAGGACGGCGCGCTCGAACTCGGGGGCCGGCTGCCGATCAACACCTCCGGGGGAGGCCTGTCCGAGGCCTACGTCCACGGCTTCAATCTGATCAACGAAGGTGTGCGGCAACTGCGCGGGACCTCCTCCAACCAGGTCGCCGGGGCCTCGACATGCCTGGTCACCGCGGGCGAAGCTGTACCGACGTCGGCCGTCCTGCTGCGCCGGGACTGAAAGGGGCTGCCCAGATGCTCAGACCGTTCGTCGACGACGACGGCGCGCCGTACTTCGAGTACGCCGCCAAGGGCGAGCTGCGGATGCAGACGTGCGCACGCTGCGGCGAGGTGCTGTTCCCGCCGCGGCCGATGTGCCCGCACTGCCAGAGCACCGAGTTCGAGTGGAAGCGGATGTCCGGGCGCGGCCACATCTGGTCCTTCGCCGTGCCGCGTCCCCCGCTGCTGCCGGACTACGCGGCGGTCGCGCCGTATCCGGTGGTGGTCGTGGAGCTGGAGGAGGACCGGCGGCTGCGGCTGGTGGGCAATCTGGTCGCCGGCGCGGACGCCGAGATCAACTCGGTCGACCCGGCCACGATCGAGATCGGGCAGCCGGTGCGTGTGGTGTTCCGGGAGCTGGAAGGGCTCGCCGTCGCGGCCTGGACCCCCGATGAGTGATCTCGAATTCAGTACCCTCCTGTACGAGGAACGGGAGGGCGTCGCCTACGTGACGCTGCACCGGCCCGAGCGGCACAACGCCTTCGACCTGGTGATGGCCGAGGAGATCCACAGCCTGTGGAAAACGTTGCGGCACCGCGACTCGGTGCGCTGCGTGGTGGTGACCGGCAGCGGCGACAAGGCGTTCTGCACCGGCATCGACCGGGACGCGCAGGTGCCGCAGCCGTCGTCGCCGTACATGGTCGACGACCCGGGCATCGCGCTGGGGCCCAAGACCGCCGACCTCTGGAAGCCGGTGATCGCCGCGGTCAACGGCATGGCCTGCGGCGGCGCGTTCTACCTGCTCGGCGAGTGCGAGTTCGTGATCGCCGCCGAGCACGCCACGTTCTTCGACCCGCACGTCAGCTACGGCATGGTCCTCGCCTACGAGGCGATCCACCTGGCGCAGCGCATGCCGCACGGGGAACTGGCCCGGCTGGCGCTGCTGGGCACCGCCGAACGGATGACGGCCCGGCGCGCTCATGAGATCGGGTTCGTCAGCGAGGTCACGCCGGACAATGCGGCGCTGGCCGCCGCCGCGGAGTGGGCCGCGCGCACCATCGCGGGCAGCGAGCCCAGCGCGGTGCAGGGCACGGTGCGGGCGATCTGGGCGGCGCGGGAGATGGCGAAGGGGCAGGCGCTGGGGGTGGCGCCGCATCTGGTGCGGTTGGGGAACATCAGCGGCGAGCGGCAGGCAGAGCTGTTCCGGAGCCGGGCCAAGGGGGAGGGCTGGCGGGCGCGGTGAGGTGCGTCGAAACCTTTCGCCTCAGCGGCGAAACGTTGGCGGCGCCCGGAGCGCGGATCCTAGGCTGGCGCGGCAGGTCCAGACGTGGGTGACCGCGGGATCGGCACCCACCCCGGTTGACGATCCCCCCCGGGTCGGCCGGGTTCGCGGCTGGAGCCGTGTCGGGCTCCAGCCGCTTCTTCGTGCCCTGACTCAAAGGGCGGATCGAAAGCATGGTCGTCAAGTGGCTGAGGGTGCTACTTTGCATGCACCCCCACGCAGCAATCCGCCCCTTGGGCGGTGACGGCGGCCGAGCCTTCCCGCAGGCTTCGGCCGCCGTCGGCTTTCGGGGGTGGGGTGGGGCCGGGTCTGTTCAGGCGGGTAGCCGGATGGAGTCGGAGGGGGAGGCGGCGGGGGGTAGGGCGGGCAGGCTGGTGGGTACCGGGGTTCCGGGCGCATCGGCGGGGCCGGACGGTGCCGGAACCAGCGACGGCCCGGAGAGCACGGTGGGAGCCGGGCCGGAAGGGGTGCTGTAGAGCATGCCCTGCGGTGGGGTCGGCAGGGCGCCGCCTGGGACCGGTGCCGATGGTCTGGCCGCTACCGGTGCGCTTGTGGGGGCGGGCATGGGTGTGGGCAAGGGTGAGGGTGCTGATACCGGCATCTGTGCCGGGACCGGTACAAGGCAGGCTCCCGCCTCGCTGCGCGTCGGCGTCGGCGCTGCCAGAGTCGCCGGTGCCGCTGTCGTCGACGCCGGCACGGGTGCGGGTGCGGGTGCGGCCTGCCCGTAGACCCGGGGCTGATACTGCGCCGCCCGGCTCAGGGCGGCGGCCAGGCGCCGGGCCGCCGTCGGGGTGATCCGGCCGACCGTCACCATCGGCCGGCCGTACACGTTCACGTCGCCGCGCAGGCGCGGGATCTCCTCGGCCAGTCCGAGCGCGGCCAGCGCCGAGCGCAGCAGTTCCGTGGCCTCGATGGCCTCGGCCCACGCCAGGCCTAAAAAGGGTTCGTCGTCCCCGCCACCGGCGGGTTCGACCAGGGGTACAGCGGCGGATTCGCCCATCGTCATCTCCTCCGGACTGTGCAAGAGTCGACACCGCGCTTCGGTCACGGTCAATCCTCCAACCGGGTGAAAACCGGGCCGGGCGGCGGTTTTCCCTCGGAAAACATGGCGCTTCCGTGGAAAGGCCACCTCTGATACACAGTCGGGTGTGACGTCGTTCACCGGACGGGTCGCCGTCGTCACCGGCGGGACCCGGGGCATCGGACGGGCGGTCGCGGAGCGCTTCGAGGCGGCCGGGGCCACCGTGGTGACGCTGGCCCGCACCGAGCCGCGGCAGGCCGTGGGCCGGTTCATCGCGGCCGACCTCGGGTCGCGCGGTGCCGTGGAGGCGGCGTTCCAGGTCGTCGCCGACGAGTTCGGGCGCGTGGACGTGCTCGTCAACAATGCCGGCGGGGCGCGGCCGGGTGCGGCGCTGGACTATCCCGAGGCGGCGGCGCGAGCCGCGTTCGACCTCAACGTTCTCGGCGTGCTCTACGCCGCGCAGTGCATGCACCCGCTGACGCCCGTGCACGGCGGCGCCAGCATTGTGAACGTCGGCTCGGTGGCGGGGACCCGTCCGAGCCCGGGTACGGCGGTCTACGGCGCTGCCAAGGCCGCTTTGGCGGCGCTCACCAAGAGTCTGGCGCTGGAGTGGGCGCCGCGGGTGCGGGTGAACTGCGTGCTGCCCGGGCCGGTGCTTACCGAGTCGCTGACCGCTTACTACGGCGGCCCGGAGGCCGCCGCCCTGGTCGGCCGGGGGTTGCCGATGGGGCGGATGGCAGAGCCCGGCGACATCGCCAACGCTTGTTTGTTTCTGGCTTCTGACGAGGCCGCCCAGATTTCCGGCGCGGAACTGCTGGTGCACGGTGCTGGCGAGGCGCCGCGGTTCACTCGTGCGGGCCAGCAGGCCGACGGTGGGGCCGGCGAGGTCGGCGGGGCGGCCGGCGGTGGAGTCGGGGGCTTCGGCGGCGTCGGCGGGGCGGCTGCGGAGTGACGGGCATGATAACGTCCGCCGATCTTCGACAACCACCCAGGTCTGGGCCGGTTCCGCGCCCCGCACCGAATAAACTGACGGCATGACAGCTCAGCAAGTGCGCACCGTCGACGGGCGGATCGCGGGAAAGCGCGGCCAGGCCACCAGGGCCCGGCTGCTGGAGTGCCTCGGCGAGATGCTGGTCTCGCAGGCGTACCGCTCCATCACCGTGATCGACGTGGCGCGGCTCGCCGGTACCAGCCCGGCCACGTTCTACCAGTACTTCCCGGACATCGAGTCGGCGATCATCGAGATCGCGAACGACATGGCCAAGGACGGCGCGCACCTGAAGGAGCTCGCCGAGGGCCGGACCTGGACCGGCCGGGCGGGGATGCAGGCGGCTGAGGCCCTGGTCGACGGGTTCCTGGCGTTCTGGAACGAGCATGAGGCGATCCTGCGCGTGGTGGATCTGGCCACCGCGGAAGGGGACAAGCGCTTCCACAAGATCCGGATGAAGATTCTGAACAATGTGACGGTGTCGCTGGCCGACGCCATGACGGAGTTGCAGAGCGCGGGCCGGGCGGACGATGTGATGCCGCCGACGGCGACAGCCGGCGCTCTGGTCGCGATGCTGGCTTCGATCTCGGCGCATCAGCGGGTGTTCGAGGCGTGGAGTATCAAGCTGACGGAGCTGCGGGCCGCGATGATCGGGCTGGTGTATATGGGGATCACGCAGAAGAAGCCTGTTGCTGCTTAGGTTTGTGGGTTGGGTGGTTGCGCAGGCTGTGGAGTTGCGCAGGTTGTGGAGTTT
>JABFXP010000578.1 GCA_013361685.1 Catenulispora sp.
CCCGGTCCTCACCCGACCGCCGAGTTGTAGTCGCTGATCAGCTTCGAGATCTTCGACGACGCGTCGGCGAGCGCCGCCTCCGCCGTGGTCCCGGTGGTCGCCACGTTCAGCATCGCCTGCTCCAGGTCGGCGCGCGCCTGCGGCATCACGCCCAGCAGGCACCCGGCGGTCGCGGTGCTCGGCTTGGTGGCGGTCAGCTCGTCGATCGCGGTCTGGAACTGCGGGTGCTTCTGCCGGTAGGCGACGTCAGTCGGGTCCTGCAGCGCCGCCACGCTCACCGGGAAGTACCCGGTCGCCTGGTGCCAGGCCGCCTGCTGCTGCGCCGAGGCGGCGAACTTGGCGAACTCCCAGGCCGCGCGGACCTCGGCGTCGGAGTGCCCGACCCGGTCGATCCACAGCGACGCGCCGCCGATCACCGGGCCGCCGCTGTCGGCGTCCGAGGTCTTCGGGAACGGCGCGGTGGCCACGGTGAACGGCGAGGCGGCCTTGGCACCGGCGTCGACGTAGCCGCCGAGCACGCCGGTGGACTCCAGGTTCATCGCCACCTTGCCGGCCTTGAACGCGGCCTGCGCGTCCGCGGTGGGGCGGCCGGTGTTCGCCGCGTAGCCGCCCTTGACCAGGTCGGCCCACCACTTCGTGTATTCCAGCGGTGCGCCGGTCCCCAGGTTCAGCTTGGTCGCCCGCGCGGTGCGGCCGTTGTCGTTGTCGCAGTACTGCGCGCCGGACTCGGCGGTGAGCTGCTCGACGAACCAGCCGTAGTCGGCCGCGCCGAAGCCGTACTGGGTGGTGGTGCCGCCGGCGTCCTTGATCGTGAGCTTCTTGGCGGCGTCGGCCAGCTCGTCCAGGGTCTTCGGCGGGTTCGCCGGGTCCAGCCCGGCCTTCTTGAACGCCTCGACGTTGATGTAGAGCAGCGGCATCGAGGAGTTGAACGGCATCGACTGCAGCTTGTTGGCGATCGAGTAGTAGTTCACGATGTTCGGCTGCAGGTCCGCCAGCGAGTAGCCGTCCTTGGCGGCCAGGTCGGCGATCGGGATGGTCTGCTTGGAGTCCACCATGAAGCGGGTGCCGACGTCGTAGGTCTGCATGATCGACGGCGTGGAGTGCGAGCTCACCGCGGTCTTGTACTTGGCGATCGCGTCGTCGTAGGTGCCCTGGTAGGTGTCCGTGACGTGGATCTTGCCCTGGTGGGCGGCGTTGAAGGCGTCGACGATCGCGGTGACCGCCTTCTGGTTGGTGTCCTTCATGCTGTGCCAGAAGGTCAGGTTGACCACGCCGGAGGCCTTGTCCAGGGCGTCGGCGCCCGGGACCGAGCCGGACGACCCGCCCGACGAGCCGCCCTTCGACGACGAGCTGCACGCGCTCAGCGCCAGCCCGGCGGCCAGCAGAACGGCGGCTGTCCGCACCGAGCGGCGGCCGTGGAGCGATCTCCTCATTGAGTTTCTCCCCTGTGAAGTGAAGCGGAGCGGCACTACTTGACCGCCCCGCTGGTCAGACCCTTGACGATGAACTTCTGCCCGAAGACCACCAGCAGCAGCGTCGGCAGCACCGACAGCGCCACCCCCGCCAGGATCAGCCGCGGGTCCGCGGACTCGGAGTTGTTCAGCTGTGACATCCCCAGTTGCAGCGTCTGCATCTTGGGCTTGTCGGTGACCAGCAGCGGCCAGAAGTACTGGTTCCAGGCGGACAGGAACGAGTACACGGCGATCGCGGCGATCGTCGGCCGCGCGAGCGGGACCACGATCCGCCAGAGGAAGCGCAGGTGTCCTGAACCGTCGATCCGTGCGGCGTCCCGCAGCTCCATCGGGAACTGGAGGAAGGACTGCCGCAGCATGAACGTCCCGAAGGCCGAGGCCAGGAACGGCAGCACCAGCGCGAAGTAGGTGTTCGCCAGGTGCGCGTTCGCGATCAGCTTGTAGTTCGGGATGATGATCGCCTCCCAGGGGATCATCAGGGTGGCCAAGAACAGCCCGAACACCGCGCCGCGCCACTTCATCGGCAGGAACACGAAGGCGTAGGCGGCCAGCAGCGACGTCACCACCTGGGCCACCGTGATGATCCCGGAGACGATCACGCTGTTCAGATACTGGTGCCCCAGCGGCACGGCGTTGAAGACGTCGGCGAAGTTCCCCGGATGCAGCCCCGACGGCACCAGTGCCGGCGGCGCCTTGGTCAGGTCGCGGGTCGGCATCACACTGCCGGCCAGGGCGTAGTAGACCGGGAACACCACGGCCAGCGCGGCGGCGATCAACACCAGGTAGACGAGGACCTTCGCCAGCCGGTCCCGGACGATCGCGTTCACCGGTAGAACACCTTCCGCTCCAACACCCCGAACTGGATCGCGGTGAGTATCAGCACGATGAACAGCAGCACGATCGCGTAGGCGCTGGCGGTGCCCAGGTCGCTGTTGCCGTTCTCGAAGCCCCTGTTGTAGATCGCGTACACCAGCGTCATCGCCTTGCCGCCGGGGCCGCCCTCCGGCGCCAGCACGCGGATGGCGGTGAAGGCCTGCAGGGAGTTGATCGTGGAGACGACGGTGAGGAAGAACAGTTGCGGCGACAGCAGCGGCACCACGACCGACAGGTGCAGCCGCCACCCGGTCGCGCCGTCCAGCCGCGCGGCCTCGAGGATGTCGGCCGGGATCGCCGCCACCCCGGCGGAGAGCACGAGCACGTTGTAGCCGAGGGTGAGCCAGATCTGCACCACCACCACGGACAGCAGCACCCAGTCGGGGTCCGTCAGCCATCCGATCGGCTTGGCGCCGACGTGCGCCAGCATGCCGTTCGCGATGCCGACCGCCGGGTTGTAGATGACCGCGAAGATCACCGACGCGCTGGCCGCCGAGAAGGCGAACGGCAGGGCGAACGCGCTCCGGAAGATCCTGATACCGCGGATCCGCGACTCCATCAGCAGCACCAGCGCCAGTGCCCCCAGCACTCCGGGAAGCACCGTCAGCACCGTGAACATCGCCGTGGTGCTGAGCACGGTGTAGAAGTCCGGGTCGGAGAACAGGTCGCGGAAGTGTTTGAACCCGACGTACCGCGAGGAGTTACCGAAAATATCCGACCCGTGGGTGCTCAGGACGAACGACTCGACCAGCGGATACAGGATGAACACTGCGAAGACTGCCAGCGACGGCAGCAAGAACAGCCAGGCCAGGCCGTGATCCCGGCCGAACATCGCCGAGCGCGGTCGGCGGCCTCCTCCCGGAACAGCCTCAGGTATCGTGTCGGCGCTTTCCAACGCCCCGTCTAGCGCAGCCAATCCCAAACCCCTTAGACCCCATGCCCTGATACGGGACGTCGACCGCCCGCAGAGCCGCGCGACGCCGATCAGCTTGCCGCCGAGCTCGGAACGAACGGTAACGTGCGGGCATACCTTTGGCGACAAGTTACGGGGCGCGAGCCAGAGAGCGAAGCTCCTCTTTCCCTTCCCCCCGATCGTGTATTAGAAGTCTGAATAGGGCATCCTAAGAACTAGAGACGGTGGGTACGCGACAGGCGGCCCGATCACTACGGCGCGGTCGGCTTCCGGCGTCCCGGACGGCTGCGTGCTTGGCAGAAAGGGCCGTGACATGCGCGGACGGGACTTCGGGTTGGCTTACGGCGCCACCCTGTTGGGCTTAGCGTTCGCTCTGTGGCTCGGCGGCGTCCGTTCGGCGACCGTCGTGGCCATGCTGGCGGTGCTGGAAGTCGCCCTCTCCTTCGACAACGCGGTGGTGAACGCGACCGTGCTGCGCCGCTTCGACGAGCGCTGGCAGCGGCTGTTCCTGACCGTGGGCATCCTGATCGCCGTGTTCGGCATGAGACTGCTGATCCCGCTGGTGGTCCTGGTCGCGGCCACCAGACAGAACCCCTTTCACGTTCTCAGCTCGTCCGTCAAGGATCCGAACGGGTACTCCCACGAGATCCTGAACGTTCAGCCGCTGATCGCGGCGTTCGGCGGCGTCTTCCTGCTGATGATCTTCATGGACTTCTTCCTCAGCGACCACGACCAGATCTGGCTGCCGTTCTTCGAACGCCGCCTGGCCGCGCTGGGCGAGCGGTTCAAGCCGCTGGCGCTGGAGGCGTTCCAGGTCGTCGGGGTGATCCTGTTCCTCGCGGTGGCCGGCCTGACCTTCGGCCACGACCACCCGCTGGGAGTCCCGATCGCCGGCGTGATCGGGCTGGTCACCTACTTCACGATCAAGCGACTGTCCGACAGCGCCGCCGACAAGAGCGAGAGCCTGGCCGAGATCGGCAGCGACAAGCCGCCACAGGGACGCCAGGCTTTGATGCTGTTCCTGTACTTGGAGGTCCTGGACGCCTCGTTCTCCTTCGACAGCGTCATGGGCGGTTTCTCGGTCACCGTCGACATCGCGCTGTTCACCATCGGCCTGGGCATCGGCGCCACCTACGTCCGGAGCCTGACGGTGTTCCTGGTCCGCAAGAAGGCCCTGGACAAGTACGTCTACCTCGAGCACGGCGCGTACTACTCCATCGGGATCCTCGCGGTGCTGCTGCTGGTCGAGATCGGCAAGGACGTCCCGGACTGGGTCGCGTCGATCGCCGGCACCTCGATGATCGTCGCGGCCTTCGTGCACTCGGTGGTGAAGGCACGGGGGGAAAGCCCGGCGGGCGCCGAACTCCCGGCCGCACGGACCTGACTGTCCGGACGACGCGCCAGGCTGACCTGACCGTTCTCGGTCCAAGCCAGCCCGGCGCCGCCTCCGGAACCCGGTCAGGGGCCGCGGTGCCCGCCCGATCCGCCGGCCGCGTGCACGCCGACGGCGACCCGCCACGTCTGGAGCATGACGAGCTCTGAGATCCGCCACCCCTTCTCGGTGCGCCGGAACCCGACGAAGTAGTAGCCCCCGCCGGGGTTCCAGATCTCGTTCTTCTGCCCCGGCACCTTCACCGACATCGGGTTGAAGAAGTGCGCCTCCACGCAGGCGCTGTCCTCGTGGATGTCGAAGCGCCGGTTCACGATCAGGTGCGCCCGCACCGGGACCTGCTCCAGCGCGGTTTCCAGCCATTGCTGGGCCTGGGCCACCGACCCCCGCGGCCCCCCGCTGGACTGGTAGTCGAACACCGCGTCCTCGGTGGCCAACCGTGTGAGTTCGGTCACCTGGTCGGTGTCGATCGCCACCGCATAGGCCGTGAGCAGGTCGTCGAGGGCGAAGCGGTCCGCTATCGCCTGCTCGGTCTTCAAAGCCGCCTCCAAATGAACGTGCATTCGCAGGAGTGAAATTGCCGTGCAGGGGGCATGACTGCCAAGGCACGGACAGCATGGCAACTGTACCGACGGCGGGGGAGCCGTTCCGAGACGGGACGAGGCGCGCCAGATTCGTGAGAGGTGATGGAAGTGCTCGGGGTCGGGCGGGAGCCGCAGAACGGCTACCGGATCACCTTCGCGGTGCCCACCAAATCCGAGGGCGCCTCGGCCGCGCGGCGGGTCGCCCGCGAGATCCTGGTGGACTGGGGGCTGGACCTGGACGAGCCGGTCGTCGACTCGGCGATCGTGATCATCAGCGAACTGGTCACGAACACCGCGAAGCACGCGGCGCTGCTGTGCCGTCAGGCGGAGGTCACCTTGGCTCTGGAGTACGGCTGCCTGTCGGTGGCTGTGCATGACCGGCACCCGCATCGGCCCAAGGCGTTGTTGAGTCCCCACCCTGACGACAGCGGTGGCTGGGGGTTGCAGCTGGTACGTGACTTGACCGCGGAGGCAGGCGGGCGCACGGCGGTGCCGGCTGACGCTGACGGGGGCGGTAAGACGGTGCAGGTGGAGTTGCCGCTGCGGGTTGCCGGGTACTGGGCTACGGCGATCGGGGCGGCGTAGCGGGAGCGGGGTTGGTCTGCGGTGGTCGTGGCGCCGGCGCGCCGACCCGCGACGAGCCGGCGCCACCACCAACCTACTTACGTTTCGGCTGCCCGACCGGCCGGATCGCCAACCACGCCCCCGCGACACACACCAAGGTCAACGCACTCAGCGCGCTGATGTCGCCCCACCACACCCCGGGCTTGTGCGCCTGCGTCGAATCGCAGTGCGCGCCCGGCAGCGGCTCCGGCGCCGTGTCGTTGCACCCGGTGCCGAGCAGCACATCGGCGTTCGCGGTCGACGCCGCGGCCGAGTAGCCCCACTTCGCCGTGGCCAGGTAGCTGACCTGCGCCAGCCCCGGCGTCTTGTTCACGGGGAACGCCGAGCCGGTGAACAGGAACTCGGCGAACAGCACCACCGGCAGGATGGTCAGCGCCTTGTCGGCGTTGGAGACGAAGGCCGACACCAGCAGGCCCAGGGCCATGGCGGCCAGCCCGGCCAGCGCCACGCCGAAGAACAGCTCGAACTGCCCGGAGGACATCACCGAACCGTGCCCGGGCCCGCCCTGCCGGACGATTCCGAGGAAGACCAGCACCGCGGCCTGCGCGATCGTGAGCAGCCCCAGCAGCAGCACCTTGGACAGCACATACGCCGACGGCGACAACCCGATCGCCCGTTCCCGGGTGAGGATCGGCCTCTCCTTCACGATCTCGCGGATCGAGTTGGACGCCCCGAGGTAGGTCGCGCCGAGCACCAGCGCCAGCAGCACCGAGCCGGCCTTCTTGGAGGCCACCGGGTCGGTGGTCGACAAGTCGTGGGAGCCGAGCACCGCCAGCATCAGCACGCCGAGGATCGGCGCCTGCATGAACAGCATCAGGGTGTTGCGCCGGTCGGCCATCACCACCGAGCTGAACCGCCGGAACAGGGTGGACAGCTGGTGACCCCAGTGCGGGTTCGCCGCCGGCACCGCGGCCTGCTGTGCGGCACCCGCCGCCGGATTGCCGTTGGCCTTGTTCAGCTGCGCGCCCAAGGGCGCCCGCACGTACTGGTGGTCGGCCGGCGAACCGGCGAACGCGTTCTTGGCGAAGCCCGGAGCGGCGCGGTCCAGGTCCTGGAATACCTCGGCATAGGTGGGGCGACTGAAGAATTGCAGGGTCTCCGGGGGCGGCCCGAAGAACGCCGTCTGCCCGCCGGGCGCCAGGAACAGGATCCGGTCGCAGCGGTCCAGACTCTGGATGCTGTGCGTCACCGTGATCACGGTCCGGCCGCCGTCGGCCAGCCGCCGCAGCAGGTCCATCACCGACTTCTCATAGCCCGGGTCCAGACCGGAGGTGGGCTCGTCGAGGATCAGCAGCGAGGGCCGGGTCAGCAGCTCGATCGCCACCGACGTGCGCTTGCGCTGACCACCGGACAGCTTCTCCACAGCCAGGTCCGCACGCTCAGTCAGGCCGAGCTCGGACATGACCTCCTCGACGCGGTGGTCGCGCTCAGCCGCCGCGGTGTCCGGAGGGAACCGCAGCCGGGCCGCGTAGCGCAGGGCGTCCCGGACCTTCAGCTGCGGGTGCAGGATGTCGTCCTGCGGGACATAGCCGACACGATTGCGGAGCTCTGCATAGTTCGCATAGAGGTCGCGACCGTTATAGAGAACTGCACCGCGGTCGGCCGGACGATTGCCGGTCAACGCCTTCATCAGCGTGGACTTGCCGGCGCCGGTCGGCCCGAGCACGGCCAGGAAGTCGCCGCCCTCGAGAGCGAAGCTCACGTCGTCCAGCAGCACCTTCTGTCCGGCCAGCACCGACAGGTTGGCTGCGGAGAACGTCACCGAGCCGGTGTCGACGAACTCCTCGAGCTGCCCGTTGCGCAGCCGCAGCAGGTGGCGGCCGATGGCGATGACCGCGCCCTCGGCGATCTCGGAGCGGCCGATCCGGTTGCCGTTGACGAACGTGCCGTTGTGGCTGCGCAGGTCGACGATCTCGAAGCCGCGGCCGTCGCCGCGCAACCGCAGCTCGGCGTGGAAGCGCGAGACCTGGAGGTCGTGCAGGACGATGTCGTTGGCGGCGTCGCGGCCTATTCGCAGCTTGGTGGAGGCGTTGGCGGCGGTCTGATAAACGCCGGTGTACTCGCCGAGACGCGGTTGCTGCGGTTGTTGGGCCGGGACCTGCTGCGGGACGTAAGGAGCCTGGTGCGGGATGGCGCCGGGCTGCTGAGCCCACGGCTGCTGCGGTTGCTGGTGCGGCGGTCTCGGCGGCTGCGGCTGCTGCGGATGGCCGGGCTGCGCCACCGGCCGGGGCGGCGGGCCCTGCTGGAATCCGGGCGGCGGGAGCGGCGGCTGCGAGGCGGCGTACGGCTGAGCCTGCTGATGAGCGGGCTGCTGACCAGGCTGCTGGCCGGGCTGGCCG